>CAZKIN010000375.1:0-3681 GCA_964552515.1 uncultured Phycisphaeraceae bacterium
AGCGCGGCGAGCGTGAGAGTAATGGCCAGTGAGAGTCGAATCATGTTCATTCGTTGCCGGTATACGAATCCTGGTTGACGCTGCTTTCTTTGTACACCCGAGGCGTAGCAGGAGTTCCACATTCCGGACACACGCCGGTGGTGTTGCCAGTAAGGTTGTAGGAGCACTTCGCACAGTGGCCGGGAGGGAAGCGGCGGCGGGCAACTAGCCATTGAAGGATTGTGATCGCGAGGAGGCATGCAAAAGGGATCGCAAACCATTGCAGCGAAACGGCGCCTACGTACCCGCCACTACGGGACAGAGTTCGTAACTGAAATCCCGGGACCCGAGTAGGTTGCTTCATAGGAAAATCAAGAACAGACAACCTACGTTCATCGTGATTCGGACAGTCGCCCATGCATAGTCTCCTCATTCCGTACAATTTGACACCGCATGAAGGACACATCTCAAATGGGCTCGTAGCAAATACAATAGACTCCGCATTTGCCGCAAGATTCCAATGTCGGCGAAGAAAGACGCCATCGAAGAGTTGCATCCGTCTATTCGTATTCGAATGCAGCGCCGGGAGTACAAGTAAGGTAACTGTCGCGAGAAAACAGGCTGAAAAGAGAGTGCACTGGATGGTTTTTCGGAGCATGATGACATCATCGTACCGGCAATGGCGGCAGTGAAAAAGGATTGCCAGAAATTGAAGGAATTTCCAAACCGAATCGGGAAACGAGGCAATGGCGACGTTTGGAAAATCCTGCACCCCTGCCGGGGTGCGGAGAATCGAGTGCGCGATTTCCGGGGGTGCTACGCTACCCCCGGCTAATTTCCGAAATCCCTCCGGGATAAAGCGGCGGTTGCGTGATGGAATGGGGCGCGGGCAGCCAAGAGTGCCACATATGAGGCAGTTATCGTAACGATTGTGCACGGTCGATCGCGTGGTGAAGGACAACCGAGTGAACGAGTCCGCTTCCTTACGGGCGCGGTACGGTAGAAGTGCCACATTCGGGACACACGTCGGAAGTGCTGCCGGTAGTTTTGTGGGCACATTTCGCGCAGTGGGCGGGTGGAATGCGGCGGTGGTTGCGGAGCCAGAAGAAGAATGTGATGGCGGGATAGAGCGCGAAAAGGCAGGTGAGAAACCACCACGTCGCGGAGATGCCGAATCCGAACAGGCCCAGCGGATCGACGCGGATTTGCATTCCGGGGATGGAGAACCAGGGCTGCAGTGGTTCGGGCTCGATCGTCATGTGAACGGCAGGGCCGAGCGGACAACCCGGCAGGTGATGAAACCAGGGGCCGATGCTGTGCACCGAACAATGTTTGCATATGGAGCTGCGGTGCGCGGCCAAGGCGAGTTGCGCAGGGTTGGCCCAGACGGACACGCGGTGGCCGACATAGTATCCTTCATGAAGCTGGATAGTGCCCAGCGTACCCGGCGGGACAAGAGACAAGGTCAGCATGGAGAGCGCGGCCACCGTGCCGGCGATGACGAGTGTGCGTTGGATGGTGCGGCGGAGCATGGGGTCAATCGTACCTGCGGGGATGGCGGGGAAAAAGGGAATGGCGGAGCCATGCTGGCAGATGCGGCCGGCCTACCAGGTCCGCTGCTTTTTGGAGGAGCTTGCCATACGATGAAATCCCGCAGAATCTGTGCGCTCATCCGGACGCCGGATGGATGGTGAAGGTAAAAAATTGGAAGGAGATATACGATGGCCTATGTCGATGGATTTGTTTTTCCCGTGCCGACCAAAGGCATGGCAGCTTATCGCAAGATGGCCATGCGCGCCGGGAAAATCTGGCGGGAACATGGCGCGCTGGAATACCGCGAGTGCGTCGCCGACGATCTGAACGTGCCGATGGGGCTGCCCTTTCCCAAGCTGGTGAAGCCGAAGAAGGGCGAGGTCATCTGCTTTTCGTGGATTGTCTACAAGTCCAAGGCGGAGCGCAACCGCGTCAACGCGAAGGTCATGAAGGACCCGCGCCTCATGGCCGGCATGGACCCGAAGAACATGCCGTTCGACTGCAAGCGGATGACTTATGGCGGGTTTAAGGTGATCGTAGATATGTGACGCGGGCAAATGGACGGTTAGTTGAAGGCGATGGACAGGCGGGCGAAATCCGCCAGGTCCACGTCGCCGTCCTGGTCCAGGTCGAACGCGACGCCCGCGGCCGTCGGCAGGCCGAGCGGTCCGGTCCACTGCGTGGAGAGCAGCAGGTAGTCGAGTTCGTCGACCACGCCGCTGGCGTCAAGGTCGGCGCTGACCGCCGGAAGGACGCGGGCCACGCGGAAGCCGACGTACCGGCTGGTCGCGGATGCGGTGGTGAAGGTGCGGCCCGCTGACTTGAGCAAGTCACTGGTCCCCGCGTCGTTGAAGCTGCCGCCGCGAATCGCGCGGAAGTTGATGCCCTGGGCGTGCGGGCTGTAACGGCACTGCATCCACTGGTGCACGTTGCCGGACAAATCGTGTATGCCGAAGCTGTTGGCGGTCGGCGTGGCGGGGTAGGCTGGAGCGGCGTGGGGTCCGCCGTAATAGCCGACAGGTGTGGTCATGCCGAGGGTGCAATCGACCGCGTCCTCGAAGGGATCGGCGCTGCAACGATAGTTGGCGTCGAGTCCCGCGCCCGCGCCGACAGTGGCCATGAGGTCACGTCCGAAGCCGTAGAGACGATTCACGCCGGCCACGCGGTCCCATGCCGCGGCCTTGAACCATTCGTTGTACAAGTCCGCGGCGTCGATGGCCGGGTTGACGTTGCTTACGGCGTCGTCCATGGGCAGGCGGAAGCCCGGAGAGGAAGTGACAAACACATGTCGCTCGGCGTCGGTGAGATCGCGCGCCGCCCAGATGGTGTCACTGACGTTTACGGGTCGCCAGCCGGAAAGCAGTGCCGCACTGCTTTCGGCATAGCAGCGCTGCGCGGGCGTGAAGCCCTGGTCGATCGTCAGCCAGTTAGCGAACTTCACCGCGCCATACCAGCTGACGCCGGTCACCGGGTGGAAGGTGGCATCGATCGGCGCGGTGACCGCGTGATAGGCGACGCCGTCGAATGAAATCTGTCCGGCGACCGCGGACGCGAACATCTTGACCGTCCGTCCGCCCGTACCGGTGCCACTTTCGCCCACGGTGGCGAAGTTGACGTAGACATCGCCGGTGGCGGTGTCGAAGTACATGTACTGGCCGCGCTCGTTGGTGGGATTGGCCAATGCACTGTTAAGGAACGCCGCGAATTCAGCGTTGGTTGCGTGAAAAGTTCCGAGGGCGAACGTGTGCGCCGGGCCGTTGGGCTGCGCGGCGGATGCCGAAACCACGGATTCGCCCACCGTGAACCGGGGTGCCACCACAGTGACATCAATCGTTCGCGAAAAGATGAGATTGTTCGTCGTGTCCGTGAAGTTCACGGCCGCGGTGTGCAATCCGGCGGGCAGCAGCGCCGTTTGCGCCGCATCCACGGAGACCACGATCGGCGCGGCGGAGAATGGCGGAATGGTGCCAGTCGCCGCCGCCTGACCATTGATCCGCACCCAGGGCGCACCCGCGGCAGGCGCAGCGGCCCACGCGAGCGTGACCGGGCCGCCGTTGGTGAGCACATAAACTTTCGCGGGCACACGGACCGCCCCGCCGGCGATGGCGGTGGTGACATAATCCGCGCCCGGCGTGACGGCGAAGGTCGTACTCACCGTCAGTTTGACCG
>CAZKIN010000376.1:0-3663 GCA_964552515.1 uncultured Phycisphaeraceae bacterium
GCCCCAGAGTTTGGCGTTGAGCGCGGGGAGAGGGATGGTGCTGACGGGGAGGACGTTGGGATTGGCAATGCCGCCAGTGCCGACGCCGATGATGTTGTAGTCGGCCACCGGTGACACGGCGCAGTCACCGACGTGGATCACAGGTTCAGTCCAGGCGCGGTAGGTGGGGGTAGCCTGGCAGCGTGCGCTTCCGGTTGCATCCGGCGGGCCGACCCAACAGGAACCGGTGGGCGCGGTGAGTTTGTCCACGCGGAAAGCGATGAGTTTCGTGCCGTTGTTGGGTACAAAGGAGAGGTAGCGGTTCTTGCGGCGGTCGTGCGGCGGCAGAGCGGCGAGGGGCGGATCGGCCGGGTAGACGGGGTCACAGACGACGCCGAGGTCCAGGCCGGATTTGTTCTGGCCCGCGTTTTGCGGCGTGCCCAAGTCGCTCCAGCCGCCCATGCGGATGGTGTAACAGGCGCCCGCCTGCACACTTAGTTTGACCTGTGAGGCAAAAGCGCAGTTATCATCGGCGCAAGCGAGTGACAGTTTGTTGTCGGTGATCGGACAGGCAATGCAGGTCGGTTCATGACTACTATAGACCTGCAACATTGAATCATAGGTTCTGTTGGGTCCGCAGTTATGAAGCGTCATCGTCCCATCGCATGGCGCGACATACCGGTACCAAATATCCGCTTGGAATGCATTGAGGCCCGAACCCAAGCACGTGGGGGCGGGGCCTCCCTCGGTATTGGGACCATCGGTGGTCGCAAAGCGATTGTCGGTTTCAAACTGGCAGCGGTAGCCCGCACTGAATGGCGGAAGCGGCAGGCAGGTCGCGTTGTTTGCGGGACAATCATGATTCGGCGCAGTTCCGACGGAAAGGTCGCAGACCTCAAAGATGTTCGGCGGACCATCTGACGTGCTGCAAGTACCCAAGTTGGGGTTCGCCGTTTGATTCTGGCATTCACCAGGTGAGATGGCGTTCATGCACAGATCGTTCGTTGCCAGCGGACAACCTCCCAGACCGGGAACCTCCGCGCAAGTGGAATCCTTGAAAGGGAATTGGGAACTGTCGTTGCAATCGCTTAGCGTTCCGCCGTCGGTGCAGCTTCCGCCCGAGGAGCAGCAGGCCACTGGAAAGTCCCCGCACCCTCCGTCCTGACTGAATAGCGGCATGGTGGGCGCGCTCACTCCGCAATCGAGGCAAAATGCGAGGTCCGCGCTGGCATAATCCAATCGGTCATAGCTCGCATCGGCATCCCAATAGAAAAATGAGTTTCCGTCTCCGCTGTTGCGCAAGTACGGACTGCAAATTCCCTGCGCCTGTTCTTCGCCAAGGCCGGTAATTTCCAGCCAGTAACACCCTCCGGGAAGGACACTGATTCCATCGGGAGGATTGACCGGCGCGGTATATCGCCAGAAGTTTCCCGGCGTTTTCGCGTCGATGGTCAGCGGCAGCCCATTGGCGGGTACGCCTGAAATCAAAGCGCCGGGCAGCCCAAAATCATCATCATAGATTTTCAGGACCCAATCGTCGGGCGGCGGTGTGCCCCCGTTGGTGCCATTGCACGGAAATCCTGAGTTTGTGTTGGTGGTGCCGGCGAAATGCGGAAAAAAGCAAATACGCCCTATGAGTTCGTCAGTCGGCCGAAAATCATCCGCGGAGCGAAGGTTCAGCAAGCGGTCGGCAGGAGAAGAAAAACTGCCCGCTGGTCTCTGGCAATGGGCCTGGTCCTCGAAGGGACAAACGGGCCCGGATGGTGCGGCGAAACTCAGGCTCATCAGTCCGCATAAGTGCCATGTAATCAGCAGATTTCGTAGCATGTGCAGTGATCCGTTGGGGCACCTTGCACGAAGGCAAAGGGCAATTGTTTCGAACCCTACAAAGACGGCCACATGAACGTGGGACGCACCAATTACTATAACGAGTTGCTTGAAGTAAGGGAATAAAAAAACCGCTGATTGGCGGAAGGGATAGGGGAAGGCGTAAGGCATGAGGCGGGAGGTGGAATGGGATTCGGGCAGTAGCCGATTCGAGTGTTGGAGGTACTTCGAGTAGACTGTTTGCTGCACGCGGTGAACTTGATTGAGAATTGGCTGACGGGCTGATGCGAAAGGAAGACGACATGCGAAATATCATGGCCAAGACCGTTCTGGTACTTGGATTGTCGGGCGGTTTTTCGACGGCCCAGGCGCAAGCGCCGGCGGCTGGCGAGAGCGCGCCGCCACCGGTGAAGCTTGCCGCGGCCGACGTGCAGAAACTCGTCGCGCCGATCGCGCTCTATCCGGACGCGCTGGTCGCGCACATTCTTCCCGCATCCACCGCGCTTCTCGATGTGATTGAGGCGGCGCGGTTCCTGCGGAAAAATAACAACCAGGCGGAGCCCAAGCCCGATGCGAAATGGAACACGAGCGTGTTCGTGCTGCTGCAATTTCCCGATGTGCTCTACCGGATGGACGAAAACATTGAATGGACGGACAAGCTCGGCAAGGCGGTCATCGCGCAACAGGCCGACGTGATGGAGGCGATCCAGCACGCACGCGCCCTGGCGAACGCCAACGGGACTTTGATTTCCAATGACAAGCAGACGGTAGTAGTGACACAGGAAGTGATCAAGATCGTTCCGGCGAATCCGCAGGTGGTGTACGTGCCGACTTATAACCCCGATGTGGTGGTGGTTGAAGAGTCCAGTTCGGGAGGGACGGTTGCGGCGGCGGCGATCGGGTTTGGCGTGGGCGTTGCCGTCGGCGCGATGATCGCGGATGACGATTGCGATTGGCATGGAGGCTATGTCGTGCACGGCGCGTACCCGGTGCACTATGGCACTTATGCGCATCCGGCGAATCCTTATAACCCGCGTGGTCTGTATGACCCGCGTGGTGTTTACGACCCGCGGGGTATTGCTGATCCGCGTGGCCCGCTGGACCCGCGCGGGGTGGCCGATCCGCGCGGAGTGGCTGATCCGAGAGGGGTAGCAGATCCAAGAGGAGTAGCCGATCCGAGAGGTGTAGCAGATCCAAGGGGTGTAGCCGATCCGCGAGGTGTAGCAGATCCGCGTGGAGTGGCTGATCCCAGAGGTGCCGCCGATCCCCGTGGTGCTGCTGATCCGAGGGGAGTGGCCGACACGCGCGGCGCGGCCGGCGCAGGGGCCGGACGCGCGGGCGCAGGAGGACAGGCCGGCGCGGGTGGCGGTGCTGCGGGAGCCGCGGGTGCGGGTCGCGGTGCGGCGGGTGAAGGGGCCGGACGTGCGGGCGCAGGAGGACAGGCCGGCGCGGGTGGCGGTGCTGCTGGCGCGGCAGGTGCGGGTCGCGGTGCGGCGGGTGAAGGGGCCGGACGCGCGGGCGCAGGAGGACAGGCCGGCGCGGGTGGCGGTGCTGCTGGCGCGGCAGGTGCGGGTCGCGGATCGTCGGGCAGTCGCGGCGGATCGATGGGGAACATGTCGAGCGGCAGTAGCGCGAACCGGGCGAGCAGTCGCGGCCGGTCCAGCATGGGTGGTGGTGGTGGAAGTCGTGGAGGCGGCGGTCGGCGGTAATGCCGTCAATTCAGCGGATCATGCGGCGGACTAAGGATGGTCGGCGGTGCGGTGGTGCGTCTTTAAGTGACTGATGTACGACACAACTAGAATAAGGAGCGGCATGTGGCCCTCATGAGAAGTTTTGCGATGGCGGCGGCGGTGTTGC
>CAZKIN010000377.1:0-3641 GCA_964552515.1 uncultured Phycisphaeraceae bacterium
GCTTCAATAAGATTCGCACGTGCCTGTTCGATGCTGTCGCCCTGGCTGGCGACGTCGAGTTCAGGACAGAGCGCCACGAATCCGTCATTTTCACGTTCAATCACACCCGTCAGTCGATATTGCTTTTTCATCATCGCTCTCCGACAACGATCGCCGAGTCAGTGGAAGCAAGCGGCCCCGATGGGCAGGTCTACTTTCTCTTCATTCTATCAGCGGCCGCGCATTTCGCCCGGCGAGACCATCTTGTATTCGGAGTCGAGTTCATTGGTTTTCTGGCGCTCGATGGGATCGGGCGTGTAGACCGGCTGCGGGGGCGGCGCCGGTTCGCTGCGATATTCATAGGTTTGCACCGAGCGGTGTTCGGACTTGCGGCAGCCGGAGCCGATGGACGCCGCGGCCAGCAGTGACAACGTTACGACAGTCAATTTTATGCGTGTATTCATTTTGATGCTCACCTCCTGGTAGCTCTCGTACAAATCAGCAGTGACCTTTCGACCGGGAATGGATTCCCGGAAAGCAGAGTGCGAGAAGGGATTCTCACACCAGCGGGCCATGTCTATCCCTTGCGGTGCAGGCTTTGCAGGTATTGGTTCACCACGGACCAAATATCCGAAGCGGGGAGCGACACGGAAACGGTGGCCTTACCGCCTTCGAACTTCGGTTCGCTGGTTACGCCTTCGGCCAGCAGTGCGTCGACCTGCAGCGCCGCGTCGGCGTTTTTCTCCATGAAATCGCGCACCGTGGAATCAGAGCTGATGCTCAAAGCGTAAATCTGGTCGGCGAGTTTCTTGGTCGCGTCGACTTCGGCCTGCCGTACGGCCCGGAGCTTGCCCTGGGCGGTGCCGATGTCCGGATCGGTGCCCTGGCCAATGGCTTCCACCGTGCGACCCATCCAGTCGGGCATGGTGACACCCGCCTCGCGCGCCTGTTGCAGGAAGCGCTGCGGGGGGACGCCGCTGCCGGTGGCGCGGATCATCTCGCGCTGCAGGGTCTCGGTCAGTTGGGTGATATCCGTGGTGGTGACGCTGCTGCCGTGATAGTGCTGGGTGTGCAGTTCCTTGATACGTGACACCACCTTGTCAACGGGAACTTCCATCGTCACTTCGACGATCAGTTCGTTGTCGTGCAGATACTTGCCGACGCTGAGCGCACCGATGACCAGGCCGCTCGCCTGGGTCGAGATTTCGTCAGACTCGGTGACGAAATCACGGACCAGCGTGTTGGAGTTGAGGCGCAGGCCTTTGATGTGCTCAAGCAGGCGGCGCATCGCATCGACCTCGGCGGCGCGTTCGGCCATCAGACGCCCCTGCGGCGCGACTTTCTTCCAGATTTCGGGAATGTGCGGCGTGGCGACATAGCCGCTGGGGAGCGGAGCAATCGCGTCTTCATAGCCCTGAGGGAGCGGCGGAATCTCCGAACGAGGGGCCCCGCTCCCGATCACGCGAATAACATCGGACTTCACCGAGGTGGTGATGTGTTCGATGTCGGTGGTGGTGATGGTGTTGCCTTTGTAATGCTTGGTGTGGATTTCCTTCAGTGATGTCACCAGCTTGGCAATGGTCACCTCGGCATCCACTTCGCATGTTCCGTCGTCGAAATAACGCGGAGCGCCGAGACGCACACCCTTGACCCATGAATCCACGGCGGTGCGCACTTCGTCGCTTTCCGCGACGAAATCGCGAACGTAGGTGTTGGCGGTAAGCTGCAGACCGTAGACGGTTTCCGCGAGCTTGCGAAAACAATCGGCCTCGGCCGCGCGCTTGGCGAGCAGCTTGTTCTGTGCATCCTTGACTTCGTCGGCCGCCAGTGGGGCGACCCCCCAGAACATCGCTACGGCAACCACCGCGAAAATCCGGATCGATGCGAATTTCAACATATTTGCTGGACCTCTTCGTGCAACTCCGCCGCGTCGAACGACGACAGCGGTATCAACCTTCAATCCCTCTGCATCCGTTAAGACAGCCCGTCCATCCCGCGGTTAGCTGTTGCAGGCTGAAAAATCATAAACCATTACCGGACAATGGTTAGCGTGCGCGGCCGCCGTATGCCTTCATGCGGTCATGGGCTTCGCGGTATTTGGTGCTGTCCTGGCCGACCAGGGCCTGCTGATAGTACTTGGCGGCACCGTCATAGCGACCCAAGGCTTCGCAGGCGACACCGGCACCGAAAGCGGCCCGGTGATCATTCTGGTCATCCTGCAATGCGGTTTCGAAATAGGTCAGCGCTTCGTTGAAGGACTCGGCGCGGAGCTGGCGGACGCCCTGCACGCAGTTCTTGTTGCCGCTGGACTGCACTTCCACCTCGGCCTCGATGCGACACTTCATCAAACGGCTGACGAAATCACGTGCGCCGCGTTCGACGAGCGTGGCCACGATTTGATCGGTTGGCGTCAACGTGGCTTCGGTCTGGCTGGAGCCGAAAATCGGACTGGCCTTGGTGCGCTCGGTGGCGCGATAGGGGCTCGGCGAGAAGTGTTCCCAAACGCGGCCATTGCCGAGGTCGATGAGTTTGAACTCCGTTTGGACGGTCATGTTACGCTGCACGGTTTCGACTTCTTCGGTGCGCACGTCGCCGCCACCCGCGCCCCAGCCGTTTCCACCGGCACCCATGAGGGAGAGGCCGGAGATGGTGCGCTGTGATCCGCGATCGATAGTCACTTTGACGTTGATATTGCTGACGATGGATGCTTCGGCACCAAGCACCTGACCGGGAGCGCCACCCTTCTTGGTGGACATGCCCGCGGCCGCAAGATCGGCTTCGTCAAACACGGCCCGGGCGTCGCGACGTTCGGAAACGTCGACCGGGGTACCGAATTGATTCCGCGATTCATTGACCAACGTTTGCAGGATGGTCACACACATGTCGGACCATTTTTCGTCGGTTGTCGGTCCCACGACCGCCGGAACGATGGTGATGGTGCGGATCCCGGGGGGCAGGCCGCGGGTTGGTTCGACGGCGTAACTAAGATTTACCACTGCCCGTTCGCCGCCGGCGCACCCGGTTAGACCGGCCCATGCGGGCAGACCCAGAATCAACGCTGCAAGCAACTTCATATACCGCATCCCACGCATGTCGTTTCTACCTCCTTGAATTCGATTTTGGTTTTTACGTTTTTCCCAGCCCGAACGAATGTCCCTATGCCGTACGATCTTGCAGGGGCACTTTGCGTCCCACCGGGCCATTGCCGCGCCAGCGACGACCCCTTTGCGGTGGACATTCTAACACATCACCGATAGTTATCGACCCGCCCCAACGCGATCCTTACAATATCGTGATCAGCGTATAGGATTAGCGGTACGAATCCGCTGTGAAATTCAACGGAGAGTCAACCGATTCCGGAGATTGAACCCAACCCATGATTGCACGGCGAAAAACGCGATTGATTCACGTCGGCGGGGTGCCGATCGGCGGCGACGCCCCGATTGCCATCCAGTCCATGACGTCAACTTACACGCACGATGTCGATGCCACGGTGCGCCAGATCCGGCAACTCGCGGAGGCGGGCTGTGATATCGTTCGCGTGGCCGTTCCGGAAAAAGCGGATACGGAAGCGCTGCCTGCCATTCTCGATCAGTCGCCGGTACCGATCGTGGCGGATGTGCATTTTCATTTCGAGCGGGCGATGGAATCGATCGAGGCCG
>CAZKIN010000378.1:0-3638 GCA_964552515.1 uncultured Phycisphaeraceae bacterium
CGTACGCCTGCTGAGTTTCTTCATAGAGCAGCAGCGCTTCGTCGAGTCGTCCCAGGTCGCGAACTGCCAACGCGAGCGTATCCAATGCGTTGATCATGTCCTTGTCCGGCGAGACCAGCGTACGCCGATAGCCCGCTACCGATTCCCGGGCCAGGCTTTCTGCTTGGGTAAGTTGGCTGCGTTCGTAAAAGAACCACGCCGCGGCATTAAGTTCCCAAAGGGTTAGCGAGTGATCTGGACCAAGGGCCTGTCGGCACTCGTTCAAATTATTTTGTAGCACAGCCATCGCATCCTCCTTGCGACCAACACTCCAAAGCCTTTCCACGTATTTCCGTGCGATGTTCCGCCTACGCACTTCCCCTGGTCCATATCCCCCGATCACCAGAAGTTCTTCGTAGAGTGGCAGCACTTCATCGGTCCGATTTTGCGCAGTGAGAATAGTGACCAGTACAGTAATGGGATTGCTCTTGTGCTTCCTAAACTCCGGCGCCACTCGCCGATACGCTTCGACGGCCTCTCGCGAAAGCCCCTCCGCTTCGATCAACTGACCGCGTTCTTTCAATTTAAACGCCCACATGCTGAGTTCAGACATGGTTCGAGGATCATGTATGCCGAAAGTAATTCGACAGGCCGTGACGCAATCCTCACGAATGGCGTTCGCCTCGTCATGCCTACCGAGCTTCCAGAGAATATCCGTATATAACTTCGCGAAGGTATTCGTATAGGTGTAAGCGGGCCCCAGTGTTCGTCGTGACGTTTCATACGCCTCCTGCGCATAAAGGAGCGCGTCGGTGTATCTCTCCATCCCCATTAGAATCCGGGCGTACGCGGCAAGCGCATTGAGCGTTTCAAAGTGTTCAGACCCCAGTACCTGGCGAGCCTCAGCTATGGCCGTGGTTATTACATCTGTCGCCTCCTCATGGCGGTCAGCCTGCATCAGGTTGTCCGCCCATGATTTCTGGTAACGGACAGTCCAATGCGTGCCCACTCCATAGGTGCGTCGAGCAATCTCCGCGCCTTGCCGGGCAAATGCCAGCGCCTGGTCAGAGTTTCCCATCTGCCTTAGAATGAAACCCAGGTCGGCCATGCAATCAGCGGTCCGGTGATGCTCGTCCCCAAAGACACGCCGCGTAGTTTCCAAGGCCCGGCGCTGCCACGATGCCGCTTCGGGATACCGAGCGCTGTTAGCGTACGAAAGACCCGCTAGCTGCATGGCCCAACTCGTGTGCGGGTGATCGGGGCCCAGTTTCCGTAGCGCGATTTCATAGGCGTCTAGCGCCAGCGAAAGCGCCTCTTCGGAATAATTGGCTGGTTTGGCCATATGCCAGGACAAATAGAGTATGGTTTCAATGGTGTCTTCGTGCTCTTTGCCGATCGTCGCAATTTGACCTGCTAGCGCCTGCCGCAAATATCGCTCCGCTTCATCACCTTGCTCACAGAGAGCCAGCGCGTTGCCAAGATACGATAGCGTGCGCAGCGTGCCCGGATGATTCTCGCCCAGCACGCGGCGCTGGAGCTCTAGAGTGGGACGCGCCAGGGCCGCGGCCTCGGGGTAATCGCCGCGCCAGGCGAGGCACTGCACCAGCTTACTTCGCGTGGCCAGTATGCCGGGATGTTCGTCGCCAAGCTCGCGGGCTTGAATCGCGCGAGCAGCTTGTAACTGTGTCTCGGCCTGCGGATAGAGACCCAGCGCAAAATAGGTTGATCCCAGCGTGTAGCGAATGTCCGCTTCCACCAGCGGCTGCTGACCAAGTGCCCCGTCGTTGACGCGCGTGGCCGCCCGATCGAGTGCTTCGCGCACGGTCAGCTTGGCGCCCTTCGTCTTGGTGGGGTCAGCGAGCGTCAAAACTTCTTCCAGGAATCCGCTCACCGATTCAGCCCGCTGTCGCTCTTGCTCCTGCTGCATACGCGCCTGATCGGCACGCAAGTAAAATGTCGTGCTGACGATGACGCCCGTGACAAGGACCGCAAACACGACGGCCATCGATACGGCGGCGGCCTTGTAGCGCCGGAATTGCTTTCCAAGCATATAGAGGGCGGAATCTCGCTTGGCCTCTATGGGCTCGTTGGCGAGGTAATGCTGAATGTCCCGGGCCAGTTCACCGGCGCTTTGGTAGCGACGCTCGCGCTCCTTGGATAAGGCCTTGAGGACAATGGTCTGAAGTTCATCGTCGATCGGCGAGACCAGGTGCCGTCGCGCGAAAGGTCTGAATTTTCGGATACCTGAATTCAGCTTGCCGGCAAAAATGCCCGAGTCCGCCGTCCAGGCCCGGCTGGGCGGCGTCGGTTCAGTGCTTACGATATGTCGCAGCACGTCGGACATAGAACCGACCACCGGGTAAGGATAGCGCCCTGTGAGTAGCTCGTAGAGCAAAACGCCGAGCGCATAAACATCTGTTCGCGTGTCGATCTCATCCGGATTTCCCCGTGTCTGTTCGGGCGACATGTACGGCAGCGTGCCCACCACCTGACCAGTCTGGGACACCAGGCTCTGTTCGGGTCCGCCCACCAGCTTGGCCAGTCCAAAGTCGAGGACCTTGGGAATGCCCTCAAAGTCCACCAGAATGTTGCTGGGCTTTAGGTCGCGATGGATGACCCCCTTTTGGTGGGCATGATTAACGCCCTCGCAAACTTTGACGAAGAGGACCAGCGCGTCGTTTAGTGTCACCTGGTTGTCGCGGACATAGCGGATCAGCGGCAGGCCGCGCACATAATCCATCACGCAGAAGCGCAGACTTTCTGTAGTCTCGCCGGAGTGAAAGATGGAAATCACGTTGGGGTGGCGCAGGCTGGCCACCAGCTCGATCTCGCGGTCGAAACGTTGGTGCGCCGCCTTGGAAGCATAAGCGCCTTCGAGCAGCACTTTGATCGCCACCTTCCGGTGCGTGGCGTGCTGAACCGCCTGATAGACGATGCCCTGCCCCCCGCGATGGACTTCGCGGATTACGTCGTAGCCCGGAAACTGCATACTGGGCAAAGCCCGCTGCGCAGGGCCGGAAGGCGGTAATCGTCCTTCTGTTTCCAATGCCATGCGCCGCTGCCGCGCGGCGGCGATCTGGGCCAGCGCGGCCAGCACGGGCGATTGCGGCACCGTGCGGTCGTGAACATGGTCGTTGGGTTGATCAGGCACCATGGATTCTCCCCGCGCGCGCACCGTCTCTTCAGAATGCGACATGTCCGGCGTCATCTTCACGCCGAAGAGCTGAACCAGGCGGATTGTGCGCCCAGCAGGTCACGCAGGCTGTCGTGCCCCCGCGCCCGAAGCATGTGTACCGCACCCGGCGAACGACCCATACGACCGGCCACTTCCGCAATCGGCAGACCTTCGAGGTCGTAGAGTCGGATCGCCTGCGCGTAGTCCTCCGGTATCGTGTCCAGCAGGACGTTGAGTCGCGCTGTTCGTTCCGAGCGTTCGACATGCTTGCTGGGGGTCGTCATCGTGACACCGAGCAGCGCGAGCAGGTGTGACGAGCTGTCGTCATCGCCGGCACCCTGCACGCGCCGGGCCGGCGGCGGACGCTTCTGCCTCTGGAAGCCGCGAATAGCGTCTTGCAGGTTGTGTTCGGCGATTCGCCCGAGCCACGCCGGGAAAGAATGAAAGTGATCAACATCGAAGTCCGCGATCTTCAGGAATGCCT
>CAZKIN010000379.1:0-3627 GCA_964552515.1 uncultured Phycisphaeraceae bacterium
AACGGTGATCACCTGTGCTGCCGTAACAACGGTGCGGCCCGCCGGGAGATTACATGGACTGTCTCGTATCTTGCCCGAAACCGGGAAAGCCTATCGGAGTTTTCGTGGGTGAATAAACGTCACCGTGCGCAGTCCGGACTCGCGAGCACGTTCGTGCCGCTGAAGCAGTTCTGAAATGCCGCGAAATCCAATGCATCGACGTCCCCATCGCTGTCGAAATCGAAGGCAAGACAGGCCGGCTCACTCGGTGAACTCCTTAATCCCGCCCAGCACCCATTGAGGCGCAGGTAATCACCAAGGTCAACGTCATCGTCGCCGTCACCATCGGCAGTCGGAGGATCGAATACAGAAATTACTACGTCCGTCGAGGCAGTATTTCCGTCGGTGTCTGTGGCGGTGAATGTGATTCTGTGCCTTGCGGGAGAAAGGTTATACACGGGTAAATCGTCCGCACTTCCCAACGGACCATCTACATCGGAGCTCCATAACAAGGAACCGGCTGCCAATAGTCCGTCGTCCGCGTCAAATCCCACGCCTTGCAGCAACACCAGTGCTCCCAGGGTAAATCGGTCGTCGGTTGACGGAAAAACAATCGTGGCCGATGGCTGTTTCTTGGATACAGTAAAACCGCCTGATGTTCCAACTCCCGTATTCACTCCGTCCGAGGCTATGACTCGGACCCGCGCGTCGCCGGGCACAGTGCCTGCCAACGTGCCAAAGTCCACGTTCAATGTGCTCTCATCCAAGCCGCGGCCGACGCCTCGCCAATTCGCCCCGCCGTCGTTCGAGTAATACACGTCAAAGGTATGGTTGGCGCTGTCCACATCCAGCACAGACCAAGTGATCGCATGCGGGCCGCTGATCGTCTCGCCGCCCATTGGACTCATTACGGTGACGCTGGGGACCAGTCCGCCCAGCGAAACCGAGCCAATGACTGAGTTGGCCACGTCTATAACATGAATAACTGCAGCGCCTGGTTGTATGGGTACAAGTTCTGTGAAATAGGGGTCGGGCTCGGCGTCAGGTTCGTCGTCAGGACCAGGCGAAATGTGAACGCTCTCCGGCGTGAAGTGACGGGTGAACAGCACGATGCCCGAACCGTCAAGCACTTCTATGCGGTGGCTTCCAATACCGGCCTCCGTGGTTCCCAAAACATCCATCGTAAATAGCGGTTCCAGCACGGCCGCCGCGCCGGAAATCGTGCCGGCCACACGCCAATACGAGCCTACTTGGCCCGATCCAGCCGCGAGAGCCGACGCGGGGGAAGGTTGCGGGTTAAGCGCTGCGCGAAGCTTCGGGTAGCTGTAGGGCGAGACCCACCCATCCGAGCAATAAGCGCTGATCTCAAAATTGCGCTCGGGCAGAACCGCCTCTCCGTTCTCAACGTCGAAGCCTACCTGGAGCACTCCAGGTGCCGGACCCGAACGAAGGAGGTTGTCCGCGTATGGCCAGTCCTGCGGCGCAGCACCCGGCCCCCAGCAACCTATGCTGTTGGAAGCGGCCGGTAAGTTCGAACTGGTATGATCGCGCCCCAGCATGTGGGCGGTCTCGTGTGCGACGACATACTGCGTCCAGTTTACGAAGCCAAGTGTTAGAACATAGGACCTGCTCGCGGCGCTCCTGCTGTTGGTGAATGCGGCGCCCGGGGCTCCGGGTGCGGTATTCCTGATCATGCCATAGTAGTAGTTCTGCTGCTCTCCCGTCAGCTCCTCATATAGGTCTGTCAGCTGGTACAAGCTGCGAATGTCTTTCAAGACGTCAACCCACCACTTGTCGGATTCCGCCCTGGAAAAGCTGCCGTCGCCGTCGGTATCATAGTCGAGGGCATTGCGCCTCACTTGATGTCCGGTCACGTCTACGCGTACTTCGTCTGTCGGAAGGATCGATTGGAGAAGGCCGACCAGAGTGGGCAGAACATTGACCAGGCCGCATTGCCAGTTCCCCTGCGCGTCTACTGCCTCACACACGGACACGCCTTTCAAGACCAGTGCGTCCGACTCCTCACTGGTCAGGTTCAAATCATGGCTTTCTAACACCTGGCCGCTGGGTGACTTGAGGTTCACTGTCACTGCCCAATCGCCAACGGGCGGAGTAAAATAGAAGTTTGCGGAGACGCATCCCTGCTCCATCCGCCGCCGCAGCTCTGGTGTGCAATGCGGTTCAAGCGTCATGGTTTTAGTACCGGTGACTTGGCCGCTGACCTCAAACGTCGCCGTGGTGCGCGAAGTCACTTCATCAGGATAGATGCGCAGTGCAACTGGCTTCTTGGCGACGATCGGAATCGGGGGACTGCGATCGCTGATCAGGTCTGCCTTGAGAACCTCCAATGGTTGTAAGATCTGTATGGCCTGCGTGAACTCAACGCTATGAATCTTGATGGGCGCCGGCGCATCGTGTTCCCGGATCAGTATGGAAGCGTATCTGGTTTGGCTACCATCAACCCTCGTCTCGTTGCAGCTCAGATTTTGATAGCCGAGCCCGCAGTAGACCGGACCGAAAAGGCAACGACTGTATGGTGGATTGAAAACACCCTGCCCTCTGATCACAAAATGGCCGTCCTCTACTTGCACTCGGAGATCCGTCAATCCCCAGCCTGCCTGCTCTTCGGCCCCGAATTCAAAGTTGGTCCAGCCGTGCGGATACCCTGAGAGCTGTGTGTCACTGACCGTTGTACAACCCGCTGGCAAGGCGTAAAAGTCGCACGATGTGCAGGAAGTACTGATCTGCCGACCGGGAAAATCTGCAAAGACATTGGTGCTGCCCGACACCCTTGGTGGGTTCACGCTGGTATTGATGCCAAACCATGCGCTTGATGGTTTGCCGGGAGTCCCGTCCAGGACAAGTGAACCGCCATTTGAAATGCTGCTGGACTCTACGGTGAGTGTACTTTCAATCGGCGGGTTGCACCAGCAACCTCCATCCGTTGCGACGCGGTTGAGTACTCGCAGATCGAACACTTCGTCCGTTTCGATCCTCAGTTCCCCGGGGTTCGCAGGCGACATCAACTTATTACAAGGCAGGTTATCCGACGGTGTCGTGCAGTCTCCTCCGCCAACGGTCAGCTTGAAAGAATAGACGAAGTTTTCTTGATGAGACAGGGAGAAGCCGGTGAGCC
This sequence comes from uncultured Phycisphaeraceae bacterium, assembly GCA_964552515.1. Taxonomy (GTDB): domain Bacteria; phylum Planctomycetota; class Phycisphaerae; order UBA1845; family UBA1845; genus JACQXM01. Next base: position 3,116 of record CAZKIN010000379.1, read on the forward strand.
ACGAACTACTTGGCGGCGGACCGCCACCACCCACTGCATTCAATGCGACGGACTCAGTGTATTCGATGTCCCACGAGGAGATCGTGCGCAGCCGTTCCAACTCGGCGGCACTCAGCGGAATTTGTGCCGCTGCCAGCGCCGGGAAGCTAAGCATCACCGAAACAATTCGGACCGGGAGGGAGAACGGGCAGGCACGGATGTTCATGGGTCGAAGCTCCTTTCGCCTGAGCAACATCGCGCCCGGGTCTCGCAGTTCGAAGCCAGGACTCGCCGAAGCAGCGAGTATGTGAACGTCGCGGGGGGACGAGAGTTGCCGCATGTGGTAATATTACCACAAATTGCCTGACAATGCGTCAAAATGCGACGATTGGCGAAATCATCAATCGTTGCCAAGCTGCTGTAATCAAAGGCTTTGCGAGCATTTCGGAGAAGGGCGACGTTTGCTTCCCCATCCGACGTTTCGTTGTCGCGCGTTTAAAGGTCAATTCTGAGGTCGTCACGTCAAAATACGC
>CAZKIN010000380.1:0-3622 GCA_964552515.1 uncultured Phycisphaeraceae bacterium
GGAATGAATACCGGGTGCGGGGAGGAATGGCAAGGGAAGGCGGTGGGAGCGGCACCTCGGCGGGTCTATAATGGTTGTTGCGATGAATTGACGATGCGACACCGGCGGGAGGCCGGGAAGACTGAAATTACATGAATCTCGACGATGACATTTGTTACTGCTACCACGTGTCGATGCGGAAGCTGATTCATTTCGCACGCCGCGAACGGCCAGATCCCCCGAGCCTGATGACCGGATGTCTGAATGCGGGCACGGGCTGCGGCTGGTGCATTCCGTTTCTGGTCAAGATCGCGAAAGACCCGGACGCGTTTTCGCTGGAGAATCTCACGCCGGAAGAGTACGCGGCACAGCGGAAGGAATATCGCACGACGGGCAAACCGAAAAACGAGTTTCGCGACGATTCCACCCCTGAACCGCCGACGGCCTGAAAACGATCCGAACTACAAACGGCGAATGATGATTCGTAACCCTCAAAGTGACCGGTATGAATACGCCGGCAGGAATCTCGCCCGGAGGGCGCACGATCGTTGCCGGGGACTTCAGCCCCCGGAATGCCTGTCCTTTTCTCTCCCGCCCGGAGGGCGGACGTCACTTGTTTTCGCGATCGAATAACACCATTTACCTAACTCCCTTCCCCGCAACGACTTACGAGTATTCCGCAAAATCCGCTTGACTTTGCGAACTATGTTTGGTATAAGTTAATTAGCGAATTCAGGCGGACGGGTGGACCATCGCTTTAGCGGCGGCGGATTCGAATATGACGCAGTGCAGGGACATCTGATTCATCTCCGTGAACTCAGTGCCTCTGTGGTGGGCGTTGCTTCCGGCTTGGCTCCTGCGGAGATGCCGCGCCAGGAAATTGGTGCCTGTTATGTGGCACACTCGAAAAAAATAACAAAACGAACCCAAACGCGGGCTCGAACCAAAGCGGCAATGGGCCTTTTCAAGGAAGAGTGCACAGGAGTGCCGAAGTGTTTACGAATTATGAACTATTCGTCATTGGTCATGCGCAATCCGTTATCGTTAGTGTAGCCGTCCCGATCGGAAAATCGCCCAGCTAAGCCCCAGGCCAAGGACGCCCGCGAACAGGTAGCCCACGATGCCGAACGTGTTGATGCTGATGCCGACGACCTGCAACTTGCTGTCGGCGCTGACCAGTACGCTGCTGCCCATGATGATGGCCGCGATGACGATGGAGAAGGCGAGGCGGTTGCTGGAACGGTCGAGTTCGTTGGTCAGGCCTTCGAGGTTTTCGTGACGAATGCGCACGCGCCATCCGCCGGCGGCAACACGGCGGAGTCCCTCGCGCAGCTGGCCGGGCGCGTGCCGCAGGATGCTGACCAGGTGCCAGCCCCAGAGCACGCCGTCCTTGCCGAGCCGGCCCGGCGACAGGCGTTCCCGCATGACCCGGGTCAGTCGCTCGTGCAGCAGGTCCAGCAGAATCAGGTCCGGATCGAGGCGGGTGGTGATGGACGCCACGAGCCCCATCGACTTGAAGAGCATGAGCACATCGCGCGGAATGATGACATCATAGTGTCGCACGACTTCGGAGAATTCGTTCATCAACTGGCTTAAGTCCAACCGCTTCATGGGCAAGCCGTAGTACTTGTCGAGCAGGACACGCAGGGCACGCTCCAACTGACGGCGGTCGGTCTCCGGGCCGAGCGCGCCGAGATCGGCAAGGGCGTCGATGATGACGCCGACTTCGCGGCTGGTGGCGGCGTAAACCATGACGACGATTTGAGTCATGGTCTCGTCCGTGATCGTGCCGACCTGGCCGAAGTCGATGAGGCCGATGGTGCCGAACTCGTCGATGAGCACATTTCCGGGGTGCGGGTCGGCGTGGAATGCGCCCAGTTCGAACACCTGTTTGAGGAAGCAATCGGCGAGTCGTCGCGCGGCCGTGCGGCGGTCGAAGGATTGCGGGCGATCATCGATGGAGAGAACGGCGTCGATGTTCTCGCCGGGGATCGCTTCGAGTGTCAGTATGCGGGCACTGGTGAGGTCCCAATAGACACGGGGAATGTGCAGACCGGGTTCGGCGGCGAAGGCGCGGGCGAAGCGGGTGGTGGCTGACGCTTCATGGACATAATCAAGTTCGCGGGTGAGCATCTGCTCCAGTTCCGCGACGAGCAGCGCGGGACGGTAGACCGCAAATTCAGGGATGAGATTTTCGAGCGATTCGGCCAGCCACTTGAGAAGCTGCATGTCGAGGGCGATGACGTCTTCGATGCCCGGTCGGCGCACCTTGATGACGACGTCGTCGCCGGACTTGGTTGTCGCGCGGTGGACTTGTCCGATGGAGCCGCTGGCGATCGGCGTGCCTTCGATTTTTGCAAAGCATTCGTTGATGGGCCGACCAAGTTCTTCATGAACGATGCGGAGCGCTTCCGCCCCAGCGAAGGGCGGCACGTCGTCCTGCATCTTGCGGAATTCGGCGAGTACGTCGGCGGGGACGATGTCCGGCCGCGTGCTGATAAGTTGTGCGAACTTGATGAACGTGGGGCCGAGTTCCACGCAGGCTTCGGTGAGGCGGCGACCGACGCTGCGGGGCGTATCGGGCTCCAGGCCGCGGCGCATCCGGCGCGCGAGCCAGACCGGCACGAACCGGCCGAGGTTCATTCGCGCAATGACATGGCCGAAGCCGTGCTGTGTCGCCACGACGGCAATCTGCCGCAGGCGATTGAGGCTGCGAACGCTACGCGTGAAGTGCAGCGGGTTCATGACCAGCTAGCGTCGCGGGAATCGGGCGATCCGTCAAACATCTACCGCGAGAACGCGGCCACGTTCTTACCATGGACCACTCGAAGCGCTAATTACTTCGGCGCAATGGCAATCAACGATTTTTGAGTTCGAAAGAAAAGGATGCCTTCGGAAATTGACGGCGTGGCCATCGCGAGGTCGCCGAGCTCGTTGGTGGCAAGGACGGTGAATTCGGGACCCGCCTTGAGCACCTTCACGTCGCCCTCTTCGCTGGTGACATAGACCTTGCCGTCTGCGGCGACCATGGATGCGGTAAAGCCGGTGGTGCCGCCAACGCGCTCGCGAGCGGTTTGCTCGCCGGATTTGGCGCTGTAAATGGTGAATATGCCGTTGTCCCTGCACATGTAGAGTTGGTCGCCGTAAACTAGCGGAGTTTGCATGTAATTGCCGCGGCGCGATTTGCTCCATGCGATGTGCGAATTGGATTCGCCGATCGTCGGGAGCGTGATGTCACCTTCCGCGGTCGGGCGGACGGCGTAGATCGGCGCTTCGCTGCCGTGGGCATTGGTGATGAAGATGAGGCCGTGCGCCACGACGGGCGTGGGAACGGGGACGTCTCCACCACCTTTCATCCACCAGAGTTCCTTGCCGGTGGCGAAGTCGTAACCGGCGATGCGCTTGTATCCGTTGCAGACGATCTGGGTACGACCGCCTTGGGTGCAAATGGCGGGGGTGCCCCACGTCGGGTCTTCGACGCGCGGCACGCGCCAAGCTTCCTTGCCGTCGGTGATGTCGAAGGAGGCGAGAAACGAGTCCTTTTGCACGTCGCATTGCACAATCACCCGGCCGTCGTGAATGATCGGTGAGCTGGCGAAACCCCACTGGTAGTCAGGAGCGCCGGGCGCGCCGGAATCGAGCA
>CAZKIN010000381.1:0-3583 GCA_964552515.1 uncultured Phycisphaeraceae bacterium
GTGCCACAGTCTGGCACAAATTGATGCACCGGAATCCAGGCGACCTTTGTATTGACCGCAAAGTGACGTGGCCTTGCACGGTACCTGCGCTTTATGTTGAAGGTCGCGCGGAATCATGATTCAGAGCGGCGCAACGCGCAAAGACCAGCGCAAATATAGTCGCCGGGCCTGATGGTTTGGCACGCTCGTGGCACTTGAAATGCAGGGAAATTACAAGGGGAAACGCGGGAGCGCGGCATCGGGCGGGAATCGAAGGGAGGACAACCATGAAACGCATGTGTGCCTGCAGTGCGGCGATGGTCGCGCTGCTCGGCGCGGTGACGGTCGAAGCGCAGCTGGAGTTGTATTACACGAACAATTTTGATGCACCGGTGGGGCCGGAGTGGTCGCAGGCGGATCGGGATGTGACACCATGGGGACAGCGAACTTTCCTCGGACAATTCGGCGCGGAATCGGTAACGCTGACTCTCTCCGAACTGCCGCCGCACTCGACGCTGCTGTTGACTTTTGATCTGTTCATCATCGGTTCGTGGGACGGCAATTACACGGGGCCCAGCGGCGGGCCCGACATCTGGCAGGTGTGGGCGGATGAGGGCGCGGCCTTCACCACGACGTTCAATACGCACACGTTCGCGGCGCAGTATCAGGCCTATCCGGACAGCTATCCCGGTGGACAGCACCCTTCGAACACCGGCGCGACGGAGGTAAACACGCTGGGCTATTCCTGCATCGGAAGCTGCACGAATGCGGTGTATCACATCGAGCTGGCATTGAGACATGCGAATGGCACACTGACGCTGGGCTTCGGCGCTGCGAATCTCGAAGCGCTGAGCAACGAAAGCTGGGGGCTGGACAATCTGCAATTGTCGCTCGAGGGTTCGCCGTGCGATTTCAACCGCGATGCATACGTGGACTTGTTTGATTACGAAGGGTTGGAAATCTGCATCAAGGGTCCGAACGTGCCGCCGAACTATTATTGTTCGATTGACTCGGACATTGATGACGACGGCGACGTGGACCTGGCGGATTTTCAGCGCTTTCAGAATGGATTCTGCGGGCCGGACTACTGGCCGGTCTGTTTGTAATGGGCCAGAGTGCCATGCATCTGGCAACAAGGCGGCCGGGTATCCGGTGATTCGCTGCCCGGAAAAACGGCGCGTTGTTTTCCGTGTCGCAAGTTTGCAGTGACGGTGCGGGCTTGCGCATCCAGGGCTTTACTCTCAGCAGTTCTGTAGCAGCGAAGGCCAGTGCCTAAGGACGATGCAACTAGCATTCAATAGCGAGCGGCGCCGGGGCGATGGCGGATCGCGGAATATCCAATTCGGCGCAGCAAGCGACGCTTATCGGTCATCTCATTTATCGAGGAGACGCCCATGCAACACCTGAAATTGGTTCTTGGATTTATCGCCGTGTTCACATGTTCCGAAAGTAGTTGGGGCCAGTCGTGCGTCCTCGGCGAGCCGCCGAGTGACTTCTGCGATGCCGCGCGCATCATCTCTGGGCAGGAGGGGCAACACGTGGTCCTGATGGATGTTCATCAGGCTACCTCGTCACCAGGCCAAGGCAGTTGCGGAACCAACCTCGGACACACCGTGTGGTTCAGCGTGACGCCCGAGGTGTCGGGCCTCATGACCATCAGTACGTGTCATCCGGCCACTGGGTTTGATACGGTTCTGGATGTGTACCGCGGCGGCGACTCAGGATGCGAGTTTATGATTCCCGTCCAATGCGTGGATGATTCCTACAGTCCGGATTGCTACGGCGATTGCCTGGGTCAGCGTTCGGAGGTCTCGTTTCAAGCGGTCGCCGGGACGCAGTATCGCTTTCTCGTAGGCTCCTACAACAACAACGCCGCGGGGTGCCCGCTGTGTCTTGGCGTTATCGTCACTATTGGTGAGCCCTGCGGTGATCCACCGCGCGGTCTGGCGTGCGGAGTCGCGACGGAGTTGCCTGGTTTTGTCGGTACACATGAAGCGGCGGTGGATGTGCAGGACGCCGGGGTGGTGCCCGGACAACCACACCCGTCATGCGTCACACCTGCCGTGGGACACGTGCAGTGGTTCAAGACCACCGCGCAAGAATCCGGGCCCATGGTCTTCACGACCTGCCACCCTGCGACGACCTATGACACGGTGGTGGCAGCGTATGCCGGTGACTGCGCGGGCGTGCTTGCAGAGCTGACCTGCAGCGACGACACATTTCGTCCCGCATGCGGCAACATATGTCGGAATAATGTCGGGTCACGCGTAGTGTTGGATGCGACCGCAGGCCAGACCTATTACTTTCAGGTCGGATCGTACGCTGAGAATTCCGCCGGTTGTGAGCTATGCCTGGGCGCCGCGCTGACCCTGGTCGATTGCGGCGCGGTCGATCTACCAATCGCGAATATCAGCAGTCCCACCGACCTTGGCTGCGGGTGCGACATCGTACCGATCTCGGGAACCGCGATGGCATCCGGCGAATCATTCGATCGTTATAGACTCGACTATCGTGCTACCGGAGGTGGCAGCTGGACAAACTTCTGGGAATCCTATGACCCGGTCACGAATAACCTGCTTGGCGATTGGGATACCAGTGCGCTGGTCGAAGGGTGGTACTTTGTTCGTTTGACGGTCACCAGTCTTTGCGCGGAGGAAGTTTCTGATCTGCGCGTCGTGAGAGTTGACAAGTCATTTGATACGTTGGCCCTTCGCGCCCCGGCGCCTGCGGCGCGCCTGGGCCGCCAGGTTTGTCCTGACGGAACGGCGTGGGATCAGTGCTTCGAACAGTATACGGTCGGGTATCGTTCGATGGGTGGTCAGTATCAACCCGTGGATCCGTCACATGCGTCTTATGTTAACAGTGTTCTTAACGACCCGCTGGCTACATGGAATACCAGCCCGCTGCCGGACGGCGACTATGAATTGAAGCTCTTGGGAACAAGCCTCTGTGGGCATACGGACCAGGAAACGATTCCGGTGGTGGTAGACAACACCGCCCCCGTCGCAGTAATCACTTCGCCGGTGCAATGTCAGTGTGTGGATAGTCCCGTCGTGCCTGTCTTTGGAACGGTACAGGATGCACACCTGGCGCACTGGACACTGCAATATACCGGTGGGCCAAGCCACGGCTGGACCGAAATCAGTCAGGGAACGCTGCCGAAGTCGAACACTTTGCTGGGCAACTGGGACGTGTCCAACCTTCCTCCATGTGATTACACGCTTCGGTTGCTTGCCACGGATGATGCGGTACTCGATTGCAACGGTGCCTTGCACAACCAGAGTGAATATCTCGTTTCGGTTTCGCTCGGTCCATGTTATGACTTTGATGCGGACAATGACGGGGATATTGACCTGATTGATTACAGCGCATTCGAAAGTGAGTTCACCGGACCCTGAGCCGTACGATGCGCGGTGCGCAGGTAAGTGGCGACTTTCTGCGTGATGCGCACTACGATCGTTGTAATGACAACCGACAGTCAACCCGAAAATGCCGCGCGCCGTGTCTTCGTCACCGGAGCAACGGGCTATATCGGCGGACGGCTGGTGCCGCGGCTGCTGGAGGCGGGATACCATGTGCGGTGTATGGCGCGCTCGCGCGGGAA
>CAZKIN010000382.1:0-3575 GCA_964552515.1 uncultured Phycisphaeraceae bacterium
GCGTGATCAGCACTCCCGGTCCGCGTGCGGGCATGTTCCATAAGCTGTGGAACAACGGTGACGCTGCCTGGTCGAGACACCGCGTGACCATTTACGACGCCCAGGCCGGTGGTGCACCGCATGATATTGGCGTACTGCGTGCCGCCGTTGCCGACGAAGCGACGTGGCGTGCAGCGTAAGAATGCCAGTTCGTGGATGAAGCGCATGCGCTCCTGCCTTACGACCTGCTGATGGCACGGGCCGATGACGCCACCTCCTATCCTCTGAACATCAAGACGCTCACTGCACCGGGTGATCTGTATGCCGGTTATGACGTGGGCCGCAAACGTGATCTGTCCGTGCTGATCATCCTGCAACGCTGGAAGGGCGAATTCATCTGGCGCGGGGCGGTGGAACTGCGTGAAGCGCCGTTCAACGAACAGTATGAACTGCTCACCAGCGTCCTGACGGCTCGTGGCCTGCGACGGCTGGCGATTGACCCGAGCGGACTGGGCATGCAACTGGCCGAAGAACTGGCGAGGAAGTTTCCCACCAAGGTTGAACCCATCACCATGACCGCTCCGGTAAAGGAATCCCTCGCCTCCCGAATCCTGACTGCTTTCCAGCGCGGCGAAGTGACCATCCCCAACCATCGGCCACTGATCGACGATCTGCATTCCATCCAGCGTTCGGTGACTCTGTCGGGCAACGTGCGTTATGCCGCACCACGAGAAGCGGGCAGCCACGCCGATCGTTGGACGGCCCTGGCCTTGGCTCTGCATGCATCCGGTCCAGTGATCGGTCCAATCAACGTCGTGCATTTCGTCCGACCGCTCAGCCGGAAGCAAGAATTCCGCATGTGATTACGGTCAGACGCGGATCAACGAAGACCATTCTCATTTGCCAACCAGTTCCAGTCGTTCACCGTTGGTGGACGTGGCCCAAGCGGGTGTGGTGTCGTCGGGGCCGGTGGTTTGACCGGTTTCGCGGTCGATCGAACCGGCAATCTTGCCCGTCTGTGTATCGACGAACCAAATGCGCTGACGCGTGGCGTCGCTGCGTGCTTCAATACTTCCAAATTCGAATGACGACCACGAGGGCCATTCGTCCACGTCAGTCCTTTTCAGCACATACTCGGCGCTCTGGGTCTGACGCGGTTCCACAACCACAACCATTTGCTCGCACCGCTGGGTCGCCCCCAAGCCTTCACGGCTCTTGGTGCACCGATGAAGGAGGCGAACTTGATTACAGTCATCAAGGTTGGAAGTGTGCACCGTACGCCCCATGTTTGAGTTGGTGGAGCTGGTGCACCCGGTAACGACGGCGAGAGCACCGGCGGCGACGAACGGGAACACGAATGGTAATCGCGTAGTGGTGTGCATGGCGCCTCCAAAGTGAGTTGAATGGAACTGTAATCAGCACGTACCGACGAACAGACAGTGTAGAGGCAGAACGGTTAGGCCGGATCATGGCGAAATAACGGCAGCATCTCGCCAAAACGCAACAGGTTCGCGAATCCGGATGTTTCCTAACCCTTTTGGCCCCAAAGAGTTACGTTCTTTCGGGGGTGGCCACCCCGAGGTAGCACTGAGTTACGCTTTGTGCGAAATGTGTAGCTCGGGAGACCAAAGATGCGAGAAATACCAACGACGGAAATGAACCAGCCGCAGACCGTCAAAAACCCACGGCGGTTACCGCCAGAAGTGCTCACGGATAGCGAGGTTTGCGCGTTGATGCGTGCGTGTAGTCGCAACGCACCAACCGGTTTGCGGAACCGTGCGCTGATCGCGCTGCTCTATCGATCGGGGCTGCGGATCAACGAGGCGCTCGATCTGTATCCCAAGGACCTCGACCTGGCCGACGGCGGTGTTCGCGTGCTCAACGGCAAGGGCGGTCGGTCACGCATGGTCGGCGTCGACCCCGGCGCGATCGCGATTATCGAGCGCTGGCTGGATGCACGGTTACGCAAAGGACTGGGCAACCGGCAACCAGTCTTCTGTACGCTCGCTGGTCAACCGATGGCCGATGCGTACATCCGCGTCATGCTCAAACGACTGGCGAAACGTGCGGGAATCGAGAAGCGTGTGCACGCCCATGGACTGCGGCATACCCACGCCGCACAACTGCGGGCCGAAGGCGTGGACATTGCGATCATCTCCCGCCAACTCGGCCATTCGAGTATTTCCACCACCGCCCGCTACCTCGATCATCTCGCACCCAGAGCCGTGATCGAAACCATCCGCCAGCGGAATTGGATCGGTGCTTAGCTTGCTGATGGATGGCTGATGAGCAGGATATTCCAACTGATGGAATTTGACGTGGATTGAACGCGGCATTACGAATCGTCGCCCATTGTTTCTACGGTGTAATCACTTTTTCAGACGCCCCTTCCTCAGTCTGTCTACCGTGTCCGCAAGAACTGCCCGCACCTCTCGCCCGGACAACGTCTCACGTTTCAGCAGTTCACGCGCAAGCGACTTGATGCACGCTTTCCACATTGGATGCATGATCAGTTGTTCCGCTCGGATGTCCATTAGTTTCAAGTAGGCGTCAGCTTCGCGCGCGGAGACAGTTGCAATCGCTGCCAAGTATCCGGCACGTTCATTGTCCGATCTTGCACCCAGCCAGTTATTCCGTCCGGAAGTTACGAGTCGTCCTGCGTGCCGCCCTGCAAGAACAATGACGGTTTCGGTTTCAATCCATCGTTTGGCTGTGCCGGTAACGTCGCCTGTATCAAGCTTGTTCCGAATGGCACGCGGAATCTCGTAACGCTCGCTGCATCCCAACCAATCTTTGCCGGGGCGAATAGTCACCGACTTCACACGATGTCCAAGCGCTACGGTCACAATGGCGTGCCCGGCTTCGTGGTAGGCGACTTCCCTTAGAGTCGTCTTCATTTTCACGTCCTATCGAGAATCTTCTCCGCCTACGGCAGGTAGAATGCTGGAGCGAGCATCATCCGGCGGCGGTGTCCGTGCGTTCGGATTGTCAAACATGAATCCCGAGCGATCGTTATCCGTAACCCAGTCGATACTGGTTCCTATCAGATAGGGAGAAGAAATCCGGTCCACTACAATTTGAATACCATGCGAGTTTCCGATGAGATCGGTTTTCGGATCGACCGTTTCCGTAATGGCCAGATGGTAATGGAAAAAATGTGGCCCGCCGTCCGGTACGACGCCCACTCTGAGATATGCTGTTTCAGTCAAATCTCTTCCGTCGGACACATCGATAACTTTCTGAGCTGCAAGAGGGGTAAGTGTGACCACCTCAGAGCGTTCAAAGCCTGCCCAGCTGTTTTGAATCTCGCGCCAGAATGTGATGCCCAGGGCACCGATGATTATGCCGACGGCGATGATAGGGATACGGGAACGAATTGACGGAGAATCGTTCATCATTCAATCTTGCTCTCCTGTTTTCCCCTGTCCACGCCGACAATGGGAATGGCCGTACCGCATTCGGGGCAGACGCCGGAGGTGTTGCCGGTGAGGTTATAGTCGCAGCTGGCGGCTTAGGCATGACGCGCATGGCAAAACAATAAAAATCAATCCACCGACCATCAGAAGCATGAATGTCCCAGGCTCCGGTATCGCATG
>CAZKIN010000383.1:0-3555 GCA_964552515.1 uncultured Phycisphaeraceae bacterium
TTGATGGTGTTTGTTGATGAGGTGACGGGAGAGAGTCGCACGGTGAGGTTGGGGGCGGGGGGATTGAAACACTAAGAACTGGGGAAAGGATTCCCCGGAGAGGAGGTGCGAGAAGGGATTCTCGCACCAGCGAAAATTGCGCGCTTGCGACATTTCCCAAAAAAAGGTTGCAGCATGACCCGGTATCAAGCAAGTGAAAATGTTCCCTTCTTCTGCACGATCACGGTATTGGATTGGGTGCCGGTATTTCTTGATGCGCGTTATATCGAGCCGTTGATCGAATCGCTCAGATTTTGCCGTGCGAACAAGGGGATGCAACTGTATGCATATGTCGTCATGCCTCATCATGTACACATGATTGTGGCGGCGAATGACATTCATGCACTATTTCGCGACTTCAAACGGTTTACGTCGCGTACAGTTCACGAACGGCTCATGGCAGATGGTCGTGAGACCATTCTGGCGTGGCTGAATCGAACCGCACAGCCAGCGCGACGCGAGCGCGGCGAATTTTCTTTCTGGCAGGATGGGTTCCATCCACAGGAGATCCACACGCGGGCCGTGTTTGAGCAAAAACTGCGGTATATCCATGAGAATCCGGTACGCAAAGGGTTGGTGGCGGGAGCTGAAGACTGGTGGTACAGCTCGGCCGCTTGGTATGCGGAAGAGCGGGAGTTTTGCCTGGAAATGGATCAGTTGGAGTTCTGATCTATGAGGAAGGGATTCACGCACCAACAAGATGGGGAAGGGATTCCCCGAAGCGGAGGTGCGAGAAAGGATTCTCGCACCAGCTAAGAAGGGATTATCGCACCAGCGACATTTCGCGCACCAGCAAGATGGGGAAAGGATTCCCCGGAGAGGAGGTGCGAGAAGGGATTCTCGCACCAGCTAATTGGGGACCCTACATTTCGAGGTTGAGTTGGAATTCGGAGAAGTCGCGGGCGTCGACGTCGCCGTCGTCGTCGAAGTCGAATTCAAGGCAAGCGGGGTCGGAGTAAGGTACGTTCGGCGCGGTGAGGCACGCGGGGAAGTTGCTGTAATCGGTGAGGTTGACGATGAAGTTGCCGTCGTAGTCGCCGATGGCGAAGGGGGCGACCTGCAAGTTCTCAACGGCCATTTCCACGGGCGGGGATTTGCCGGTGATCTGCCACTGGTTGTAGAGCGTCTGGCCGGCCATGTTGGTGTGGTTCTCGTCGCGCAGGAAAGTGACGTAGTCCTTGCTGGCCGTTTGATAGAAAACGCGCACATCGGCGGAGAGGACGCCGCGAGCGAGGCGGTAGCGGGTGTCGTCCCAATACTGGCCGTCGGCGTATGAGGCGGCGATGGGTGACGCTTGAATGTCAGCGAAGGCGGCATTGGTGAAGCCGCGCGGGGGGATGCGGTTGTCCTTGTAGATCACGTTGTTGAGCGCGAAGTGGAAGCCGGGGCCTTCCGCAATGCCGGTGAGCGCGGCGACGGCGGCGTCGATTCCGAGGTGCGTTTCGTACACCTTGGTGTCGGCGATGCTCAGGTCGGCGGTAACGCCGTCGTAGTGGCCGTGCTCGCGGGCGAGGGAGAAGGATTCATCAATCATCTGCACGTTGATCCACATGCGGCGGCCTTCGGGGTAGCCGCTGGGGAGCTTGTGGCCGGTTTCGTTGATGAGGCGGACGTTGATGTAGTTGCCGACCTGGGTCACGTCGAGCGTGAGGGCACGCTGGAGCATGGATACGGCGCGGGCCTTGCCGGCCTGCAAATTCATGGCGCTTATATTATCCTGAGGAAACTGGGCCGGGGGGTAGAGGTTGATGATCATGTCCTGCACCCAGGCGTTGCCACCGGCGAAGTCGTGCGCGGGCAGGTCGGTGCGGAGGGGCGGGTCTCCGAAACCGCAGCCCTTGGAAGTAGTGTCAGGCATGTGGCAGTCCTGGCAGGTGCTGACGACCTGCTTGTTGCCGCCGAAGCGGCCGCCCATGTCCACGCCCATAGTTGCGAAGTCGCTGTTCAGCCATTCGCTGTAGGTGCGTTCGATGGGAAACATGTCATAAGGGTCGCGCGAGGGATGTTCCATGCCGAGCAGGTCGAGCTGGTACGTGCCATCCGGCTGGCGGTCGTACATCGGGTTGCTGACATCGTGGCAGGTTCCGCAGAGGGCGGAATCGCGGTGGAATCCGGAGTAGGCCCACTGATGCGGCGGCTGCACATCGATGAAGGGGCCGCGGCGGTTATCACTGGGGTCGAGAATGTATGCACCCGCGCCGGGCCGAACGGGAAGTTCGGCGATGTTGGCGAGGATCATGGCGTCGATGTTGGGGCTGCTATCTTTCTTGAAGACCGGATCGACCATGCGGTGGCAGACGCTGCAATTGACGCCGTCGCGGTCACCGGTGGTGAGGGCGGAGCCGTCGGTCGGTGTGGAACGGCCGGAGATCCAACCGGCGGGGGTGTGGCAACGGATGCAAAGGTCACCCGCGAAGGCGGCGTCCTGATTGGCGACGGCGAGGCAGGCATGGAAGAGCGGGTCGCGCGCGGCCTGTCCCATCATGCTGCCGGACCACTGCTGGTAAATGGGGGTCGGCGAAACAGGCGTGGGTGGAGGGACAGCGGGTTGGAATTCATGACAGCCGCGGCAGTTGTTGCTGGTGATGAACTGTTCGTATTCGATGGTGCCGTTGGGCTGCGAGCCGGGGAGGAAGAAATCTTCGATGGTGCTGGGGACCTGGGTCTGGCCGGGGCCGGCGAAGGCTACGGCGCAGGTGCAGGCGAGCGCGATGGCAGCCCACGCGTACGCGCGAAACGGGGTGAATGTCGTGGCAGCGTACGTCCGGATAGTCCCCTCCTCCCTTTCCGTCTAGAGTTTAGTCCAAGTGGGGTGTGAAAAGCCAGCGGCACATGCGCGGTAGCGGGGCGATAACATCGGGGTTCGCGCGTCGTCCTAAGGATGGGAGGCGAGAGGGATAGAGCGGTTGAGGCCGGATAGGCGCAGAATTCCAAGCCCGGCTAAAGCCGGCTGACCAGTGAACGAGAAAGGAAATTTTTTGGTGGCCGGCGTCCCACCAGCTGAAGCTGGTGGCAAAAACCCGTCGGCTAAAGCCGACGAGTCAGCGCGACATACGTTCCCTTGCCAGGTGCAGGTTCGAAGACAAGGAATTTGGTGCGGGCCACGGCGCGGTGAGCGGAGCATAGCACTGCCGAGACGGCAGTGGCACACGGAAGAGTTGGTGCATAACACTGCCGACACGACAGTGGCGCACGGAAGAGTTGCTCCAAAATTGACTTGGCTGCATCACTCAAAGTGATCGGTTTTTGGGATGTGCAGTTTCATGATGGTTCGTATCCGGAGTTCTTGATGCTTCGAAGGGTTGCGAATCGTTCGTCCGCCCTGCGGGCGGGATAAATAAAGTGCAGGCATTCCGGGGACTGAAGTCCCCGGCAACGATCGTGCGCCCTGCGGGCGAAATCGGTGCAAGCGTATGGAAACCGGCCACGCTGAATACATGAATTTGCGGCGTGGCCATGAGGGGGCGACGCGACAACAGAATTGAAACTGCTCCGAAAGGGGAGATGGATTGAAAA
>CAZKIN010000384.1:0-3549 GCA_964552515.1 uncultured Phycisphaeraceae bacterium
CCGCAGCAACGCATGACCTAGTGCACTTCTTTGACGGCGACACCATTGTGCATCCCGACTGGTTCGCCACTGCCGCGACAGCCCTGCACGACCCGAAAGTCGCCTGCGTGTTCGGCCGCCGCGAGGAAATCGCCCCGCGCGAAACCATCTACAACCTGTGGACGCATTATGACTGGTATGTGCCACCCGGCCCCGCGTTCACTTGTGCGGGCGACGCGTTGTTTCGCCGCGACGTACTCCGCAAGATGAACGGCTACGACGCATCACTCATCGCGGGCGAGGAGCCGGACCTTTGCTACCGCATTCGCTCGCAGCTTGACATGGTCATTCTTTCCGTGGCCGCCCCGATGACTCGGCACGACATGAACATGCGACATTTCAAACAATATTGGAAACGCTGCACGCGCACCGGCCATGCCTACGCCGAAGTGGGTGGACGCCATCCCGGCATGGGACGCTGGCGCATGCACCTGTGGAAAAATTCGGCACATCTGTTGCTGCTTCTCGCCGCACTCACTTGCGCCATGACAATGCGCTCCCCTTGGCCCCTGATTGCCTGGGGCTGCCTGGTCGCTGCCCTGATCATGCGCAATGCACTGCGCTTGCGAGCGCAGACCGAATCGATGCGCGACGCATTGCTCTACTCATTGCACCATTACATCGCGAAATTGCCGATTATTGTCGGCCAGTTGGACTACTGGGTTCGCCGGGCGCTGAAGCGAACTCCCAAGCCGTTGATCGAATATCGCTAGCTGAGTGAAGCCGCTGCAAACGAATGAAAACCCTGGTTCGCAGTCTGGCCGCCAGTACTTTGCATTTTGCACGTGTCACTGCCCTGGCACGCAACGCGAATCGCTCGTCACTGGTCATCCTGTGCTATCATCGTGTGCTTCCTTTGCTCGAACGTGCGAACTACATCATCCCGGCGCTCGCGGTGACTCCAGACATCTTTGAAGCGCAAATGGCTACAGCCATCAGACATTATCACTGTGTTCCGCTGCGCGATGCAATGAATTTGTGGAAAAAACCGGCACCCCATAAGCCGCTGCTCGCGATCACGTTTGACGACGGCTACGCGGACAATGCCATTCATGCCGCGCCGATTCTCGAGAAACTCGGAGTGCGTGCCACTTTCTTCGTGGTAAGTGGTTTGATCGGGACTTCCGAGCGCGC
Source organism: uncultured Phycisphaeraceae bacterium (assembly GCA_964552515.1). Classification (GTDB taxonomy): domain Bacteria; phylum Planctomycetota; class Phycisphaerae; order UBA1845; family UBA1845; genus JACQXM01. The sequence goes on from CAZKIN010000384.1 coordinate 1,174, forward strand.
ATGGTACGACCTGCTCGGCCGCATGGTGCAGCGCATGGCCAAAGAGCCTATTGCCGAATTGGCGCGTAAGCCGGACGAGGGCGATCCGGTGGCCGTGTGGATCGCTGAACATTTTCGCCATCGTCACGGCCTCAGCGTCGCGCGGATCGTCGCCGCCGCCAAGGCCCTCTCCCATGAGCTGCGTAGTGCGGTAATTAGCCGCCTTCGCGCCGCCGCGCCGGACGACCTACTTCAGGACCGCAGTGACCAGATGATGTCCCGTGAACAATTGCGTAACCTCGCATCGCAGGGGCACGAAATCGCTTCGCATACCATGACGCATCCCCTGCTGCCTCAATTGCCCGATGACACCTTGCGCAGCGAGCTTACGGCGTCCAAGGAAACCATCGAGCAGGTAACCGGCGCCGGCGTAACTTCCTTTGCCTATCCCAATGGCGACCACGATAACCGTGTCGTCGATGCGGCCCGCGCCGCTGGCTACCATCAGGCGGTTACCATGCAGTCCGGACTCAATCCGCGCGGCGCCGATCCCCTGCGCCTGCGCCGCATCTATGTCACTCAGGAGCGGTTCAGTCGCGGCAACGGTGCATTTCACGCTGGCCTGTTTGAAATGGAACTCTCGGGACTTGCCGATCGCCTCTTTCTGCGCAGGCACCGCGGCACAAATTCCACATGAAAATCGCCTACCTCGCCAGCCGCTACCCCGCAATCTCGCACACCTTCATCATGCGCGAGATCCTCGCCCTGCGCGATGCTGGATTCGACGTGCACACCTTCACCGTCCGCCGCGTGCCGGATGGGGAACTGCTGACTGAACTCGATTGCAGCGAAGCACGAAACACTCAGGCCATATTGCCCGCCGGATTCTTCCGCATTCTCTTCACCCACGCGTCAATGCTCCTGCAGGCACCCGTCCGTTATTTCGCTACGCTTGGCCGCGCACTCTCGCGTCGCCCCGCCGGAATGCGTCAACTGATCTGGCACTTGTTTTACTTCGTCGAGGCGGGACTTCTCGCCAACCGATTGCGTCACGCAGGTGTCACGCACACCCATGCCCACTTTGCCAACGTCGCCGCCAATGTCGCCAAGCTGGCGGCGCAAATGTCCGGCGGCACCTGGAGTCTCACCATTCACGGCCACGCCGACTACGGCGACCCCACCACCTCGCGCCTGGCGGACAAGATCGCCTCCGCCGCCTTCACCGTCTGCGTATCCGACTTCGGCAAGGCGCAGGCCATGCTCCAGACCGCCCCCGCACTCTGGCCGCGCATTCACCGCGTTTTCTGCGGTATCGACACGCGCCAGTTTCAACCCGCAGCGCAAAGTGTCAATAAACAGTTATCCACGATGCGACTCCTCACCGTCGCGCGCCTCAGCCCGGAAAAAGGCCTGACCGTCCTGCTCGATGCCCTGTCATTGGCACGCACCCAGGGCGCGGACGTGCATTTGACCATCGTGGGATACGGTCCGCTGCGCGAAGCTCTTGAACAGCAAGCCGCCCGACTCGGCCTGAACATTACCTTGACATTCGCCGGCGCGATCGGCCAGGACCGCATTCAGTCCTTTTATCAGAATGCCGACGCCTTCGTTCTGTCCAGTTTTTCCGAAGGACTCCCCGTCGTTCTCATGGAAGCGATGGCCACCGGCCTGCCCGTCATCGCTTCGCGCATCACCGGTATCCCGGAGTTGGTCCGCGAAAACATCGACGGACTTCTCGTACCCCCCGGCAACGTAAGCGCACTCGCCGACGCCATCTGCACCCTGGCCCGCAACCCTGAACTGCGCGCCAGTTGTGCCGCCAGCGCACGCGACCAGGTGTGCCAACATTTCGACAGCAATGTCACCCAAGCGCCGCTGATCTCACTCTTTCAATCGCAATTAGTCCAGCAACCGAACGGCACGTGCCTGCTGCCTGTTGCCTGCTGCCTGCTGCCTCTCGCCTTCTTGCCATGACCCCCACCTGCATCATCATCTCCCCCGTTCGCGACGAAGCCGCTTACTTGCAGCGGACCATCGACTCCATGATCGCGCAGTCCGCCCGCCCCACCCAATGGATCATTGTCGATGACGGCTCCAAGGACGACACCGTCAAGATCGCCGAGGCGGCCGCCGCACAGCACGATTGGATTCGCGTACATATCCGCGCCGACCGCGGCGTGCGCAAGGTCGGCGGCGGCGTCGTCGATGCCTTCAACGAGGGCCTCTCCCTCGTCAACATGCAAGACTACGAGTTCCTCTGCAAGCTCGACGGCGATCTTGAATTCGGACCGCGTTATTTCGCCGGTCTCTACGAAAAATTCGCTGAGAGCCCCAAGCTCGGCACCGCCAGCGGAAAGTCATGGATTCGCGTGGGCAATCGCCTTGTGCCCGAACGCA
>CAZKIN010000385.1:0-3539 GCA_964552515.1 uncultured Phycisphaeraceae bacterium
GCGGAGATGTAATCCACATCGGCGGGTGTCACGCCGCCGTCGCGAAGGGCCGCGCGCATGGCAGCCACCGCACCACGGCCTTCTTCGTGAATATCGGTGATGCGAAACGCGTCGGCCGTCGAACCGTAGCCCATGACCTCGGCGTGAATGCGCGCGCCGCGGCTTTGCGCGTGTTCCAGTTCTTCCAGAATGATGATGCCCGAGCCTTCGCCGAGCACGAAGCCGTCGCGCGTGCGGTCGAAGGGACGCGACGCTGTCGCATAAGAGTCATTCCGCGTGGAGAGCGCGGTCAGGCGGTTAAAGCCGGTGACCCCGAGCGGGTGAATCATGCTGTGCGTGCCGCCGGAAATCATGATGTCGGCGTCGCCGTAGCGAATGACGTTGGTCGCTTCGCCGATGGCCTGCGTGCTGGCGGCGCAGGCGGTGAGCGTGTTGAAGCTCGGTCCTTCCGCGCCGAATTCCACCGCGAGATGCCCGGCGGCCATGTTCGGCTCCTGCTCCATTTCATGCTGCGCGGTAAACACGCGCAGCGCCATTGGCGCCCAGCGCACCGCGTCAAAGGGAATTTGATTTCCCGCATCGTCGCGACAACCGGCCATCGAAGCGGCGACGCAGCCTTCGAAGTTCAGCGGGCCTTCGCCGCCGCCGAGGTACACGCCCACGCGTGACGGATCATTGGCATTGAGTGCGTGCAGACCGGCATCTTCCCACGCCATCTTCGACGCGGCGAGGGCGAATTGCGTATTGCGGCTGGCGCCGGCGTGCCTCGCGGCGCGCTCGCGCAGGAAATTCTGCAGGGCAAAGCCCCTCACTTCGGCGGAAAAGCTGGTGGGAAAAGTGCGCGCATCGAACAATGACGTCGGACCGACGCCGCATTCACTGTTCAGCAGCCGCTTCCATACGCCGGCCAGATCGTGACCCAGTGGTGTCACCCAGCCCATCCCCGTTATGACCACGCGTCGTTGCATCGATGTCAATCCTGATATTTCCGCAGCACCAGCGCCGCGTGCTGTCCGCCCGCCGGCGCGTAACCCACGCTGACCGCACTGACGGCGCGACCATCCATCGGATCGCCCGTGGCAAACTTGAAGCGACTGGCCGGATCGGCGGGCTGGGTGTTGAGTGACGGCGGAACGGTGTTGCGATGGATCGCCATCGCGCACGCTGCCACATCAATGGCACCGGCTCCCGCGCCGCAGCTTCCGAGGCTTCCGCGCGTCGTGAACGCGGCCGCGCGGGACAGCGCATCTCCGAAGACGGCGTTGAAACCGGCGATTTCTCCGGCATCAAAGGCCGGAATCCCCGTTCCGAAGGGGTTCATCAGTTGCACCTGGTCGGGCTGCACCTGGGCGTCCTTCAGCGCTTTGCCGAGTGCCAGTTGCATGGCACGACCCGACACATCGGCGTTCGCCCAGTGAAATGCGCTGGTGCTCGCGCCGAATCCCGCGATTTCCGCATAGATTTTCGCGCCGCGCGCTTTCGCACGAGTCAGTTCTTCGAGAATGATCAGACCGCCGCCTTCCGCCACCACGCCGCCGCTGCGCTGCGCCGAGAACGGCATGCAGCCGCGCTCGGGATGTTCATTGGCGGTGCGGTTCAGCCGCTCCGCGAGCAGGGGTCGCGTCAGCGCCATGGGGCTGGTGCGGCTTTCCGCGCCGCCGCAGATGCACACGTCGGCCGCGCCGCGGGAAATGGTGCGGAAGGCCTCACCGATCGCAAGGTGACTCGACGCTTCGCCGCAGGTGATGGTGTTCGACGGTGCCTGCGCATCGTGCACAATCGTCACGTGACAGGCGAGCATGTTGGGCAGGAATTTCAGCAGCCACAGCGGCGTGAGATTGGTCATGCCTTCGCCGCCCCACTTGGCGATGCTGAACTGTCCGTTCTCCGCGGCCGTGGTGAGCGCGCCGCCGAGTTCATCCAAATCGGCACAGACCAGACCCGCGCCGATGTTCGCGCCGAAGCGCGTGGGGTCGACGTTCGGCGCGCCGGTTGCTTCGCCGCGCTCGACGAGACACTTGGTGGTCAGTCCCGCATCCTTGGCCGCATGGTAGGCGCACATGACGGCGATCATGATATCGCGCGACATCACCTTGGTGCTTTTGCGATAGCCTTTCGGGATATATTCGCTGATGGTAAATGGCGGCAATTCCCCGGCAATTTGTGCGGGAAAGGCCGAAGGATCGAACGAGGCGATGCGCCGCACGCCGCACTGCCGGTTGAGCAGCGCGTCCCAGAACGGCTCCATGCCGATGCCGATCGGCGTCGCCACGCCCAGCCCTGTAATTACCACGCGCCGCCTGTCCGTCATGCCAATGCTCCGTCACCTTTTGCGCCGCTGCGAAAACCCGCGAGCAGGTCCATGAACTGCGGCGTGAAGACGAAATTATGATCCGGCAAATCGAGCGTCGTTTCCGCCTGATTTACATGCGAGAAAATAAGGTCCACCTCTCCGATGGTCTGGCCATTTTTGGAGACAATTCCGCGGGTCATGGCGGCCCGCTCGTCGATTCCTTCCACGGTGGCTTCATAGCGTAATTGGTCGCCGGGATAGCCATAATCCGTGAAGGAAGCCTTGCGTATTTTGGCCAGAATGACGTTTTCGGCAAACTGGCGGGCCTCTCCGACGAGGATGCCCGCGGTCTGGGCCATTCCTTCGATGACCAAGGCGGGCGGATGCACGGGAAAGCCGGGAAAATGGTCGTGGAGGTGCTCCTCGGCCAGGGACACGTTCTTGACGGCCACAGCCCGGCGACCGGACTCAAATTCCACGAAACTGTCGATCCAGATCCAACGCATGGTGCCCCTTAGAATAGTCGAATTGGCGGGATTCGTCATTTCGAACGACCGCAGACCATCCGCGGGCAGTGTTTTCCCCCGCTCTATATACACCCGGGGCGGTTTCGGCGGCGCGTAACGCGCCATAAGTTATTGCAGGACAATGGGTTATGGAAAGTCCCGCGACGCGAAAGCAGGAGGAAAGCGGAGAGCGGGGAATGGAGATTCTGCCCAGAAGGAGTGCCACGTCGTGGCACGATGGCTGCCCGGCATTCCACCACCTGGGGCGCCGCTGTGGGCCAGCCAAACTACAGCTGTGCGCACCCTGTGGTGCGCTGGGATAGGGAGTGCCAGCAGCGTGGCACTGGTGAGGTCGGCGACGGTCCTGAAATCCAGATATCACAGGGTCCGATAAACGAAGTCATGGTGACAGTTAACGCACACTCTCGGCGCGACGGCCGATGATGCCAGCAGCGGGGCAGCCAGAAAAGGCTGGAAATGCCGGGCTTTTCGGCGCGGCGATTGCGTCAGGAATTTCGCGAAGCGATGCGCGCCGTTTTTGGGGTCCTTCAGGGCTGGGGGAAGAATGTGTCGTCCTGAAGGCGGTGCGGGGCTAGCAATGAAGTTTCGTAAACTATTTAGGAATAAGAGGTTATGGACGACTAATGGGGAGGGCGCGGTGGGCGAGGTGAGGATTCTCCGGGGAGAATGGGTGTCAGTGAGTTGACACCGAAGGGCGCCAGCGCGGGGGTTGAACGGGG
>CAZKIN010000386.1:0-3536 GCA_964552515.1 uncultured Phycisphaeraceae bacterium
CGTCCTCGCTTGGCAAGTCGCTCACCGGATAGCCAAAGTTGGTCCAGCGGTTCTTATTCTCCTGTTCGCCGCTGTCGCGAAATTTGTCCTCTTCGACACGGTGAGTTCCATGGAATCTTACTGGAGTGCATTGGGTAGTTCGGCGCTCAATCGCGTGGTGAGCACCGGTGTCCTGCTCTCCGTAGTGTGTGTACTGGTCCGCGATCTTGGCGCATCGCTGGTCCCAACGCTGCAGCAGGGTCATCGCACGAAATTAATGGTCCGGGGAGTCCTGGCCGCCTTGGCTGCAGTCCTGATCGGATGGACGGGTACGTTTGAAATACTGCGTACGTTTCAAGCTGGGGCGGCGGGTGCCCCGCTGCGTGACGACTTACTCGCGATGCATCTCGCTCTGTCCCTGTTTTGGTCGCTGCACGCCACCGTTTGCCTGGCGGTGGGATTCGCCCGGCGCATTCCGGCCGTCCGCTATGTCGGGCTGGCCGTGTTCGGCATGACGCTCCTCAAGCTCTTCCTGGTGGACCTGGCACGATTGAATACTCTGTATCGCATCGGGTCTTTTGTGGCACTGGGAGGACTACTCCTGTTGGCCTCGTTGCTGTACCAGTGGCTGTCCGCACGACTTGCCGAACCTCTTGCGCCGAATCCCGCAGCCGAAGACATTCCTTAAGCGAATGGCCCGTCCACCGTCACTCTGTCGCCAATGCGCACTTCGCCCCCGTCCAGCACCTCGCCGATGACACCCCCGCGCATGTCGGGAATCATCGCTTCTCGCAAACCGGCAAATTGCTGATCCATGATGCCGCAGGGCCGGGTTTCACCGTGGATGCGAATACGGGTTGGTCCCATGTGAAGCGTCCGCCCGACAGCGGCAGCAAGATTAATTCCGTCGATCAGAAAGTTCGCGCGGCGGGTGTACCAGGGTAGCTGCGTGCCAAGCTCCTGACACACCACTTGCCAGGCCTGCATGGACAGTAAGGTCACTTCGCGTTTGCCCGGTTTACGATTCTCCAGGTCAATCCCGCGACCCGCAATGACCCTGCACGAAGCAATCTCGCGCATCGCCTCGCCGTCGGTCGGCCGGACCGCGATGCCGCGCAATACGCCATGCGAATGATCGGGAGTATGGCTCATGAGGTCGAATCTCAAACGCCATGATAATTGAACTTGGGAGGCGCGCGAAGTGCGGCAGCAGCGACCGGTTCACAAGGAGGCGGTTTCAAGTTCCGGAACTTCAACTTCCTCGCGCAGGGTGAACTTGAAATGTGCCCCTTCGCCGGGTGCGGATTCGACCCAGATTCGTCCGCCCATTCGTTCGACCGCCTTACGGCAGATGGCCAGGCCGATTCCGGTTCCCTCGTATTCCTGCCGACCGTGCAGTCGCTTGAAGGGCAGGAAAATCTGGTCCGCGAACTCCATCTTCAAACCAATGCCGTTGTCCTTCACGCCCAGTATCCACTGGTCGTCTTCCCGCTCGACGGTTATGGTCACCTGCGGACGCACTCCCGCAGCCTGGAACTTAAGACCATTGCCGATCAGGTTCTGGAAGAGCTGTGTCACCAATGTGGCATCTCCCATGGCCGCCGGCAGCGACGGCTTCGTGATCACCGCCTTGGTCTCTTCAATGCGCGCGGACAGGGCCGACAGGGCGCGCTCCACGCAATCATTGAGCGGCAGGGCCTCAATCTTCACGGCACCCCGACCCGCCCGCGAAAGTCGCAGCAGGTCACGCACCAGGTTCTGCATCCGGTTCGCCGCATCGGTGATAAAATCCAGATCGCGCGACGCCTGTTCCGGCAGATCTCCCCCGAGATCGGAGCGCAGAAGCGTACTGAACGAAATCAGCTTGCGCAGCGGCTCTTGAAGGTCATGGCTGGCGACAAATGAAAAGTCGTCCAGTTCCGCGTTCGCGGCAACCAGTTCCTTATTCTGGTCGCGCAATAGGTCGGATTGACGCTCCAGTTCTTTCTCCGCGCGCTTGCGTTCCGTAATATCCAATATGGCGCTGAGTACGAAGACGCCCTCTTCGGTCTCAATGGGGTTAAGTCCGATCTCCACGGGGATCAACTTGCCGTTCTTGTGCCTGGCGAAAAGATCCCGCCCCGCCCCCATGGCGCGCGGCTCCGGACGATTCAAATACGCCGTGCGCTGCGCGACATGGGATTGTTGAAATTGTTCAGGCAGCAGAAGCTCCACCGTCTGACCGACCATTTCCTCGCGCGCATAACCAAACATCTGCTCCGCCCGTCCGTTGACCATGACGATCCGCCCCTCCGCGTTCACCATGATCATCGCATTCGGTGCGGCCTCTACGGCCAGTTGGAAACGCTGTTCAGCCTTCTTCCGATCGGAAATGTCGCGGATCTGTCCGACAAACAAGTAGCCGGTACTTCGCTGAATGGTGCCGATGGTCAATTCGACCGGAAATTCAGTACCGTTGGCTCGCAGCGCCTCAATCTCGATGCGCTGACCCACAATGTGCGATTCACCGGTCGCCATGAATTTCGCGAGACCCTCACGATGCCGCTCGCGCAGACGAAGCGGGATGAACAGTTCCGCCATTTCTTTTCCGACGACTTCGGCCTCTGGGGCCATGAACATTTTTTCCGCGACCGGATTGAACGATTCGATGATACCCCGTTCGTTCATCGTAATCAGCCCGTCAAGCGAAGAGTCAATGATCGCATTCAGTCGCAGCTTTTGTTCGTTCAATGCAAGTTCGGCGGCCAGCCGGCGCTTCAACTCTGATTCCAACTCCGCATTCGCCTTGCGCAATCCCGGCAGCGCAAGAGCCTTGGGCAATACCGGGAGCAGCGCGAGCACGGTCGCCCAGGAAACAACGGCGGTTACAATCTTGAGCAAAGCCGCCACCCGATAGGCAGGCCACCAGAAAATCACGGCCTCCATCAGGTGCCCGGTTCCGCACGACAGAATAAACAGCGCGAACAGGATGAAAATCTTTTGGAAAGGAACGTCGTTTCGCCGGCGCACATAATAAACCAGCACGATGGGAATACTTAAATACGCGCCCCATATCGCCAAGTCCGCAATGATATGCACCCAGCCGTGCGTGGCCGTCCAAGTGCCGCAATGCCAACGCGGAGGAAAGTCCGAAGTATTAAATATGGTCGCCACGCCACTCGACGCCAATGGCGAACCTAGACTCGGTTTCAGCGCGCAGCATTCCCCAGACTGCATTACAGAATTAACTGGATGGTTGGCGAATCCCTCGGAAGTTATGTCCGTGGCTTGGCGCATAACCGCACAGGCTTCATCGTTGCTTGGCACATCTGTCGCCGCCGCAAGGGCAACGCCAAATATCCAGAATGCCATTAAGGCGGCAGTTCGCAGCGTGGCGCACGGCGCGATGATGGAAGTGGGTGCAGCGTGAGTGCCGTTGACGCGCAAGGCGTAACGGCAAACGTCCGAGTTGCCTCGCATCTGACGTTTCACCGCAGGGTGATCCCTATAAGAAACACATTCTGGCTCAGCCGCAAAAATGAAGCTGCAATAGTTAATCGGAAAACGGCAAACCGGGG
>CAZKIN010000387.1:0-3528 GCA_964552515.1 uncultured Phycisphaeraceae bacterium
CGAGTGACATCGCCATCACTGTCGCCATCATCTGCCGCCGTAAACAGCGACGTACCGCTGTCATAAGCACCAGTTAGATCGCTGTAAGTGAACGACAATAGTTCATTCGGGGCCTGCGCGAATGCAGCCGAAGCGCTAACGCTCGCAACCGCCATCGTGAACAACACTGCCAACTTGCCTTTTCGCATTTCTTTCTTCCTCCAGGGTACCCCGTACCCAACTAATCTACGGCCTAGTGGACTCCCCCACAGCGACCTGAGCTTCTTTCAAGAGCGCCTCTTCCAACTCTCCGCATTATAACCGCCAAGCTACTCCAAGACCAGTAGTCTGGGAAACTTTTTTTGCCTTCACACTTCCCCTTGCAACGACCGATAATATCGCCCAGCGGTAATCCCAGCGGCGATTCTCCTTATCGGGGGGGCAAATGCCATTAATAGACTGCCCAACTCTCCCATTTCAATGGTCGCTTTCAACCGCGCTTCGCGCGAGGAATTCCAGTCTTAGCCGTTTTTTTTGGCCTTTTCGGCCAGCCTCTCATAGAGATCGGCCATCTTTCGGGCCGATTGTCGCCATTCGAATTGTTGCAGGCAAATTTTGCGGCCCTCGCGACCCATTTTCAATCGCAACTTGGAATCCGCGCCGAGGCGAACTATCTGTTCTGCAAATGCAGTAATATCACCCATTGGCGCCAGCAAGCCGGTGACCCCGGCCTTTATCACCTCGGGTGCCCCATCGTTGTCAAAACTGATGCCAGGTTTCTCGAGCAGCAGACCCTGTACCAATGCCCGCGGGAGCCCTTCCCATCGGGATGCATGAACCACCATATCAAAACCGTTGATCATCTCCCCAACTTGGTTGGGCGGGATCAACCCGGTAAAAATCACCCGATCAAATAGCGCCAGTCGCTTCAATTGCTCTTCGTATAGCTGGCGATGTTTGCCATCCCCAATCCATACGAATCTCACGTACGGTGCTCTTGTCACAACAGCCGGCATGGCCGCGATGATATCGTCGTATCCTTTGTTTTCGAAGAGCCGTGCCACAGTCCCGACAACCACGTGCTCATTGGTCAGCCCCCACTTTTGTCGCCATCGTTGTCGGGCACCAGGGTCGGGAGTGAAATGTCCAGTCTCCATCCCGGACCGGATGGTAATGAACCGCTCACGCGGACCAACTCCCGCCTCTACCGACTGCTCAATCATGGCATCGGCCACGGTGACAAACATGGTTGTATACTTGGCAACAAATCTTTCCAGGCTGCGATACATCCGAAAGCTGATCACACCTTGCGTGCGATTAAAACTCATTCCATGAATGGTATGAATGATAATCGGCACTCGAGCGCGATGAGCGGCTACGCGCCCTAGTATCCCGGCCTTGCTGCTGTGCGTGTGCACGACATCTGGTGATATTTCACGAAAAATGCGCGTCAATTCCGCGATGGCCAGCGTGTCGTGCCAGGGATTAACCGCGCGCCGAATGTGACTGGCAGTCGTCAGCTTGGCGCCGCTGTCCTTCGCCTGATCCCATAGCGAGCCTTCAGCGCCTGTTTCCGGACCGGAAACGAGGGTCACATCGTGCCCCAGTTCAACAAGTCCGCGGCAAGTCAAAACTGTATTCTCTTGCGCCCCGCCAATGATGAGTCGAGTGATGAGGTGGGTGATCTTCATGACTGAAAGGCCATGCAAAAGCGAAGTCCATGGAGCCTGGGTACAGGGCGCTCAAGGGTCAAAACGTCATGGAGACAGGTAGGCCGCCGCGGTTGCATCAAGTTGATTCCACGGAAATCTTAACCGCCGGCTGCTCCTGCCGCGGCGGATTCATGAGTACTTCCGGATAAGTAACCCATTGAAGACACAACCCGCGTGCAGGTGCCGTTTGCCCCGCGCGACGACGGTCCCGCGCCGCAATAATCTCCTGCACATACGAAGGTTCCCACCGACCCCTCCCCACTTCGATCAACGTACCCACCATGTTGCGGACCTGATGGTACAGAAATCCATCCCCTTCTATATCGATGTGAATCTCCTCACCGCTCTGCGACACGTCACACCGAAACACCGTACGCACATGATTCTCACGTTTGCTCGAAATAGGGGTCATCGATGTAAAGTCCTGCGTCCCCAGGAAATGGGTGCCCCCCTCCCGCATGCGCGCCAGGTCCAACGGGACCCAGCAGTGATACGCATAACGCTGGGCGAAGTTCTTCACGGGACGATCAACACTGGCATAAACGCGGTAACGATACAGTTTGCTGACCGCCCGGCGCGTGGCATGAAATTCCGGATGAACGTCACGCACCTCCAGCACGGCCACATCTGTAGGCAATCGGGAGCCAATTGCTTGACGCAAGGCCTCGGCCGGCACCTCACGCGTCGTCAGGAGGTGACCAACATGACCGGCCGCATGAACACCGGCATCCGTGCGGCTCGATCCGACGAGATCAACCGGATGTCGTAATATTCGCCGCAAAGTGTCCTCTACCACACCTTGAACCGTACGCAGTCCTCCAATCTGGCGCTGCCAGCCGTGAAAGTCCGTGCCATCATATGCAGTTCGCAAATAGAGCATCCGATCCATGTCGCGAATAGTACCCGCAGATCGGCAGGGATCGAACCACTCGCTGCCCACGCACCGCACCTTCACCTATAGTCCTCTTGGAGATTCGCCGCCTCCCGCGGACTCAACGGTTACCTCTCCAAGGCCCGCCCATTCATCAACGGGATTGACGGTCAGTCCCGATGCCTGCAGCGCCGCAAACAGCTGCCGATCTACTTCCCAGCGCGGGCCTGCCGGCTCACCATGCGCCAGTACAAACACCCTTCGACCGGTGGCAATCGCTTCGCGAATTCCTGCCGCAGTTCTCTCGACGCCGGCCTGAATCCGCTGGGGATCACGCAACTCCGCCTCCGGGTTGTCCCAGCACAACTGGCCATCATGCCATTCGGGAAATGACTGCAACTCGGCTTGAATCCCCCCGGCCTTCCATGCGTAATCGACAAACCAGCGAAAGCCGCCCAAGCTAATGATCAAATCATTGGGGGCCACAACGGCTGCGATATGTTGCACACGAAGCGTCATTTCGGAGGGAGTCGGGGCGGCCTTCGCCGTATGCACAACCAGCAGGCTGCAAACAGCAAGCAATCCCGTCGCAACCGCGCCGACTCCATTTCCGGCGGAACACCTTCCCGAACTACCCTGACCAATCAGCCGATCGATCCCCAGTGCTATCGCCACGATAACCGCCGGTAACACCGCCAGATCGTACCGCGCTACGATATAGGCGGGTTCCACGGCGTACGAATAGACCCAAATCGCCGCCAGGAATCCCAAACTCTGCAAGATGAGCCAGATGATTCCCCTTCGCCCCGCTTCAATTCCTTTCATTGAGCGATCATCCACCGGGACGACTTCGGAATTCCTTCGGGAGCGCATGCTCACCGATCCCCAAAAAACCAGAAAGGTCACCAGTGCGGGGATCCACCGCATCAGCGCGGCTAAGAGTGGCCCCAGTACAAGTTCCGCCTC
>CAZKIN010000388.1:0-3518 GCA_964552515.1 uncultured Phycisphaeraceae bacterium
TGGAATTTCTTGCTGCGGATTTCCTCCCGCGCTTCCGCCGTCCATTCGACCAATCCATACACGCCTTCGCCGGCGACATATTCGAGCCCTTCAATCCAACCCGCTGCGGGCGCTTTGCCACCGACGATCTCCTTGGTGCGCGTCGTGTTATGGTGATAGTCCACGGGGATGCGCACCTTGCCTTCGTTGAACGAACGCAACATCTGATCGAATCCCTCGCGCGTCACTTCGAAAGGATCGTTGCGGCTGGGCACATGGCCGTCCGGCATCAGACGCACACGTATTTTTTCGCTGGTCTCATTCGCGCTGATCGCACAAGGCATCAGCCCGCACTCGATTCGTTTCATCATGACAGTCGCTCCTCAATGGCCTGCCGCAAATCGGCATCCAGTCCCGCGAGATTCAGTTCGCCGCGCGCCGTCGAATAACGGGCGCTCGGTGCCGAGGCGAAAGGCTGCGCGCCCTTTCCGCCTTCGGCCGAAAGTTGCTGCGCGGCAGGTACCACGAAGCCGCCGCTGTACGTCCAGATTGTCAGCCCCTGGCTGGCCACTTGATTGGCCGTAAGTTCCACCCAGGTGCAGCGACAGCCGTAATCCCAGGGTGGCCGATGGGTATTCCAAATCGGATCGTCCGCCAGAAAGACCTTGTCGTGCAGTGCCGCATGACTGGCACGCACATTGAGATAGCCGGCCACACCGTTGCCCACCGTCTTGTACTGCCAGTAGGGAAACGACCCGCGTGACTCCGTGAGTGTTTCCGCCCGCGCGTCGCTGTACGCGCCGCTGGTGTTCTGGAAATACGCCAGCCGCAGACTCGACAACGCCGGCGGCGGGATCTGGGCTTCTTCGAACAGCGGGAGAATTTCCCGACGCCATTCCCGATACGTCTTGCCCTCCGCGATCGCCTCCGCGAGTTTGTTGCGGATCAGCTGCACCATGCGCGCCGAATGCACCTGCGAAATGCGAAACCCTTTCGCCTTTTCGTCGCGGGCCAGGCGATCGAACTCACCATGTGTCAGCGGCACCTTCTTGCGAAAGTGCTTTTCCGCTTCCGCAAAGCTGCGCGGTTCGAAGTCCAGGGCAGTGATGATGCTGATCGGCACTCGATTACGCCTTTCGCTTCTCGCTAAGCAGCTTGCGACGCGGAGTGGCACCGGCATGGCCAATCAAGGCCGCGACGACGGCCGTCTGTGCAAGTGACTTTGCAACTACCTCCGCATCCATTTCCGTGAGCACCCTCGCGCCCAACCGCTCCCGCAAAGCTTCGAAGCTCTCCGACTCGCGGAGCGCATCGACCAATGGCTTCATGACGCGCTTCTTGTATGGCCACAGCAGTTTGTGCACCGCCCGACCTTCGAGCATTTCAATGCCCGCCATCACCGCTTTGTGGCTGCGCAGTCCCATGCCTAATCGTCGTTCCCTTCTTCGCTTACTTCCGGCCCCTTCTTGGCTCCGCTACGGGCTTGCCCGCGCGGCTTTGCGCCTTCCTCATCAGGCGGCACACCTTCGCGCATGGCCTCACCAAAGGCATCCAGGCTGGGCGTCAGAATTTCTTCGTTGTCCTTGGGCTTCGGAATGCCCAGGCGTTTGTGAGCCCAGTCCAGGGGAATCTCCATGCCCGCGTGCTGCGCCTTGCCCATGAGGTCTGCTTCCTGGACGCGGTCGACGATCTCCGGCTTGATGCGCTGGAAGATCGGACAAGGCATCTCGCGCCTCGGGAACAGGGCGGTGCACAATGGTGCAATAATCTGGCGGGTAACTGCCCGCTTCTCGCGGCGAATGTCATTGTTGCGGCGGTCCTCGCGCACTTCGTTTTGCACCGCGCCCGCTGCATAGGTTCCGGTACCGCCCGTGGTGTCGGTGGTGAGATTGCCGCCGAGAAACAAAACGCTCTGCTTGCGGTCGCACCAATTGAGCAGCGCTTCGTAGGGCTGGATGCCGCGCTGGGAACTTTCCTGGACCTGGAACTGGATGGCCTCGCTGAACACGCCCCACGCATTAGCCCCCAGGTTGCGCATCATCCTGGCGAGTTCGTCTTTTTCTTCCTGGCTGGCGGTGGCTTTGTAAGTGCCCGTGCGAATCGGCATGCCGAAGATCGAACAGAACGTGGTCCAGTCGATCATCGCCAGTTGCTTGGCCAGGTAAACAAACGCCTGGCTGCGCCCGATGGCCTGCGTGAACGGGAAGAATGATGCGCCGTGCGGATGGTGTACCACGAACTTAATGGGATCAGCGGGCACGCCATCGGAGTTCTTCTCCGTGATGACGCGGATTACACCCGGCTCCCGCGGGTCAGTCCGCAACCGCCAGGACGGGATGGGCACGATGTCCACGATCTTGGGCAGCTGCCACACCAGTTCGGCCACCGCAATGTTGGGGCCAATGCCGGTGGAGAGATGCTCCAATCCTTCGTCGAAGTACTCCAGTTCGGTCAGCGCTTCGCGTACCGCATCCGCCGCTTCATCGGCCGCATTTTTCTCGACGCGGTCGCCATACACCTCGGCAGCGCTGACCACTTCCCAATCCAGGCCGGTCAGTGCCAGACGGCGCGTCTCGGCCACGCTCTTCAGATGCGGGTCTTTCTCCTCCATCTCTTCGAAGAGTTTGCAGCCGCTGGCCAAGTCCCCGCTATCCGCATTCCGCAGCAGCGTGGACAACTTGCGCAGGTCCAGGCGGTCCGCGACGGTCTGGCGGAATCCGTCCAAGACCGAATTGGGAATGAAGACGCGCCCCGTCGCAGCTGCCGTGGCCATGTTGGCCACATGCCGTGCGGCTTCTTTCATCCTGGTCAGTAATCCGCTTCCCGTCATTGTTATCACCCCCGCTGGTACGGGTTAGGCCTTGCAATAGGGACTAAACCAAATGCGTTCTTTTTCACGATTGGTGTAGCCCGGTCCTTTGGCGATTACGCCAAAACCACCGGACGCTTTCCATACATGCACCGACCAGCCGCGTTTTTCGAGTTCGTTGTGTTCGCCGTCATAACCGCACAGTGCCATGCGCAGGTGCTTCAATCGATCGTGTTCGATGCACCACTTCCGCACCGCGTGTGCCACAACCAGGTCTTCGCAGTTGTAAATGTCTTTCGCGCGTCCCGCTTCCGCCGAATATGGCGGATCGAACAAGAGAGCCGTGATGCATTTCGACTTCACTGCCGTGGTGATAGGGCGCGACCAGTCGCCGCACAGGAACCGCACGCGATCGAGCCGCGCCGCCAGCGCCTTGACCCACGCGAGGCGTTCAGCTGGAGGCCGGCACATGATGCCGTAGGGCTTAGCAGTGGGTCGTTTTCCGCCGTGCTCGGGGTTCTTCGGTTCGACGCCTGCGCCATTGTTGCGGGGATCGCCGGCTCCAAAGTATTCGCCCGCACAGAATCCACCGCCGATCCAGGCGTTGTGCCCCCAGAGCCACCAGCCCGCCAGTTTCGGATGGCACCACGAGGTATCGCTGCGCAGCTTGGTGGTGAGCCGGGCCTTGCGGCGATGCTCGACCAGCCATTTGTGCCGCGCTTCCAGTTCG
>CAZKIN010000389.1:0-3508 GCA_964552515.1 uncultured Phycisphaeraceae bacterium
GAAGCCGATCGCACAGGTGACTGCCGAGGAAGCCCGCTCCGCCGGTGACGAGAGTACGCATAGGAAATTACCAAAGAGTTGCAAGTACCAAGTAACATCGGCTTTTCATTTGCCGCATCCCGTAGGGATGATCCGAATGTAGCCCCGCACTTCAGTGCGGGGTTTGCGCCATCTACGGGATTAGTCCCGTAGGGACGGCTGAATCTTCAATGACGTTTCAATCAAGACCTTATCCGAAAACAAATTTCGGATCGTAAGTAATACCGTGCTTTCGCAGGAACGCCTGAAACTCTTCTTCGAACGTTACTTTCCGATGATGCTCCGCTTGAGTCTTGATGTAGCTCGTCGTTTCCTCCACGCCGGAAATCGAAACCGTGAATGCTCCATAGCCATCCTGCCAGGAAAATTCCTTCAAATCAGGGAACGTGTCGTGAATCCACTTTGATGAACCGCCCTTGATCAATTGCGCTGCCTTGGACACGCTCAAGGATGCGGGCATTCCGAGCAACAGGTGGACATGATCTTCGACTCCGCCGATGGCGAGCGCTGTCATGTCGTTTTGCTTGGCAATTCCACCCATGTACGACCAAAGGCGGTCGCGGAGGTTGTCCGTGATCAACTTCTTGCGCTGACGAGTACTGAATACCATGTGAACCAGGATGCTCGTGTACGTATGGGCCATCGATCAGCCGTCCCTACGGGACTAGACCATCTTTCCGTGACTATTCCCCGCACTGAAGTGCGGGGCTACATTCATCCGTCCCTACGGGACTAATGCTCGTTCTTCGTCACCAGCTCTCGGACGTCTTGAAACTCAATTCCGACGGGCTTGAAAAAGTATCGAAGTAAATTCTCTACTCTCTTAAGCCTATCGGCTGTACCCAGCACCATTTCGCCTATGTTGTGCTGAACGTTGACGGGTCTCACTCGGATACCAATGATTCCTTCGTTGAAGCTAATCTGCGTGATTCTTTCCTGTTCCCATTTTTTCGCAATTTTTCTGCCGTTCAAGACAATGATGCCGTTGTTCCAAACGATAACTTTGTTTCTGCGACCGGTGAAATATCGCCACGCGGCCCAAGCCGCGAAGATGATGCCCGCTGGGCAAAACAAATAATAGAGAATCTTCCCCTTAAGAGTGAGTTGAAACGTGAACAACCCCGCAACGTATGCGACTACCGCAAACAGGGCAATCCACGCCGTGCCTCCACTTTGCTCAACTACCTGCATCCGTTTGTCGTATTCGAACGAGCACTCGGGGCAGCGGTGAATTTCTGGAAGTCCCTCCAACAGATATCCACAACTCGGACAGGCGCCCAAAGGGACAATCTGAAGGGCCTCGTGCTTACCGAGTTCGGCCGGCGAGACCTCGACGGTTTCAACCGCGAGGATCACTTCATTATCATCGCCTACCGACACGTGACACCTTCTGCGGACACCCGTCCCGACGGCGCGTGATTTCCGAAGACCGACTTCACGCACTCCGCCACGTAGCGGACATCGTCGGCACTGAGCATCGGGTGACAGGGTAATGACACAATGCGTTCGCACGCGCGTTCGGTCACCGGCAACGAGCCTTTCTTGTAGTTAAGATCGGCGAAACAGCGCTGTAAATGCAGCGGAACGGGGTAGTAGATGCCCGTGCCGACGCCTTTGTCCTTGAGCGCGGCGACGAGTTCGTCGCGGCGGTCGGCGAGGATGGAGTATTGGTGGTACACGTGCTCGTTGCCTTCCGCGACATGGGGCGTGGTGACCGGAGAATCGGCGAGAAGCTGATTGTACAGGCCGGCGTTGGCCTGACGCTTGCGGGTGAATTCGGTAAGGTGTTTCAGCTTCACCAGCAGCATGCCCGCTTTCATGGTGTCGAGGCGGAAATTGCCGCCGACGCGTTCGTGGACGTAGCGCTGCGATTCGCCATGGTTGCGAAGCTGCCTGAGCACGGTGGCGAGCGCCGCGTCCTGCGTGAAGATCATGCCGCCTTCGCCGAAGCCGCCGAGGTTCTTCGTGGGGTAAAACGAGAGACTGGCGGCATCGCCCAATGTGCCGGCCTGTTTGCCGTGATAGGCCGCGCCGATGGCCTGGGCCGCGTCTTCGAGAACTTTCACGCCGTGTTTACGGGCGATGGCGTTGATAGCGTCCATGTCGGCGCACTGGCCGAAGAGGTGGACCGGCATAATGGCTTTGGTGCGCGGCGTGATGGCAGCCTGCACCGCGGCGGGGTCGAGATTGAAGGTGCGCGGGTCGATGTCGGCGAAGACCGGCTTGGCGCCGAGTCGATGGACCGAGCCCGCCGTGGCGAAAAAGGTGAACGCGGGGACGATGACTTCATCGCCGGGGCCGATGCCGAGGCCCATCAAGGCAACGAGCAGGGCATCGGTGCCGTTACTGATGGCGATGGCGTGGGCCGCACCGACGCGCGTGGCGAGCGCCGTTTCCAGCTCCGCGACTTCCCTGCCTCCGATGAAATGCTGGCTTTGCAGAACGCGGTCAATGGCGGCGCGGATGTCCGTTTCGAACAGGCGAAACTCCGCCTGAAGGTCGAGCATGTTGATGGATTTCATGGCGGGAATTGTAAGGGTTTCAGCCGCAGGTGCCAATGCGGACGACCGTTCGGCGAAGCTGCTTACCGACCGTCACCGGGGGCCTGATACTCGTAATATTCGCGGAATTGCTCACGGAAATAGCCCCCGCGGGTTACCTGCGCGGCGTTGAGAATGGCTCCGAAAACGCGCGCCCCAACATCAGCCAGCAGGACAACGGCACGTTTGGCGACACCCCGTGAATTGGCCCGGGCACGGACTACGAGGATGACACCGTCCACCGTAGAGGCGAGGACCAGCGCATCACTGGCGATCAGGAGCGGCGCGGCGTCGATGATTACCTGGTCGTACGCGGAGGTGGCCTGTTCGAGTACTTTGGCCCAGGCGCCGCCCACGAGCAGTTCGGCCGGGTTGGGCGGGATGCGCCCCGCGCCGAGTATATCCAGACCGCCGTAACCTGTTTTGACCACGCAGTCAGTGAGATGCGCGCCGCCGATAAGGATGTTGCTGAGTCCCTCGGCGGGAATGTTCTTGAACACCTTCTGCAGGCCGGGCCGATGGAAGTTGGCGTCAATGAGCAGCACCTTGCGGCCACCCTGGGCGACGGCGATGGCGAGATTGCAGGCGACGGTGGTCTTGCCGTCTTCGGGCCGGGGGCTGGTGATGAGCACGGATCGCTGCCGCTCAACCGGTGCGGTGAACTGCAGACTGGTGCGCATACGGCGGAACGCATCAGCGATCATAGAGCGGGGAGTATCGACCAGTGCGGTTTCGACCTTTTCGATACGCACTTCTTCGTCGTCTGTATCGGGCACGACGCCTAGCACGGGCGTTTCAAGGTAGCGGCCGATGTCCTGCGGGGTACGCAGTGACTTGTCCATCCATTCCAGACCCAGTCCGATGGCCAGGCTCGTCACCAAGGACATGAAAACCGCGACGGGGAGCAGCAGCTTGCTCGGGCTGCTCGG
>CAZKIN010000390.1:0-3477 GCA_964552515.1 uncultured Phycisphaeraceae bacterium
GCAGATCCACATCCTGCGCATACTTTCCTTTGCAGATCCCCGCCATTCCCGCGCCGACATGCACCGGCAGATTCGGCATCGCGCGCACCACCCGCGCCTTGAGATGCGGAAACATTCCCTCCAGTGTCGCGGTGGAGACACCCGCCATGATGGACACGATCAGGTGACCGTCATGAATCAGTTCCTTCACTTCCGCGCACATCTCCCGAAACTGCTGCGGCTTGACCGCGAAAATCAGGATCGAGCTGTTCTGCACCAGGTAGCGGTTGTCATCCGTCGTAATGATGTGAAACCGGTCGACAAACAGCTTGCGCCGCGCCTCCGCCTTGTCCGACGCCACGATACGATCCTCAAACAGCACCGTGTTGCGCAGGATGCCGTGCACGATCCCCTCGGCCGCATTACCGGCCCCGATAACCCCGATTTCAAATTGCGTACCCATCAGCCGTTCCTTCGCGCCAGTTGCTGCACCAATCCGTACCGCGACCGTCAGGGAGCGGTGCCGTTGCCTGCCCTGTAGCGCCGCCCCTTGTGGCAACGCCGTGAAAAGAAGCGGTTTCAGCTCCCACAGTCCGCAAACCGTGTCGGCAGTGGAACGTACGGTCCGCTTCGGTCGGCTTCAGCCGACCAGCGTTTGCCTCCAGCTTCAGCTGGAGGGACGGCCCCATAGATTCATTTCTCTTTTCAGCCGGCTTCAGCCGGGCTTGGAGCCTGCTAGGCTTCAGTTCAAAGCGTTGCCCTTGTGGTCGGCGCTACGGTCCCTGTGCCATCAATGTGGCATCCTGTTGAATTCATTCACTATCACAAAATCAAATATCCCGAAGGGATACTGGATATTAGCCGGGGGTAACACCCCCGGAACCCGCCCGCACCATCAACTGCACCCCGGCAGGGGTGCTGGAACTGGCATAAAGGTCAGCGGGTCCAATGTAAACTCACCTCTTGCGCTAAAGCGGTTTCAGGTCCGCCAGACCGTAACTCTTCCAACCTGAAGGGCTGACGCGCAGCGCCGCCCACGGATACGACCCCATGACCTTCCAGCCCTGCAAGGGCTTAACAAAACACTCTGTTCACGGCATCTTACATGCCGCGTCCATTCCTCATTGCGGAATGCGGATCAATCAACCATTCGACAACCGACCATCCTCAATCGACAATCCACGCCCGCTGGTCGCGGCGGACGTCCGCCGTCCGATAGCCTACCGGGAATTGCACATGTTGGCATTGCGCACCGAAGAAGATGCCGTCATCCTGCCCGTCAAGGTCGTCCCCGGCGCGTCCCGCACCCGCATTCTCGGCCTCTGGGAAGGCCGCCTCCGCATCGCCATCGCCGCCGCCCCCGAAAAAGGACAGGCCAACGCCGCCCTCTGCGCCTTCCTCGCCAAACAATTGCAGCTCCGCAAACGCGACGTCGACGTCATCGCCGGCCACACCTCCCCCCTCAAGGACATCCGCATCACCGGCATAGCCGAGTCCGCCGTTCGCACCACCCTCGAACCCGCCTCATCCGATTGATAACTGGGACCAGGCGCACTACGGTCGATGAGTCCCTCCGCGCGCAACGCCTCAACCAATCAGAACCGCGAGCGTAAGCGACCGGTGCCGTTCGCCACCCGACGTCCAACCTCACCCAGAATCAGCGTACCTCTGCGAAATCTGCGGACGCTACCCTGTCTTTCGCTTCCCTTCGTGGCTTCGTCGCTCCGTGGCTTCATTTCAGTACCGCGCCCGTGAGGAAGCGGACTCGCGACGGTTCCGCGAGAGTTGGATGTGCCTCATATTCGTCACTCACGTTTGGCCGGGCGACCCGTCACTACTTGCCTTGCGCAGCTTGGAGGATTCTTGACACTCCGCGCACTATTGCTGTCCACGCCGCGCATTTGTATCGTCTTACCAGATTTGGCTCGAGCTTCTCTCGATATAAGTTCTGGTGCCCGACGAGAAAAGGGGCACAGAGCATCCGAATTCATTGAGGCGTAATTCATGAACCCCGACGAATTCGCAAATAATCTATGGAAATGTGGACGCGATCCTCGAGCAATGAAAGCTAAGGGATTGAGCGATTCATATATCAAAGATGAAATGGATCGATATCGATATGTCCGTATTAAGCAAACCAGCAGTTATTCAGATGACCTTTTGGTCTTGCTGGACTGCTTTGCGATACCACCCTTGCAAATCAACGGCGGAATTCAATTTGCGCAGGGGGTCGAGCGTATGGGGGGCTATTATATTGTTGGCGAGCAGGAAGCAGACCCTTTGCTCATGGATGCCGACACTTTTGAGATACATCTTGCCGACCTTTCTGACCTCTCGTTTGTAATATGCAAGTGCGCCCTGAATGGAGGACGATTTCTTGATGCCTTGATCCTGGTCGTCCAGTTTTACGCTCGCCATCGTGATCATGACGACGAAGATGCGCGCCAAAAAGACGCGCTGCATTCAGCTTCAGTCTGCGCGGAAGCCGCTGGCGGCATGGTCTATTTGGATTTCTACAAGTCGGTTCTTGGTTGCTTCATATAAACGACCGGGTGGCCCATGCCTTTAGCCTTGGGGTAGTCGATCCAATAGCTTCGTCCGCGCATTCCCAACCCCCTTCACCCATTGCGCTTTCCAGTCGCGAATCGCCAACCTGCCGGCTTTCCAAAATGCCACACAACTGTCATATCCATCACCCGCGTCCCGGTAGGAACGGCTGATGTCCCAACAAATGCCATATTCCTGACACAAGCCGGTGCCTAGTCCTCTTCTTCCTCCGTTCCCTCCTTACGCCTTAAGCCTCACGCCTCACGCCTTCCCCCTTCCGCCTTGACTGCCTCTCATCAGACACTTTTCCCCAAAACGCCGCCCCCCGGTCCCCTTCCCGACGCCCCCTGATGTCACCTATCTGACACCTTGCTACACCGTGTAACTCCCGCCAAAAACGACCCCAATCGTCCCTAACTCCTTAATTAGCAATAACTTACGCCACGAGGCCGCCACCCCCGCAACACCATTCAGGGCAGCACGCTCTCTTGCCGGCTCCCCAAATCATCAAAAATGCCGCGCAGGGGCGCACACAACCACCGCGCATTCCGCCGCACCAAAAGCCCCTGCATTTCCAGCTGTTTCCAAACACCCCCGCGCCGCGCGCGGCCGTCGCGCCGAGAGTGTGCGTTAACAGTCACCTTCCGTTCACTTATCGGACCCTGTGATGTTCCAAATTCAGGACCGTCGCTCGCATCCAAAATGCCAGGCATGTGTCACTCCACATCCCGCCGCGCCGCAGGTGCGCCCGGGCGGCGTTTGGCTCATTCGCAGCTGCGCCCCAGCTGGCGCAATTCCCGTCCCATGACATGCCGCGTCGAAGCACCCCGGCCACCAGAATAACCCCACCCGCACCTTCCATTTTCGTCGCAGCCCCTTCTTTTCTTCGCGATTCTCCGTTCCACTTCTTTCCCTAACCCCCACCGCCACAACGACTTGCGAAAAACTCGC
>CAZKIN010000391.1:0-3470 GCA_964552515.1 uncultured Phycisphaeraceae bacterium
TGGCCGAGATGCTGCTCCGCACGCAGGCGCTGCGCAACGAACGCCCCGGCATTGCCTATCCCGCGGATACGACGTGGCAGCGCGAGTTCGAAGCGGCGTTTCCCTATGAGGAAACCGAGGATCAGCTCATTGTCGCGGGCGAAATTCGCAATGATCTGACCAGTCCGCGTCCGATGGATCGCATCGTGTGCGGCGACGTGGGCTATGGAAAGACCGAACTCTCCATGCGCGCGGTCTTCAAAGTGGTGGAGTTCGGTCGACAGGTCGCGGTGCTGGTGCCGACGACGGTATTGGCGGAGCAGCACTACAAAACCTTCAAAGAGCGCATGGCCGAGTATCCGTTTTCGATCGGATGCCTGTCGCGCTTTCGTTCCGCCGCCGAACAAAAAACGATCGTCGAGAAACTGAAGCGCGGGCAGGTGGACATCGTCATCGGCACGCACCGCCTGCTGAGCAAAGACATCTCTTTCGCGAATCTCGGTTTGGTGATTATCGACGAGGAACAGCGCTTCGGCGTCGAGCACAAGGAACGCCTCAAGCACATGCGCGAAACGGTGGACGTCCTCACGCTGACTGCCACGCCCATCCCGCGCACCCTCCACATGTCGATGATCGGCGTGCGCGATATCAGCACGCTGCAAACCCCGCCCGTCGATCGCCGCTCCATCGCCACCGAAGTGCGTCCGTTCGACAAACAGCTCATTCGTGACGCCGTGCTGCGCGAGATGAACCGCGACGGGCAGGTCTTTTTCGTGCATAACTTCGTCTACAACATCGCGGAAATGGCCGACAACGTGCAGAAGATTGTCCCCGAGGCCCGCGTGCTCTTCGCGCACGGACAAATGGGCGACCATGAACTGGAAGACGTGATGCAGCGCTTCGTGCAGCGCGAGGCCGACGTGCTGGTCACCACGACGATCATCGAGAGCGGTATCGACATGCCGACGGTCAATACCATTTTCATCAATCGCGCCGATCGGTTCGGACTCGCGGACTTACACCAGCTTCGTGGCCGGGTGGGGCGGTCGAGCCACCGGGCCTATTGCTATCTGCTGCTCAGTCCCGGCAATGCGCCGGTCGGCAATGCAGCCAAGCGTCTTAAGACCATCGAGGAATTCAGCGAACTCGGTTCAGGCTTCCGCATTGCCATGCGCGATCTGGAAATCCGCGGGGCGGGCAATCTGCTGGGCAAGGAGCAAAGCGGGCACATCGCGGCCGTGGGCTATGAGCTGTACTGTCGCATGCTCGA
Source organism: uncultured Phycisphaeraceae bacterium (assembly GCA_964552515.1). Classification (GTDB taxonomy): domain Bacteria; phylum Planctomycetota; class Phycisphaerae; order UBA1845; family UBA1845; genus JACQXM01. Next base: position 1,250 of record CAZKIN010000391.1, read on the forward strand.
ACAGTCGATCCGCCGGATGAAGAACGAACCGGACCTCGCCCCCGCGCCGGTCAATGTCGACCTTGACGTTCCCGCCCATGTGCCGCCAAACTACGTTGCGTCGGACCGTTCGCGGCTGGAAATCTATCGGCGCATCGTTTCCTGCCGCTCGACCGACGAACTGGCGCAATTGGAAAAAGACCTGGTGGACGCCTTCGGTCCGATTCCGCCCGTCGTCACGCGGCTGCTGGAACTGACGGAAATTCGCGTGCGTGCCCGGGATGCGGGTATCGTGTCAATCAGCCTGCGTCCGCCGGACGTGATCTTCGTCGTGCGTAATCCCGCGCAGGCTGAAGGCGTATTCAAGGGCGCGGCCGGGTCGGTGCGTGTTCCGGATGAAAAGACCATTTACTGGCGGCCGCCCACCGCCTACCTGGAGCCGGCGACGCTGGTGCCCGTGCTCAAGCGGATGCTGACGCGGACTGCGACAAAAGTGGAGACTCGACGATCATGACATATCGCCTTTGTACCTGTGCTGGACTCTTGATGAGTGCCTTTTTATTGTCATCTTTTGGCTGCCAGGGTTCAGTCAGCAGTCCACTTTCGTCTTCGGGCAACAAGAAGCCCAGCGGTGCGACCGCCACCAACCACGCCACCGGTTCGAATCCCACGTCCGGCACCAGTGAGATCATTCTGCGGGTCAACGGCGAATCTGTCGATCCGGCCGACATCTCCAAGGATTTGAAAGAAGAGCTTGCCCAGAAGCGCGGCGAGTTGCCGTCGGATCAGTTTCGATTGTTTGTCGAGCAGCGCTCCGCACAGTGGCTCGCCGATCGCATCACCGAATCGCTGCTCTATCAAAAAGCGTCGCTGCGCCTCGGCGAGGGCATGGAGGCCAATGTCGAGCGCTATGTCGATGCGGAAATCCGCCGCACGGTCACGCGCGAATATGGCGGCGTGCAGCATCGCTTCGAGAAAGCCTTGGAGCAGCGCGGGCAAACGCTGGAATACTATCGTGATCGCGTCCGCCGTGAGTCCGTCATCGCCAGTTACCTCGAAGGTGAAATCAAGTCCTCCATTGCCGAACCGTCGCGCAAGGAATTGCAATCGGTCTACGATGCCAACGTCGAAGCCATGACCAAGGACGCGCGACGCAGCATGTCGCTCATTGAAATCCGCCCCTCCATGTGTCTTGCGACCAGCTCGAGTTCCCCGACCGTGGAGCAATACACGGCGGCCCGCGCCGAGGCACGCCGCCGGATTCTCGCCGCCCAGGCTGCGATCAACTCCGGCCGCTCATTCGCCGAAGTCGCCCGTGAGACTTCGCACGATTCGCACGCAGCCGAAGGCGGCGCATGGGGCTACATCAGCCAGGGCAGTGTGCGCGAACGCTATGAGCCGGCGGTGGCCGCACTGTATCGCATGGGCTCCGGACAGGTCAGTGACATTATCGAAGGGCCGGATTCGTACTTCATCGTCCGCTGCGACCAGGCTGACTCCGGAACCCGCCCCAGCTTCGCCGACGTGCAGACCGAACTCCGCGAGCGCTATTTCCGCAATGAATACAACAACCAGGTCCGCGTGATGATCGATGAACTGCGCCGCACCGCGCGGCTGGAGCCGCCGGACTTGAATTCCATACACCAGGCGGCCATCAACAGTGTCTTATCCGCGACCTAGGTGCGCGTACGCTCCTTTGAAGTATGTCACGTCACTGCGCGATCGCGCTTCTCCAACCGGGCCAATCCGGCATACATAAACAAACTGACGACGGAACATCCCAGCGCCACCGTCCACACGGTCAGGCCTCCGCGCGTCCACAGCCACATGCCGATGAGCGGCGCGATTAGTCCGCGCACGCCCGCCAGAAAAACATGGATGCCCATGTACACTTCCGCGTCTGATGATTTCGCAAAATGCAGGTGGCCTAAGTTCCACGCCAGCGTCCCGCCCCCGTGACTGATTCCATGGATGATCCCGCGCAGTGCGAACAGCCCCACGATCAGCACATACATTTTTCCGCTGGGGCATGGATTTCGCAGGGTCAACTCTGCGGCGATCATGGCCAGCACAATCGCGATCAGCCAGCAGATCACATTGACCACGCGAAATTTCAGCACGCCCATCCCGTCAAATAGCCGCCCCCAGCGGCTCAAACTTCCCAGCAGCGATAGCGTTGGCAGCGTCGAAATCAGGGTACCGCTGATCCAATATCCCCACGCCTCATCCATCGGCAGATCGC
>CAZKIN010000392.1:0-3467 GCA_964552515.1 uncultured Phycisphaeraceae bacterium
ACCCCGATCAAAACCGCGTCACCGCTCAGTGACACCGACGTCCCAAACCCGGAGCTCGGCGGCAGCAGCCCGACCGTGATATATGACTTAGGCGTCCACGTCGCGCCGCTTCGGCTGTATATGAAGACGAGACCTCTATCATCATCACCATAGAGGTCATAATGCGAGGCACCTACTGCTGCAAAGTCGCCGGAAATCGAAACAGCACGCGCGAAATCTCCCCCTGGAACGAAGTATGGGTCGGTCAACTTGGCTTCTTGTATCCATCCCGCGGGGGTTCGCACAAATACATAGGCCGCTCCAAGTGTGCTATGTTGGAGCGGTGCACCGACGATGATCCGATCTCCATCAATGTCAACCGACGTTCCAAACTGATCTCCGGCCGCGCCATCCGCCGGAACCAGCCGCTGCGTTTCGCATTGCGCGCGAACCTCGACCCCCGCGCCACAGCACGCTACCGCGATCACCCACGCCACGCACCACTGCCATTTAATTGACACCATACGACACCTCCCCGAATTGCAGGCACCCCGACAGAAATTGAGCTGTCACCTCTTATACGACAAACGCAAGGCCGCGGGTCGACGAGAAATCCGCACGCTGCGGCCGACCGTTGCCCGAAATCGGGCATCGGGCTCGCCCCTGATGACGGCCGGGGTGCCCGGGTGTTAGCGCCCAAAAAGGAAATGCTTAGGAAGAACGGCGAAACTTGACGCGCAACCCCAACTGCCGCTACGTTTGCCGCTGGAAATGGCCCCCATCGTCTAGTGGCCCAGGATATCAGGTTCTCATCCTGAAGACAGGGGTTCGACTCCCCTTGGGGGTAATAGTCGCGGACAGCCGGACTCCTTCGAATATGCCTCCCGGCGATCCGCGCCGCCGGGAATCACTTCGCGCCGATGGTTCGATAATCTCACCGATCCCTGCGTTGAAATGCGGCCGCGCGAAGGTCCGCCAAAGCGAATTTTCTGCCGATATGACTGCATATCAGGATCGAGCGATGAGATGAGCGTTTCCGCATCACATGCCGTTCACCATTCACCGCGCCGCCGCGTGTTTCACTGGCGCGCGCGCCGGCATCGACACATTCTCGCTTCGGGGACCGGCATCGTGCTGATTATTTTTCTGGTGCTGGCCGTCTTCTGGGTCGCGGTGGGATCGTGCAGCATGCGCTGAGCGCGCATCAGACCAGCATGAGCAGGATGACGATCAGCACCACGAACAGGCCGATCAATTCGACCAGCAGGAATGAGGAATTCATGGTGAACATCTGGGCGGAGGCACCTTCGCTTGCGAAGGCGACGGGCATGGCCGCGGGTTCGCCGGTTCGCCAGGGATCAACGCGAAGCGACTCGCAACTGGCACAAAATTCGTAGGCGTCACCCTCCACCGCCGCTTCGTCCGGCCCGCCGCGCCGCCGCCAGCGCGTCCAGCCGAACAGCGATCCGACCATGCCACAACTCTGGCACGCGCGCCGCGCCTTGAGCACCGGCGGATCCACCTGCGGCTGCTCGAAATATCCACGACCAAACCGATCCGCAAACAGCCGGACCATGCGTTCGCGCACGCAGCATGTCGCACGACGACATGCCGCGCACAGACCCGGGAGCGCATCATCCGCAAGGTTCTGCGGCGGCGCTGCGGTCAGGCAGGCGTAACAGCGGCTTTCATGGGGCGCACCTTCCATCCACAGATTATTCGGACGATGCGCCGCGCGCCTTAAGCAACGATCGCCGTTTCTTCCCGTGATTCAGCTGATATTCGGCCAGGACACGCCTAGCAGCCCTTGGTACTTCACCCGCCGCCACCGCCGGCCTTCTTGATCAGTACGAACACCGCTACCGCGAGAATCGCTCCGACCAACACAAAATCCCAGTTCATGTGCCTCTCCTGTCGTTTGTGTTCGCGCGGCCGCGATTACAGCATGGCGAACCGCTCGGCCACGTTGTCCCAGTTCACCACGTTCCACCACGCGTTCACGTAGTCGGCGCGCTTGTTCTGATACTTGAGATAGTATGCATGCTCCCACACGTCGAGCATGAGCAGCGGAGTGGTGCCGGCCGGAACAAGGTCCTGCTGGTTCATCAGGTTGAGCACGATGAGCCGCTGCAGCGCGGGATGATACGCGAGCACGCCCCAGCCGTTGCCTTCGACGGCCGCGGTGGCCGCACTGAAATGCAGGCGGAATTTCGCAAAATCGCCGAAGTCCTTCTTGATCTGGTCGGCCAGTTTGCCCTTGGGTTCACCGCCGCCGCCCTTGCCCGCAGGGGCCATGTTGTTCCAGAAGATAGTGTGGTTGAAGTGTCCGCCAGCATGAAAGGCGAGCAGACGGGTAAGCTGCTGAATGTTGTCGAATTTTCCGGCATCGCGCGCTTCGGCGATGGACTTCAGCGCGGTGTTGAGGCCCTTGACGTATCCGGCGTGATGCTTGTCGTGATGGATGGTCATGGTCTCCTTGTCGATGTGCGGCTCAAGCGCCTCGGCCGGGTATGGGAGGGGCGCGAGCGTGTACTCGGCCGGTGCGTCGAAGGCGGCGCCCGCGGCACAGAGGCCGGTGGCGGGGTCTTCGGCACGGGCCGATTGGTTGAGCAACATCGCGCCGCCAAGCGCGCCGATTCCGGTCAGGAAGTCACGTCGATTGGGCATCCGAGAATCTCCATTCAGGCCAGTAAAAAAGTCTATGAATTCCGCACCAACTACCGAATGATGGATGCGCGGGGCGGAAAAGGCAAATGCGCGGCGGACGATGCGTTTCGCAGCGGATGCGGCGTGATTTGCAATGTTGAGTGCCACAACGTGGCACGCGGCGATGACGATTTTCCACCACCTCCAGCGCCACCAAAAGAGGGCCAAACACTAGCTGTCCGCACCCTATCGACACGCGTTCAACGGGACCATCAAGCCGATGTCCCGCCGTTCAGGAGAGGGCAAAGTTTTTCAGGGGGGGATCTCATCTCAATCTGCCCATACTCACTTATTTGTCGTCCGATAACTATGTATAGTGGTCCTATAACCAGGTGTCAGTGGGCAACGTGGGGTGGAGGAGGAGGTCGCGCGAGCAAAAGTGCCTTGTTGGTGTCACTCACGGGAACAGGACGTCGCGAGGTTCGCGGTCCGGTGCAGCGTGACCAAAGGGCGGACGCGCGGCAACGCAAGTGCCACCAGAATGGCAGTCAGCGCAACCTTGACGAGGACTTGTGCCGGGTGAAATCGGAAATTCATCGCAACCCACACGTGGGCGCCAGACTCTTGGCACTTCATAGAGCATGGCGGCGCTGCGCTGGAGACCTCGCTCTGGCACCACTTATGGAAGGGAGGCGTCCAACTTTGCGACCGATGATTGGCATCTCGACGCTGTGCTTGGCCATGGCACGCCGCCGTTGATCAGGATTTCGGAACTGGCATCGCGCCACCGAGGATGAGGCGGAGTTCATACATCGCACGGTCATGGCGGATGACGAAGCGGA
>CAZKIN010000393.1:0-3463 GCA_964552515.1 uncultured Phycisphaeraceae bacterium
TTTCGCAACCATCGCCGCATTATAACGGCGACCAAACACCCTGCGAACCCCTCGTGTCACTTCCCATAGGCGCCCGGTTGCCATTCCCTTTCAGCTGGTCAATGATTGAGATATGTACTGTCTCGGATGTAAATACTCCTTGCGCGGCCAGGTCGATCCGCGCTGCCCGGAGTGTGGCCGCGCGTTCGATTTTGCCGATGCCACAACATTTGATGTCGAATTGCCGGGAGTCTTGCGTCGCACGCATCGATGGTTGGCGCATCGGCGTTTCAAGGTGTTGGCCGTATTGCTTGCTCTCACGATCGGGATTTGGTGGCAAACCAGCGACGGGCTTCCGTTCTTTTCGCCCCGAATTAATCCAGGAATTGTAAATCTTGGAAACATTGGGAGCATTCTCAAATGTTGGTTCATCCAGCAGCTTGAGGATGAAGCGGCAACGCCGTTCGACCCCGAGCGGGCAGTCAATAACCTGCCCGGCCACTATAGCGCAGTCACGGAATACTCCAAAGGGAATTTACTTGTCGGGCTGGATTGGTGGGCACGATCTCGATATGTCTTTCTTCACTTCTTGTTATTCATGAGCTGCCTTGCCACGATGGTGGCGCTCTGGCGAGGCCGTGTTCGACGATTGGGCGTGGCGGGGTTGGTTGCAGCTCTTTTGTTCATGGGAGATTTAGCCCTTAAATTTCCCTTATTGGGTGCGCTGTTTCCAGGAAACCATGCATTTCTTCATGATTATGTTTGCTTGCCCGACGTCGATTTGGCACTCGCACACAAGCAGGGCGGCATGACCATTGCAGTGTATGAGAAGAAACCTTGGCGTGAGGGTGTGACTCGAGTAGTCGGGTTCGCAGACGGCCACGTTAGAACTTATTTTGAGGACAAATTCATCCAACTCCTCAAAAGCCAGGGGCACGAACTGGACGCCAGCGCCCGCCGTGAAGATCCTACAAAATGAATGACCGGGCGGCCCATCGCTGCAGCGGTGGGGGAGTCGAATCTCCGGTCGGGTGTCAACGCCGATCGCCGATCGCCGTTTGCTCATTAATTGTGACTGATCACAGACCCTCGCGCAGCATTTACTTCGCATCCGCCGCTGCCTCACCACCTGACACCGTGGTTCCCTCCTCCAGCAATACTTCCAGCACCTCCGCAACTTGTCCGCCGCGGACGCTCGCGCGCACCAATCCCTGCTTGTCGACCAGGTGAATCGTCGGATACATCGAGACGTTCATCTCTTCCGCCCACCGCGGCGCCCGCACCTGCACCCCGCCGAGCCCGTTCCGCTCGATCGTCGCCTTCCACAGCCGGTTCACATCGTCCGTATCGACACTGACCCCGAGCCACTGCACGCCCCGATCCTTGTACTTGTCCCAGACGGATTGCAGCACCGGCATCTCATCCTTGCATGGCTCGCACCACGTCGCCCAGTAATCCACGATCATTACTTGGCCCTTGAACTGATCGAGGCTGACCTCCTTGCCGGTGACGTCCGTCGCCTTCAATTCCGCAAGCGGCTTGCCGATCGGCGAGAGCTTCACATTGACCATCTCATGGAAATCAGCCAGTGTCACGCGCTTGACATTTTCCTTCCCGTTCTGCTCGAACACCACTTCGATTTCATGGCCCGGCTTTTCATTTTCCAGTGCCGCCCCGATCGAACCCTGGTTGGCGATCGTCTCGCCGTTCACCTTCAGCAGTTTGTCCCCCGGTTTCATCCCCGCCTGCGCGGCCGGTGACTCTTTGGTGACATTGGTCAGCGTCGTGCCGTCGGTCCGCACGCCCAGAAACGGCCGCCCCTTGTACGGATTGAATCCGTTTTCGGGCAAATCACTCTGCGGCATTTTGCCTTCAACTTTGCGCGTCAGTCCCCACGGTGCGTCCTCGCCACCCAGCCGCAGCGGAATCGCCCGCACCCCCGCGCCGCCCGTCAAATCCGGAAAATAGCGGCTGTCGCAGCCGGTGATCGAAACACCCCACCCGTAGTAATAGTGGCCTTCCTTCACACCCATGTCGATCGCCCGCTCCGCCGGAACGGTAAACGTCGCCAGTCCGCCGAATGCCTGCGCACCCTTCGCCTTCGCCATGGCGAGCAGCTGCATTTGCCGATTCCCTTTGGCATACGCCTTGCCGTCACTCTTCACCCACGCCCGCAGTTCCTCCGGCGAAACATCGGTCACCTGCGTTCCCAGTTCCTTGTACTTGTCGATGGTCAGTTGTTCACATTTCGCCAGATCGTCATGCCCCTCGACCTCCTTATCCGCCCGGACGAAGAGCAGATGTGACGCATCTTTGGCATCTTCCGCACGCACTATCGCGCCGCACAATGCCACCCCTGCGCACATCATGCCTACAGCCAGGCGCAACCACCCCATTCGACCCGCCATCTGGTTCCCGTTCATGATCTGACCCTCGACTGGTGCATCCTCGGACTTGCAGGCACCGCTTCAGCGGACCTGGTTTCTCGCCATTATATCCTTATAAACGCGCGGCGATGCCATCGGTTATCGAAATTTCCCTGCCCTAAGCTACGGGCCGACGACTTCATACAAACTGATGTACCGCGTTTCCGCGCCGGGCATGGGAAAATTCTTCACTATTCTCAATCCGGCATCTGACAATCCCGCGAACATCGCCTCATCAATCTTCTCGGAAAAACCATACGTCCGCCGCAGCCGCGCGATCTCCATCCAATTCACCAGCACGTGCGTGTACCCGCGCTCACGCAGCCAGACCACGACGTCGGCCGGTGCCTTCGCCCCTTCGACCGCTTCAACCAGGGGATTGCGATTAAACACCACGCAATAATCCACGTCGCGCTGCACGTAGAATGGCCGCGCGTCCCCGACTATCAGGATCTTCGCGTCCTTCGGCAACTCCCCATTGATGTAACCGAGGAATTCAAAACCCGGTACCCGCCCTTCATAGAACAGCGCCGCCGGAGCAGCAACCGGCGCTTCCTCGGCGTGCAGTCGCGCCGGGAAATAGAAATTCCACGCGGTGCCAGCAATGATCAAGACCGCCATCGCAACCTGTCCCGCGCGCGACCTTAGGCCTGAACCCACGCCGCCGCCCAGCAGCGCCAAAGGTATCAACATCACCACTGCAAACCGCGCGAACAGATGCGTCGCGAAAGTCCACACCAGCAATTGCACCACCAGCACGATCACCAACGCCCGCAGCGTGGCCCGCTGGTGCGAGAATCCCTTCTCGCACCCGGCATGGGGGAATCCCTTCCCCTCGTCTGGGGTGGCATGGCCAAGCGCAGGGAGTTTTACGACCGCAGCGCCGCCATGCGCGGCGTCGGAATTCATCCGTCGTCGCATGTCTGCAAACACAACTCCGACGACACCACACATTCCCAGCAGAAATATCACCGGCCCGAACCGCTGTTGATGATCCCCTGGCAGATTCCGCCATAGTGCCGCAAATCTGTCACCAAGCTCCGATTTATCCGCGCGCG
>CAZKIN010000394.1:0-3455 GCA_964552515.1 uncultured Phycisphaeraceae bacterium
CACTTTGACGCCCGACGCGTTCGCCCCCATCATGCTCAAAACTCGATTTTCCTTTTGACGCGGGGACAACCATGAAGAAGACCGTAGCGAAGAAACCAACCGCCCTGGTGGCGGATCGTTTGGCCCGCTGCCGCGCGACCATGAAGAAACACAAGGTCGCGGCGTACCTCATTACCAACCCCTCCGACTACTTCCACCTGATCGGCTTTACCGGTGAAGACTCGGCCATCCTCGTCCTGCCCGGCGCCCTGCATGTCATCAGCGATGGGCGCTTCGACGAAGTGATCAATCAGGAATGCCCCTGGACCACCCGCTGGATGCGCAAGGGCAATCTCAATTCCGAAGTCGCCAATGTCTGTAAAGCGCTGAAGCTCAAGACGCTGGCCATCCAGCCGGAGAAGATGACCCTTTCCGACCACGATGAGATTCACAGGCTCGCCAAGTCCACCAAGCTGGTCCACGGTCCCGCGCTGGTTACGCCCATGCGCAAGATCAAGGATGCCACGGAACTGAAGATCATGGACCGCGCCATCCGCGTCGCCGAAGAGGCTTTTAGCATCGTTCGCGAGAGCATTCGCCTCGGTGATACCGAACTCGAACTGGCCGCACGCATTGAATATGAAATGAAGCGCCGCGGCGCGCTCCGCCCTTCTTTTCCCACGATTTGTGCCGAAGGTCCTAATGCCGCGCTGCCGCACGCCCATCCGGGAGAACGAAAAGTTAAAATGGGCAGTGCCGTGCTGTTGGATTGGGGCGCTCGGGTCGGCCATTATTGCAGTGATTTGACCCGCGTGCTCTTCGTCGGTAGCATTCCGCGCGAACTCGGCAAGGTCTACGCCATCGTCCTCGAGGCGCAAAAATTGGCGATTGCGGCGATCCGGCCGGGTGTGAAAATGTGCGACGTGGACGCCGTGGCGCGAAACTTTATCGCGGCAAATGGGTATGAGAAAGCGTTCAACCACGGGTTGGGGCATGGCGTGGGAATTGACATCCACGAAGCCCCGTCGCTCAGCTGGCGGTCGAATGAGCCGTTGGCCGAGGGCATGGTGGTAACCGTCGAACCGGGGATCTATATTCCAGGTGTCGGCGGCGTGCGCATTGAAGATGATGTACTTGTGACAAAACGGGGCTGTCGAATCCTCAGCCGATTGGACAAGTCCCTTGAAGGCGCGGTTATTCCGGCCCGGCGGTAGGTTACGCTGTTACCGGAAAGGAGCACACATCTTGCTCGATATCGAGAAGATTCGTGAATTGGTGAGCATGATGGTGGCCAATGACCTTGTGGAGGTCTCACTCCGCGATGGCACGGAGGAAATCAACCTCCGCCGTCCGCAGCCCGTGGCCCCCGGGGCGATCCCGCAGTGGACGGTGCAGGGCGCGCCGCAGATGCAACAACAGATGTTGCCGTCAGAAGCCATGTACTCCCTGCCCGGCGCGCCGCCCGCAAAGTCCGACGACCACAATTTAATTGAGATCACCTCGCCGATGGTGGGTACGTTTTATTCCGCGTCCGATCCCGAAACACCCGCTTTCGTGCAGGTCGGCGCACAGGTGCATCCCGGTCTGGTGGTGTGCATTCTCGAAGCGATGAAAGTGTTCAACGAAATCAAGGCCGAGGTCTCGGGAACGGTCGAACGCATCCTGGTCCGTAATGCGCAAGCGGTCGAATATGGTCAACCGCTATTTCTCGTAAGACCCAGCTAGGTCTGCCCCCTGATGAATGTCGCGTTGCCGCTTCGCGGACAGCGCATTGGCTCGAGTTTCGGCAACGGACGAATGTCCCCACCGCGAAGGCGCTGGGGCACGCGGGTTACGAACCCTCATTGGAGAACCCCCTCACTTGGCGCGCCTCTTTCGACGCATCCTGATCGCCAATCGCGGCGAAGTCGCCATCCGCATCATGCGCGCCTGTCACGAGATGAACATCGAGACGGTGTGCGTGTTCTCGGAGGAAGACCGCGCGGCCAGCTATCTCGATCATGCCGCCCGGCGCTTCTGCATCGGACCGGCCGCCCCGCGCGACAGTTATCTGAAGAGCGACCGCATCATCGCCGCCGCCGAAGTCAGCGGCGCGGATGCCATCCATCCCGGCTATGGCTTTCTCGCCGAGAATGCCGCCTTCGCTGAAAAATGCCGCGCATCCAACATCGCCTTTATCGGCCCCAGCGCCGATGCGATGCGTCTGCTGGGTGATAAAGTATCGGCACGACTCGTCGCACAGAAGGCCAAGGTGCCCACGGTCCCCGGAAGCGAAGGCGCCATTGATGACGAGAACGAGGCACTCCGCCTCGCCGAACGCATCGGCTTCCCGGTCATCCTCAAAGCGGCCGCCGGCGGGGGCGGTCGCGGCATGCGCATCGTTCGTGAACCGGCCGACCTTGCCAGTTCCGTCAAACAGGCCCGGCAGGAAGCCGGGGCGGCCTTCAACAACTCCGAAATCTACATCGAAAAATTCATCGAGAAGCCGCGGCACGTTGAAGTGCAGGTTCTCGGTGATCAGAACGGCAACATCGTGCATCTCGGTGAACGCGATTGCACGCTGCAGCGCCGCCATCAGAAACTGGTCGAGGAATCCCCCTCCACCGGCATCGACGCGCGCACGCGGAAGGCGCTCTGCCAGTCCGCGGTGCGCATCTGTCAGACGGCCAAATACTCCAACGCGGGGACGGTTGAATTCCTCGTCGACGGCAAAGGCCGTTATTACTTCATTGAGGTTAACACCCGCATTCAGGTCGAACACCCAGTCACCGAAATGGTGACCGGCATCGACCTCATCAAAATGCAGATTCGTGTCGCCGCCGGAGAGCCCCTGCCCTTCAGCCAGCGGCACATCATCAACTCCGGCCACGCCATCGAATGCCGCATCAACGCCGAAGACGCCGAGCACAACTTCCGCCCCTCGGCCGGAAATGTGACAAAGTTCCGTCCGCCCGGTGGATTCGGTGTGCGCGTCGACACCTACGGCCACGACGGCTGCCGCGTCTCGCCGTGCTACGACTCCCTTCTCGCGAAGCTGATCGTCCATCGCAGCACGCGCACCGAAGCCATCGCCGCCATGCGCCGCTGCCTGGCCGAATTCGCGGTCGAGCCGATTCGCACGACCATCCCCTTCTTCCGCAAGGTGTTCGAACATCCCGATTTCATCAGCGGAAACTACGACACCGGCTTCATCGAACGAACTTTCATGGTCTAAGCGGCGTAAGGTGCGGCATGAGCGGTCCGCTGGAACGTTTCCTCAACCAACCCGTTGTCCTCGACACCGGCACGCCCATCGTCTACATCGGTACCCTGCTCGAAGTCACCCCGCACGAGTTCGTCCTCTCGGACGCCGACATGCACGACTGTCGCGACGGCCACGCCAACAAGGAGCACTACCTCGCCGAAGCCCACGAAGGTGGACTCACCGTCAACCGCCGCAACATCATCGTCATGCGTTCCGCGATCATCAGCGTTTC
>CAZKIN010000395.1:0-1765 GCA_964552515.1 uncultured Phycisphaeraceae bacterium
CGCGACGGCGGCGAACTCTTCCCCGTCACCCGCGTCGACGGCGGCATCGACTTGTTCGACATCTCCCAGGACGGCCAGACCCTCCTGTACACCGACGACGATGAAGTCGTCGACGACGAATGGAAGGATCTCCGCGAAAAGCACGACCACCTCAAGTACGGCCACGGCGTCCACGACCAGTCACGCCTGTGGAAACTCGACCTGCAAAGCTGGCGCAGCGAAAAACTCGTGGACGAAAAACGACACATCAGTGACATAAAACTGTCACCTGACGGCCACCGCGTCTCCATCATCAGCGCCCCCAACGACGAACTGCTCAGCAAGGAAGGCTGGTCCCGCGTCGATGTCTACGACCTGGTAAAAAAGGAACTTTCCGTTCTGACCCCGGATGACTGGCGAAAAGCGCACCCCTCGCCCTACGGTTGGGTGGACAGCGCCGCCTGGTCCGCCGACAGCGCCGCTCTCGCCTTTACCATCTCCTTCGATGGCTACCCGCCGCAGCTTTACGTCGCCGACTACGAAAGCGACCCCGCCACCTTCCGTGAATTGCAGCGTCCCGAAATGGTCACCATAAACGGCGGCAGCACCCGGTGGCGCGGCGACTCCCGCGACTTGTGCTTCCTCGGCGAGCAGCGCGCGGTCTCCCGTGTCTGGTGCATCAGCAGCGTCCGTGACGGCCAGCAGGGCCCCGCCAAACCACGCAGCGACGAAGACGCCGTCATCGCCTCCTACAGCTTTTCCACCGACGGCAACAAGCTCGCCGTCATCCTCGGCACCACCACGCACACGCCCGACGTCCACCTCATCGACGGTAGCGGCACCCTCCGCCTCACCAACGCCAACCCGCAGGTCGACACCTGGAAACTCCCGCAAATCCAGCGCTTCACCTGGAAAGGTGCGCGCGGCGACGAAGTCGAAGGCATCCTTGAAGTCCCGCACGATTACAAGTTCGATCGCCGCCTCCCCACCGTCGTCGAACTGCACGGCGGACCGACGGCCTCCACCCTCCTCAACATGCGCTATTGGATTTACGGCCGAACCCTGCTCCCCGCGAAAGGCTTCGCCGTCTTCAGCCCCAACTACCGCGGTTCCACCGGCTACGGTGACAAGTTCATGACCGACCTGGTCGGCGCGGAAAACCAAATCGAAGTCGAAGACATCCTCACCGGCGTCGACGCCCTCGTGGAGCGCGGTGTGGCCGATGCCGACCGCCTCGGCGTCATGGGCTGGAGCAACGGCGGCTACCTCACCAATTGCCTCATCACCCAGACCACGCGCTTCAAGGCCGCCAGCAGCGGCGCGGGCGTGCTCGACATGGTGATCCAGTGGGGCACCGAAGACACCCCCGGCCACGTCATCAACTTCATGCAGAGCCTGCCGTGGAAGAATCCCGAGTCCTACGAAAAAGCGTCGCCCCTCTATCGCCTTGACAAAGTCACCACGCCGACCCTCATTCACGTCGGCGCTAACGACGCCCGCGTTCCCGTCGCCCACAGTCAGGCGCTCTACCGCGCATTGCGCCATTACGTGAATACCCCGGCTGAACTGATCGTCTATCCGGACGAGGGCCACGGCCTCACCACCATGAAAAACCGCCGTGCCAAACTCGAATGGGACATCGCCTGGTTTGACCGTTACCTGCTCAACAAATCGCAGGAACTCCCGGCCAAACCAACCACGAATTGATACTGGTACAATCAGTACCGCGAGCGTCAGCGACCGGAGCAGTTGGATCAGTACCGCGCCCGTAAGGAAGCGGACTCGC
>CAZKIN010000395.1:1865-3446 GCA_964552515.1 uncultured Phycisphaeraceae bacterium
TTCATCTACGCCGCCGCCCTCGTCCGCCCGGAGCGCCTCACCGGCATGGAACCCAAGAGCATCACCAAGAAAATGAAACAGAAAAGCTTCGCCGCGGCCGTCTCCCGCGAAGATATCGCCGCCGGCGCGGATCTGTTGGAACTGACTCTCGACGCGCACATCGCCAACTGTATCACGGCTATCCAGGGCATCGCCTCGACCGTCGGCTTGGAAACCACGGCAACCACTTAGAGAACGCATCATGACCGAACCGAGTATTTACGACACCCATTACAGTTCGCTCAATGCCGACGTCTATCGCACCATTCGCGCCGAAACTTTCGGCGAAGACCTCGGCCAGACCAGTTGGATCACCGCAAATGAATGCGACGAATTCTGCCGCTGGCTCGGCCTTTCCGCCGGAAAGCGCGTACTGGAACTGGCCTGCGGCACCGGCGGCATGTCACTCCGCATGGCCGCACAGTACGGCGCACAGGTCGTCGGTACGGACATCAATCCCGCGGGAATCGATGCCGCCAGCACGAAAGCCAGGGAGCTGGGGCTGCAGGACCGGGCACATTTCCAAATCGTAGACGCCGATGCGCGACTGCCCTTCGCCGACTCATCGTTCGATATGGCGTTTTGCAATGACGCGATGAATCATCTGCAAAATCGACCCCACGTCTTGAAGGAATGGCACCGCATCCTGCGTCCCGGCGGTCGGTGTCTCTACACCGATCCGGTCGTCGTAACCGGCTGGATCACCAAGGAAGAACTGGCCACTCGAAGTTCCATCGGTTCGTTCCTGTTCACTTGCGCCGGTGTGAATGAAACCCTGCTCCGTGCGGCCGGGTTCCGCGTTCTCCTCACCGCCGATGCTACGCAAAACGTGGTGGATACCTCAGGTCGCTGGCATGCGGCGCGGACCCGCCTTCAGGCCGCCTTGCGCAAGCTGGAAGGCGACGAATCGTTTGTACGCATGCAGGAATTTCTAATCACGGTGAACCGCTTGTGCAGCGAAAAACGCCTGACCCGCTTGGTATTCATGGCCGAACGCCCCGCCTGATTGTCTTGCGGGACTGTTCGTCGACTTGTGCCTCTTCCTGTTGCCTGCTGCCTGTTGCCTATTGCCTGTTGCCTGTTGCCATCTTCTTATGCCTTACGCCTTCCTCACTGCCCCAACTCCTTACTCCGACTCGCCGCCGCCGCAATCGCTTCTTGAATAAACTCCGACACCTTGTTCCGCATCATCGACTCGATCGCCGCCTGCGTCGTACCACCCGGCGACGTCACCTTGCGCCGCAGCACTTCCGGCGACTCGCCCATCTCCAGCATCATCCGCGCCGCCCCCAGGCACGTCTGCTTGGCCAGGATTTCCGCCTGCTGCCGCGTGAGTCCCACCTTCTCACCCGCATCGGTGAGCGCCTCGACAAAATAATAAAAATACGCCGGCCCCGACCCCGACACCGCCGTCACCGCGTCCATCTGCGCCTCATCATGAATCACGATGGATCGCCCCCCCGCATCAAAAATCCGTTGCGCGCGCAGCAGATCCACATCCTGCGCATACTTTCCTTTGCAGATCCCCGCCATTCCCGCGCC
>CAZKIN010000396.1:0-3430 GCA_964552515.1 uncultured Phycisphaeraceae bacterium
TTCTGAAACTCGCCCATCTTGTACGAGATGAAACAGAAGGCATGGTGCAGCGCCAGATACTCCAGGTCCGTCTTATCGTCCTCGGCCTCATGCCGCAGCTCGTTCAGTTTCGCCAGGATCGGTTCCGCTTTCATTTGATCATCTCCCTCGGGTTTTCGCAGTCCCGATCCTAGCACGCGGCCCGCCAAACGCCACGCCGTTCGCGCCAGACCGCTGTACCCTGCCGGTACCCCGGCTGGCCGACACTTTCCGACAACTTCGGACTGCCAATTTCCTGCATGGGAATACCCACTCGGGGCGGTTATACTGCTGGTTCCGATGTGCGCCGGGCGGGTGTTTTCCGTCCTTCCGAATCAGTTACTTTCTGCGAGGAGTTTTTTCATGCATCGCTCGTTCAACGTCCCGCGCGGATTCGTCGCGCCGCTGCTCTCCGTGTTGGCGCTTTCATTGTTCATCGCGCCGCAAACCACCCACGCCCAATGGGCACAGTGGGGCGGGCCCAACCGCGACTTTGTCATTGACAGCAAGGGCCTCGCCGCCAAGTGGCCGGAAGACGGCCCCAAGAAACTCTGGACGCGCGAACTCGGCGAAGGCTACTCCGCCATCGTGGCCGAAGGCGATCGCCTTTACACCATGTACCGCGGTGGCGATCAGGAGCGCATCGTTGCGCTGAACGCCAAAAACGGCGAAACCATCTGGGAAACTCCCTACGATGCCAAGCCGCACGAGGAACACGTGTCGCAGTTCGGCGACGGCCCGCGCTCCACGCCGCTCATCGACGGCGACAAAATGTACACCATCGGCGTCTCGGGTGTGATGCACTGCGTCAACAAGGCCGACGGCAAGGTCAATTGGAAGAAAGACCTCTGGAAGGAAATGAGCGGCACCTTCCTCAATCATGGCTACTCCAGCAGCCCGATGGCCTATAAGGACACCATCATCGTGCTCGTCGGCGGCGAAGATCACGCCATTGTGGCGTTCAACAAGTCCGACGGTTCGGTGAAATGGCAGAAGCAGAGTTTCGGCAACAGCTACTCCTCGCCGCGTCTGTACAAGGTGGACGGCAGCGAACAGCTCATCACCTTCATGGGCACCGAGGTGGTCGGTCTTAATCCCGACAATGGTGACTTGCTCTGGTCATTCCCGCATGAGAACCAGTGGAAGCAGAATGTCTGCATGCCGGTCATGGGTCCGGACAACATCCTCGTCATCTCCGCGCCGGAAGCGGGCACCAAGGGCCTGAAGCTCACCCGTACGGGTAGTGATTGGAAAGCGGAACCGGCCTGGGAATCACGCAAGGTGCAGTTCTATCACACCACCGCCATTCCCGTGGACAACTGCGTGTATGGCAGCACCGGCGGCGCGACCGGCGGACCAGCCTTCTTTGCAGCCATCGACATGAAGACCGGCAAGGTCCTGTGGCGTGAGCGCGGCCTCGCCAAGGCGACCGCCCTCTATGCCGACGGCCACTTTATCATTCTCGATGAAGACGGTGTCCTCGCGCTCGCCAAGGCCACCCCGGAGAAATTCGAAGTCATCAGCAAGAGCACCGTGCTCGACAAGGTGGCGTGGACTGTGCCGACCCTTTCCGGCAAGACGCTCTTCCTGCGCGACAAGAAGACCATCGTCGCCCTCGACCTCGGCGGCTCCGACGGTACGTGATCGCGAAGTCGGGTGCCCTATCGCCTCGGCGGTGGGAAAATCGAATTCTGTAGGGTGGGTCCGCGACCGATCGCGGACCCACCTTTTTGCGCTCTTTTGCAGTGGGGGGCCGAATGACAACACCGCTGCAAATCCGTCAAGGTTCACCCTTTTTCCTCTCCTTCGTGTTCTTCGTGTCCTTCGTGGTGAAATTCTGTAGTTCTGCAAAATGGGTCCGCGGCCTCTTGCGGAACCACCTTTTTGGGCACGTCGGCGGTGGGGGGGCCTGGTCGCTGATCGCTTCGGTAGGTGCAGGGTGGGAGCTTTGCACCCACCAATTCCTTGAGGCGTCGAATGACTCGTAGCGTCGCGCCGGGTCTGCGCAGGTCACCAATGCCATTCGACTGGCACTTCTCGGTTGCGTCCCGGAGGGACGACTGAATGTAGCCCCGGACTTCAGTTCGGGGAATACTCGCCGAATGCGCACTTAGTCCCGTAGGGACGGCTGATTTAAATGGGTGCCTCATAAATGGCACTGACTGATCAACGCTCCGACCGTACGCAGCAGGAGCAGGGGGCGCCTGCAAAGTGCCTGCCGCGACGGCTCACGTCGTCCACTATTCTTCGTGCTCTTCGTGTCCTTCGTGGTGCGGAAACTCTGCGTTGCCTGATCGGGTGGCCCATCGCTTCAGCGGTTGGGGGGCGATTCTATTTAAGCTGGGAATCGCCTTAACCGGTCTTTCGCTTCTTTGCCCCGGCGCTTCGGCGTCCGCTGCACCTCACAAAAATCCTGCATGTTTTCCGTAATTCGTAATTTGTAATTCGCTATTCCTTCCCCAACTCGCGCGCCGAATTGGCCGATAACCGTATGTATGTCCGCACCCAGAGTTTCGGTCATTATCCCCACGTTCAATCGCGCGCCGCTGCTGCCGCGCGCGATCGATTCCATCCGCGCGCAGACTTTTACCGATTGGGAGATCATCCTCGTCGATGACGGCTCCACCGATGACACCGCAAAGCTTGCACAGCGCTACGCGGTCCAGCTTGGCGACAGATTCCAATACATCCATCAATCCAACGCCGGCAGCAGCGCCGCCCGCAATCGCGGCCTCGACGCCGCGCGCGGGCAGTTCGTGGCCTTCCTCGATTCCGATGATGAATTCCTTCCGCAGAAGCTCGAACGCCAACTGGAACTTTTCGACCGTTGCCCGCAGTTGGGACTTGTTTACTGTGACAGCTCCTTCATTACCTTGCAGGGCGTACGCCGCGCCAGCGTCTTTGATACCAAGGCTCCGCAGGCGCGGCGCGTGCCGTACCGGCAGATCGCGCCCAATTTGTGTCTCTGTACTGACACATTCATGACGCATCTGCTCACCGACTACTTCGTCTCCACCATCTCCGGCCTCGTCCGCCGCGAGATACTGGGAGACAAAATTCGCTTTCCGGTGGGTTACGCTTACGCCGAGGAATGGATGTTCTATCTGCGCGTCGCGCGCGTTGCGCCCGCCGGTTTCGTCAATGAACCGCTCTGCCTGCACCATTTCACCGCGGGCAGTCTCTCGCGCCGCGATCCGGCCGCCAACGTCGCCGAGCGTTTGCGCCTGCTCGAACTGATGCGCTCGGAGTTTTCCGATCTCGGCGGCAGCGCCCGCCGCATCCTGCGCAAACACCTGTCCCACGCGCATCATCAACTGGCGTTTCACGCCCACCGCCGCCGCAGCCACCGCGAGGCCGCCCGGCAGTTCGTCCACAGCTTCCGCTTCGAACCGCGCCTCACCACCCTGCTCGA
>CAZKIN010000397.1:0-3414 GCA_964552515.1 uncultured Phycisphaeraceae bacterium
AAGTCGCGTCCGGCGAACGGCGCGTCGCCATCGTTCCTGAATCGGTGAAGAAGCTTACCAAGGCGGGCGTCCAGGTCGTCGTTCAATCCGGCGCTGGTCTTGCGGCCAATTTTCCTGATGAAGAATTCACCCAGGCCGGTGCGATCCTCGAATCGGACACGCGCAAACTTTATGGCGATGCGGACTTTATGTTCAAAGTCCAACCGCCCATGATGCACGACGCGGTTGGTGCTCACGAAGCCACCCTGCTGCGGAATGGAGCCATGCTCCTCACCACATTGAAGCCGTCCATCAACCTCGACGCCGTGCGCAAACTCGCGGAGAACAAAGTCACCACCTTCTCCACGGACCAGATCCCGCGCATCACCCGCGCCCAATCGATGGACACGCTCTCTTCGCAGGCCAACCTTGCCGGTTACAAGTCCGTCCTGATCGGCGCAAACGAACTCACCAAGTTCTTCCCCATGCTAATGACCGCCGCCGGCACCATTGTCGCCGCCAAGGTCTTCATCATCGGCGCGGGCGTCGCGGGCTTGCAGGCCATCGCCACCGCCCGCCGCCTCGGCGCAACCGTCGAAGCGACGGACACCCGTGCGGTCGTCAAGGAGCAGATCGAAAGCCTCGGCGCAAAGTATGTCGGCGTGCAGGGCGCGGAAGACGCTCAGGACGCCCGCGGCTACGCCAAGGAAGTCTCCAAGGAAACACAGGAAAAGCAGGCCCAGTTGACTTCCGACAAATGCGCCGCCAGCGACGTCGTCATCACCACCGCCCTCATCGGCGGAGTGAAGGCCCCGAAGCTCATTACTGAAGACATGGTCAAACGCATGAAGCCGGGCTCCGTCATTGTGGACCTCGCGGCCGAGGCCGGTGGTAACTGCGTCCTCACCGAACCGGGAAAAAATGTGGTGAAATACGGGGTCACCATCTGCGGGCCGGCCAACATACCGGCCATGATGCCGCTGCACGCCAGCGTACTGTATTCGAGAAACTTAACCACGTTCTTCACGACGTTTTGGAAGGACGGAGCGTTTAATCTGGACGTGAATGACGAAATCATCAAAGGTTGTATGGTGACACACGCGGGTCAGGTGACCCACGAGCCGACAAAAAAAGCCATGCAAACGTAAGGTGCCACCGGTTTGTAGCCGGTGATCGCACTGCGGGACCGCCCAGGAAATCCGGTCCCTTCGAGTTGGGAGGGCATTCGTGCAACATCTTGATATCTGGTCCATGGTGTTCGTCTTTGTGCTGGCCACCTTCATCGGGCTGGAGGTGATTCGAAACGTCTCGCGGTTGCTGCACACGCCGCTGATGTCGCTCACCAACGCCATCTCCGCCATTGCCGTGGTCGGGGCCATCATCATCGCCGGTGAGCAAAAGACGTCGTACAGCCTGATCCTCGGAACGATCGCGCTCGCCGCCTCCATGACCAACATCGTCAGCGGATTCCTTATCACCGACCGCATGCTCAAAATGTTCAAGAAACGGGAGCCGGGCAAGTGAACGACACGCATCCCGCATCGCCGGATCAATACAAGCACCTGATCGAGGTCCTTTACCTCGTCGCCACGGTGCTGTTCATCATGTCGCTCAAATGGATGAGCCACCCGCAGACCGCGCGCCGCGGCGTCTTCGCCGGCGTCGCTGCCATGGTGCTCGCCATTGGCGGCACGATGTTCAACCAGCACATCGTCGCTTATCAATGGATTTTCATCGCCCTCGGCATCGGCGCGGTGATCGGCATACCCCTCTCCATGGTCGCGCTGACCGCCGTACCCCAGCGGACCGCACTGTCCCACGCCTTTGGCGGACTCGCCGCCGGTCTTGTCGGCACCGCCAAGTTTTACCTGGGCCATGAAGCCGTGAGCGATCCCGCGCACCAACTCAATTCCTTTCTCGCGGGCGCCATCATTGTTGAAATCATTCTCGGTTTCCTGACCTTCACCGGCAGCCTCATGGCCGCGGGAAAATTGCAGGAGTGGATTCCCACCCGCCCCATCACCTACAAGAACCAGAACAAAATTAACTTTGCGCTCTTCGCGCTGGCCGTCATCATCGGTGTGGCCATCATCTGGAATCCCACCGCGACCTGGGCATTCTGGCTGTTCCCTGTTGTCATCTTGCTGTCACTCGCCTTCGGCGTCCTGCTCATCATCCCCATCGGCGGGGCCGACATGCCGACCGTCATTTCACTGCTCAACGCCTACGCCGGCCTCTCCGCCGTGGCCATGGGCTTCGTTCTTGAGAATAAACTCCTCATCGTCGCCGGCGCGCTCGACGGCTCATCGGGCCTCATCCTCTCCATCATCATGTGTCGCGCCATGAATCGCTCATTCACCAACGTCCTTTTCGGCGCTTTCGGACAGGTCCAGACTGCCGCCGCGGGCGGTGAACAGAAAACGGCCAAGAGCGCCACCCCCGAAGATGCCGCGCAGATTCTCGAAGCCGCCAACCTCGTCGTCGTCATCCCCGGCTACGGCATGGCCGTTGCTCAGGCACAGCACCGCGTCCGCGAAATGTACGACCAGCTCACCAAACGCGGCGTCAACGTAAAATTCGCCATTCACCCCGTGGCGGGCCGCATGCCCGGCCACATGAACGTTCTCCTCGCCGAAGCGGACATCCCCTACGACAAACTCGTCGAAATGGACGACATCAACCCCGAAATGCCGCAGGCTGACGTGGTGCTGGTCATCGGCGCCAACGACGTGGTCAACCCCGCCGCCCGCCACGACAAGAACAGCCCGATCTACGGCATGCCGATCATCGACGCGGACAAGGCCAAGTCAGTATTGGCCATCAAACGCTCCATGAATCCCGGCTTTGCGGGCATCGAAAACGAATTGTACTTTGGCGACAACACCCTGATGGTCTTCGGCGACGCCAAGGCCGTCATCGGCGACATCGTCAAACACCTGTCCGGCCAGGGCGGGATGCACTGACCGCATCGCCCGCTTCGAAAGCGACTATCATCTGACAGTTTTGGCCGTGCTGCGCGGCCACGCGCGGCAAGTGTCAAGGAAGCGTCATCATGGGCAGCGGCATTGTGATGCTATCCATCCCAGTCGTCGCCTTCTCTCTGCTCATTTTCGCCGGCCTGCGCACCTGCGAACTCAGCGGTCGCCAGGCCTTGGTCTTTCTGGTCATCTGGGTACTGACGGGACTCATCTGCAACGCCGTCGGCTGGCCCCCTTCCGTATTCGTCGCCTTTCAGGCCGTCCTCGATTGCGTCCTGGTGCTGATAGTCTTTGGCGACGACATCCAAATAAGATAGTTTTGTAATGCCGAATCCGCGGTTGCGGCGGAAACGGGAGACCTACTTACGCAGGTAATACTTCTTGACCCACTCGGCGGTGCGTAGGATCAAACCCAGCGCGAACCATGAAACGGCAAAATAAGTGAACCCGTCCCTGC
>CAZKIN010000398.1:0-3413 GCA_964552515.1 uncultured Phycisphaeraceae bacterium
AATGATTCGTTGGGAGGGCGGTCCAAATGACTAACGCCCACTGGCTCTTGCACCTCGCCCCGGAGTTGACTCTTCTCATCGGTGCCTGCGCCGCGCTGCTCGTCGGCGTGCTGAACGCCACGCGCCGCCTCCGACTCGAAGCCCCGCTCGCGCTCGCTGTCGTACTGCTGGCACTATGGATTTCCATTCGCCACGGCGAACCGGACGGCCGCTCCGCCTACCTCGGCCTCTGGCTGAATTCCATCACCCACTATGCCCGTCTTATCACGCTTTCCGTCGGCGCATTGCTCCTGCTCATCAATTGGGTGCAGCCCGTCGCCGAAGAACGCGGCGAATATTTCGCCCTTATTCTTTTTTCCTTCGCGGGCATTCTGCTCACCGCCTCGGCCAATGACTGGCTGGTCCTCTTCTTCGCGGTCGAACTGGTCAGCATCCCTACGTACGTCTTGATTGCCCTCAGCCGCATCGACGCCCGCGCCTCCGAATCCACAGTGAAGTATTTCTTCCTCGGCGCACTCGCGGCCGCTTTCCTCGCCTACGGTCTGAGCTTCTTCTACGGCGCCACCGGCACCACGCAGATTCATCACGTCCACAATGGCGTCGCCACGTCGGCACTGGCCGCTGCCGGCGGTTTGACCGGCGCTGCGGCCCTGGTCGGTATGCTCCTGGTTGTCGCGGGCTTGTCCTTCAAGATTGCCGCCGTGCCGTTCCACATCTACGTGTCCGATGTCTACGAAGGTGCCGCTTCCCCGGTCACCGGACTCCTCGGTTTCGTGCCCAAGTTCGCCGGATTCCTCGCCCTCACCAAGGTGTTGCTGGCTCTTCAGTGGCACCTGCCCGATTCCGTCACCTGGCTGCTCTGGATCATCGCCGCCGTCACCATGACCGCCGGCAATGTCCTCGCGCTCCTCCAGCACAACGTCAAGCGCATGCTCGCTTATTCCAGCGTCGCCCATACCGGCTACATGCTGCTTGGTCTATTGGTCGGACCACTGGGCGGCGTCGGCCCGCTGCAAGGCGGCCTCACCGCCATGTTCTTCTACATCGCCGCGTACGGCGTCATGAACCTCGGCGCATTCGCCTTGCTTTCCTTCCTGCGCGTGGGAGACCGCGAAGCGGAAACGCTCGATGACCTTTCCGGCGCATCCGCCCGCGCGCCGCTGGCCGCATTGGCCTTCGCTGTCTGCATCTTCAGCCTGATGGGCCTGCCCCCGACCGGTGGTTTCCTCGGTAAGTTGTACCTTTTCGGCAGTGCCTTCAGCGTGGCGCCGGATCATCCCTTCCGTGCGGCCTTCATCGCATTGGCGATCATCGGCGTGCTTAACTCCGCCATCGGAGCGGCCTATTACCTCCGCATTGTCGCCGCGGTTTACCTGGGCAAGAGTGGCGAGCCGCTGACTGTCATTCGTCACCCCATGGCACGCGTCGCTTTGCTCGTGTCGGCGCTCTCCATGCTGGTCCTCTTCGCCAGGCCCGGCCCGCTTATCCGCCGCGCGGGTCAGGCGACCACTGTCGTGCACCGCACGCTTTCCGAAGATGTGGTCCGTCAGGCCCGGCAATCGCCCGCGATTAACGGTGGCGATGCCATATCCGCTGCCGTTACCGCATCCACCCCGCCCGTTTCGCGGTAACATGTTGTAATGGCTTCGCACCTGACCCGCTCTCAGGTTCGCCGCGTGGACGAACTGGCCGTATCCCGATACGGCATGGTCGGCCTCCAGCTCATGGAGAACGCCGGACGCAATGCGGCGGAAATCATTGACACACGATACGGTCCGCGCGGTGCTGCATTCATCGCCTGCGGCGGAGGCAACAACGGCGGAGACGGTTTCGTCATCGCCCGCCACCTGCACAATCGTGACTGGTCGGTTACCTGCATCCTCGCCGCTACGGAGTCGAAACTTTCTCCCGACTGTGCAACCAACTTTGGCATTGTCCGCAAGATGGATCTTCCGGTGCGACATATCATGGAAGGATCGCAAGTGCCGGCCGCCATGTCGGGGCACACCGTCCGCACCGTATTCGTGGACGCGCTGCTCGGCACCGGTTTTTCCGGAGAGGTCCGCAGTCCCATGGCTGAATTGATCGCTACGCTGAATGCCGCACCGCGTCGCGCGATGGTGGCGATCGATGTCCCCTCCGGTTTCGACTGCGATTCCGGAGCGCCCGCGAGCGTCAACATCCGCGCCGACCTGACCATAACTTTCGTCGCGTCGAAAATCGGTTTCCAATCGCCCGGAGCCCAAGCCTTTACCGGTGAAGTCGTGGTGGCTGATATTGGCGCTCCAACCCAACTCCTCACGGAGGTGGAATCGTGTTGAAGAACATGGTCCTCTTGTATTGGGGCGCATTATTACTGCTGTTAGCCGCCCCGACGGCTGAAGGTGCGCCAGACCAATTGTTAACTATCGAGGACGTGCACTTTCAGGTTCTGTATGACGTTCGTGACGACGCTGCGGCACGGTACTTGCAAAATGCGGAACTTACGCTGGTTGCCTTCCAAAATGTTATGCGGCGACTGAAGATTCCCTTGAAATCCCCGCGAGCGGATCTTCAGATTGTCTTGTTGAATGAGTGGATTGGAGAAGCGCTCACATTACGCGAGCGGTTGCCTGCCGGTTCCTACATCGAGGGATTCTATGACGAAAAATCGAATCGAACTTTTCTAATCAACGTGTGGAAGGGGCGGTCGCCGGTGTTGGGAAACGACTATTTGGAGTGGTTTCGTGAACACGGAATTAGCTCCATGGAGGTTCCCTCTATGAGCCATTCCCCAGGGCCAGTTTGGTCCTTTAGCGATGCAACGGTAGCCGCAATGCGCGCTGAGTTGTTTGATCCGATCACCGAACAAAAGGAACGCGTCACGGCCAACCACGAAGTTGCGCACCAAGTTTCGTTCAACGTCGGCCCGCTCGTTCGCGAATCCATGATTCCCATGTGGATAAACGAAGGCCTCGCCTGCCTCTTTGAAGTCCCCATGCCTTGCTGCGACGATGGCTTGGTTCCCGTCAATGACCTTCGCTTGGCCGACATCAGCGCACCCGACGTTCTGCCTCCGATCAAACAGTTGATAACTCAATATCGCGCCTGGGACGGCGACCCCACCGCATCCGCGCAGCGCTATGCCTATGCATGGTCACTGGCCCACTTTCTGTTGCATCGGCACGCCAATGGCATGAGTACCTATTTGCGCACCATGTCTGAGAAAAAACCGGGCGAACCCATTTCCGAACAGCAGACCATTGCCGAATTCGAGGCCGCCTTCGGTCCCGCCGATAATAAACTTGATAAAGAGTGGCGTGACTATGTCGCCGATTTGATCGCCCGCGCCAAGAAACCAGACCATGTCGCGACGCCTCCTGACGCGAACGCGGCACCTTGAATCGGCCCGGACGTGACGACTTTCTCGCGTC
>CAZKIN010000399.1:0-3387 GCA_964552515.1 uncultured Phycisphaeraceae bacterium
TTGTGCCGGCCGGACTGGCTTGGGCGGCCAGTCCCGCTCCGAACGCCACTCCCAATAAGAGCGCGGCGGGGAACGGCGCTTCAGTTCAGCGGCGCGGCCCTGTGAACGCTGAAGCCCGCATTCATGCTCATGACCCCCAACGCCTGCATTGGGAGTTGCGCGATCCGTCGCTGCCGGAAAACGTCGGGGATGCCGCTGCGCCGATTAACTCCGGAAGTGCCATTTGGTTGACACTTCCTGCCCCAGTCACCCTGGTTCCGGCGGCCGCCGAAAGCCAGGACGTGATCTTCTATCACGGCGACCATCTCGGGTCCGCCGCCGTGATGACCGATCGCGATGGAGCGCTCGTGCAGGAAACAGCGTACTACCCCTTTGGCGATGTGCGACATTCCCATGAGCCCACTGTTATCGCCCGCCCGCCGTATGGGTTTACGGGAAAGGAGCAGGACGCCGAATCCGACCTTCAATACTTTGAGGCGCGGTATCGCGCGGGAAAGTTGGCGCGGTTCATATCGCCGGACCCGAAATTTGCCAATCCGGCCATGCTGCCATCCGCTGAACTTGCCGCGTATCTGTCCAAACCGCAAAAGGCCAATGCGTATGCCTATGCGCTCAACCATCCTTTGATGCACACCGACCCAACGGGACTCGATGAAGAAGCGCAAGTTGCCCTCGCGGTGGTTGAGAGCTTCAAGCAAATCAATTCAAAGACGGGCGCGTTTGCTGAAATTGTCCGAGCCGAGGCGGCCCCGACGCACTGGTTATTTGTTGACGATCAATCAACGCGGACCACGGCCCAGGTAGAAGAGCATCGCCTCAAGGCTCAGAAGTGGAGAATTCCAGAATCAGCCCCGAGCCGGCGGGGAATGGAGCAACCAGAGGACTTCATAAAACCCAAGTACGACTGGCCAGATGCAGCTGAGTGGGAAACTCTTGCGGAGAGCGACAAGGTCGCGCACGAAGATGCCTACGGCCGGGCGAAGGACCGTGCCGTGGAGACTTATCGGGAGGGAAAGGTGCATGCAGAACGACTCAGAAAGTCACTGGAAAAGGAAAACCAGTTTCTTCCGCTCATGGATTAAGGGGCATTGTCCTCCAGCGACCATGCTATGTCGATGGTAGGGAAGAATCGACCAACACTTGGGACGC
Organism: uncultured Phycisphaeraceae bacterium; assembly: GCA_964552515.1. Lineage (GTDB taxonomy): Bacteria > Planctomycetota > Phycisphaerae > UBA1845 > UBA1845 > JACQXM01. Next base: position 1,150 of record CAZKIN010000399.1, read on the forward strand.
GATGTGATGTTTGAAAAGCAAAGACACGTACTAACTGAAAAGAGGGATTTCATGATAGCCTCAACCGTGAATCGCGCCGTCGTCGTTTTTGGTCTGGCAGCCACAGGGCTGTTTGGAGCCATTCCGGAACCGGACGCCGTGCTATACGGAACGGCAATTGTAAACGGCGCGGCGGTCGGGCAGCAGGCCGCCGTCGTGCTGGTCGCGCGGCTCTCCTCCGGACAGGAAATTGGCCGTTATGACTTCGCCGACTGCAACGCCGACGGCGTACTCGACAAGTGTGAACTGAGTTGCTCGGCTCCGGGATGTTCCGGAGTGCCAGGATGTGGCACGGCACGCGATACCTCGCCGGCGGACGGATCGCTCGACGATTGTCCGGGTAACCTCTATGCCCTGAAGGTCAAATGTGAGTCAACTCCGCCGGGCTTGACTGCCACCGGACTGGCGGCCGTGCTCAATCCGGCAAGTCCGACCGTGGTAAAGATTTTCATGGCTGCCGCGGGCGGACCGGAGAAACTCGCCCGGCATCTGAGAATTTCCGAGCGCGGAAAGATTCGGCAGATCGCACTGAGTGCATTGGACTTGTTTGCATTTCGCGATCTGGCTGCCTGCATGGGCGGGCCAGGCGGAACTTCACCGGGCGGTGCATGTACGGCAGTCCGTTTTAGCGCGGCGGACACGGATGATGATGGTGACGCCGACCTCCGCGACTTCGAGTTGGTGCAGAACAACTTTGTTGGTCAATAAATCAGTACACCGGACGACCGAACATCGCTCGACGTGGTGTGTTGAAGATTATCTGCGCGGTCGTTTGCGGCTTGCCCCGTGGTTGAACGTGGGCCAGCCCCATGTTGGCGAACAGTTACAACCGGCTTTTCTTCGTCGTTATCATCTGCCCCGGCCGCGACTGGCCGGTGCCGAAGGCCTAATCGCCGCCGTGCGCTCTGTTGTGTGTGTGGGGGGTTCAAGGTGGAGCGGAGCGGGTGAGCCAACTTGCCGCAACCCAATGCGTTACCGCGCTGACCCACCTGTCACTTCGAAGTCATCAACCCACGGCCTTCCGACGCGCTTCCAGCGCATCATCGAAGATGCGCTTCACCGGTCCCAGCGCCTGAACGAACTCAAGCTGCTCGCCTTCGGGACCCTTGCAGTATATCAGCCTCCAGCCATTCGAACGGCCTTCGGTGATGCCGTTGCTAAAAGACTCCATGGGCGCGGCCTGCCGCTCCTGCTCAGATGTCACCGTGATGATACGGTTGGCCTTCACCTGCGTCATTCCGCGCCGCACCGATTCGGCTTCCAGATCAGCGATGAACTTGTTGAAGTCGACATCATCGCGGATATGGAAACAAATATGCATCATCCTCGGGAAAGCGGGGCTCATGTGATCGAGCGGCTCGGCGAAACTGCCGCCGCTGCCGGCGGGCTGCCCGGCGTCGCGGTATTGCAGCAGTTCGATCACCACGTTGTCGAACTGAATGAACCGTACATCCAGCCGTTGCGCGCCGCTTTTAAGGTCCGGGATCCCCATGGTGCGTGGATTGACCCGGCGCACGCGGGCTTCGATCTCTTGATCGGTCAGCAGCGTGTTGTGAATGCCTTCACCCTGAAAATCGCCGTCGCGCATGATTTCCGTACCGCCAAGAACCTCCGTATAGAATGCAAAGGCACGGTCCATGTTCTGCACGGTGAGCCCGAAGTGCTGCACGCCGCGCAGCCGCGCGCCCAGCGGCCCGCTGTTCCGCTCCGCCGCCTTGGGCCGTTGCGTCTCTTGGGCCGCCAGGACTTGGGAGAGCGGCGCCGAAGCAACAGTTCCGGCAATCACCGCAGCCCCGGCGGTTTTCAAGATCGCCCGGCGTTCGTGATTCGTAGTCTCGATGTTTGGCTGGTCCTTCATTGGCGATTCCTTGATAAATGTCGGGCATGCACTTGGGCCGCCTTGCAGACCGGTGCAACATTCCCGCGATGTCTCGTGACCCAATCCCGCCACAAGGCGGGCATTCTAAAAATTCGCACTGTTCCTTGCAAATAGCCGAGTGAGAGCAAGGGTTTCAATTGTCCGCCCGACGTCCCACCAACTGATACTGGCGTTAAATTCAGGTCGACCGAAGCCCACCGATCAACGCATGATGCCTTATCCCTTGCGCAATCCGCCGGGTGCACGCCTACAAATCTGGACATCGCCCTTCATCAATGGTGCCAGATCACTGACTTCCGCGCAGCGCCTCCACGCTGATT
>CAZKIN010000400.1:0-3361 GCA_964552515.1 uncultured Phycisphaeraceae bacterium
CGATGGTCAGATCGCGAATGAACTGCACCAGATCGCGAATGTCCTGGTCGGCGAGGCCCAGAGCGCCGAAGCCGTGCCCGTTGGTCACGTTGCTTTGTTTGATGAGGTTAAACATATTGAGGGGCGACATGGCACTGCCGCGAACGCCGTCGATACCGGTGAAATGTGGCCCGGCGCCATACGCACCGGCCGCGCCGTCGTAATCCCAACCATGACATTCCACACAGCGAAACGTTGCACTGCCGGATTGCTGTCCGATCTGCGGATAGAGAGGATGATCGCCGGTCGGCACGGCCGCGCCGGCCACCGCCCACCATTTGTCCCACAAGAGACCACCGCGATAGGCATTGTTGACAATTATCTGACACCCGGAATTGCACAGCACGCCGTCCGGTGGGTCGCACTGTTCGCCCGATTCGATCGAGCCGTTGCCGCATTGCGGAGGCGGCGTGGCGGGTACCAGCGTCAACCCGGTGACACTATTCGGCGAACCCGGCTTGAACAGCGTGATGGTGGCGGGCAGCGAGGACGGCGGGCGGTTCACGTCCATCCGGAAGTTATACAGCGTACCCCAGCGCAGGGCATTGGCATTGGCATTAGAAGAGTGGGTTTCCGTAGACCAGGAAGCGTTCGAGCTTGATTGATTGAATGACCAGTCCGTCGCGGCGTAGGGCTCACCGCTGTGGTAATCCACGTCATGAAATCCGACGTTGAAAACGGTGGCGCCGGGATCGATCGGCACGCTGAAGGCCTGGGCGGCGCGGTCGCTGCTTAAGTTCTGCACCGCGTACTCATAACGCCAAAAACCGTTGCCGACATCCGTAACCTTCGCCGCGACTATGAACAGTCCCTCGCTCGGCACTTCGATATCCGTCTCGACGACGGTCGGATCGTAGTCCTGCCACGCCTTGATTGCAGGGCTGCGGCGGGTGGTGATGCCGGAGAGGCCGAGCTCGTAATGGTTGAGCGAAGCCGTGATCGTTGCGCGGCGATAGGAAGCGTTGTTGTTCTGATTGCCCGCCAGCGCATCATCAGCGGTGACATAATGACCTTCGACAAAATAGAGCGCGCCGGCGTTCAGCGCCGGGTCGAGGTCGTCCTCGTAAACCTGCAAACGGCGACCGATCGTCTGCGCATAGCCGGGTGCGGAGTATGGATAAGGATAAGAACCGGTATTGGGATTCACCTGCGAACGCGGTCCGAGGTTGGACTGCTGACCATTCAATCCGGCGGAATAAGGATCGGAACAACCTACGCCGAGTTGCTGACCATCGAGCGGCGGAGGTGTGCAACCGAACTGGCAGGTGTTGCCGCGCACCGCCAGAAAACCGTGCTTCAGCCAGCTCATGCCGATCTGTTCGAACCGGCCGTTCTTCCAACGGAACATGTTCTGACCGATGACCGGATGCTGATTGGTGTTAGCGAACCATGACACCGGCGTGTCACCTTGATTGCAGGAAATGGTGCCCACGGCGAAGGCATAGATGCCGGAAAACCCGAGGGTGCCATAGCTGGACACATCGTGCAGTTCGCCGACGATCACATCCGGACCGGCGGTGGCGGAAAGGGCGGCTGATGTGCCATCGTCTTCATCCGCGCCGCCAGCATCCATCGCATCGGCCTTCTGCAACGATGCTTCCAAAGTCAGTACGCCGATTGCCCGACCGGCGAGGTTCGGCCTGCCCAGTTCGCGCGCCCAAGCGGCAGTGACACTGAGTTGTCCCGCGAGGCGCAGCTTTCCCACGGCGGGCAGGAAGTCAATCATCAAGTCGGCCAATTGGAAGACGGCCATTTCCTCGTTGGCGACGCCGGGCGCACTGAAAATCAGCCAGCCCGCTTCCTCCGACTTTCGCAAGGTCAGATCGGTCAGAACCGTGTAACGCTGACCATTCTTCGAGATGAGCAAACCACCGCCGGTGCGCAGTTCGAGCGCTATCGGCATGGCGGGTTGGTGGCGATCGACTTGCATTGATCCGTTTTCATTCAGCGTGAAGGCCGCACGGCGAACATCGGACGACTCTTCCAGCGCACTGCGTACGGCCAGGCTCCAGCCCAGTTCGTCAAGCACCGCAGGGTCGAAGTCAAAGGAGATGGCACCTTCCGTTGATGCGAACTCGATGGTCGCGGAAACCGGAGTGGAGTTTACCGCGGCGTGATCTTCTGCTGCCCGGGATTGTGCCGGAAGCACGCTAACCGCGCATACCCAATAAAACGCGAAAGCGCAAACGGCACGCGGCATGAACCTTCTCCCCTACCCGCACGGCACGCCTGTGAAATTCACATGGTGCCGTACCGGCGTCCACCGGCCAACAGTCTTCACCAGAGTAGCGATAAAACGCGAAAACTGCAAGGAAAACCCGCACCCGTCATAAAGACTGTTTTTTGGTGAACAAGACAAATCTCAAATTGATTTACAGGTTTCCGATGGTCCGAATAGGTTGCAAATCGAATAACTCATTGAACTTCAGGTTCTTCTCTTCCCGGCTGCGGAGGAGTAAAGTCGAACAGGGATGGATCGATGGAGATGTCAATTTTCGGAGTATAAGTCGTAACGTGGTGCGTCCTCTTGTCTCCAATCACTTGAACTTCTTGCATTTTGATGAGCACACATCGCCGCTTGTCGATCCACAACGTGTTGACTTTGTCGCTACCTGGGCGCGAATACTCGATCTTGTAGCAATGGACCCCATTAGTTGATTCCTCTCTATGCAGGATCGCCCCCTTGACCAACTTCAGACCTGAACCCCAAATTGTACCGGGCACCAGTAGTGACGGAATGCGGGACGCAGAGCCTCCCGAGATACCCGTGGGACGGCTAAGTGCGTGACTGAAGTCCTGATGCGTAATAATGTTCGGCATTAAGTTAGACCAGGATTGGATGTTCTTACTATCCCACCAGAGAACAAAGCGTGGGTAATTAGAAGAGGTGAACTCGTAACGAAATAAATTCGGGCGCACAAAAGCGGTGGAGAACGGCCGCGATTCAACTACTCCATTAGTGGAGATATCCACCACTCCGTCGTCTTGGTACGATTGACACGTTTCGTACACTTTTACCATGCGCGCAATGATCTCGTCCGCCGAAAGTGTCGCCTCATGCGGCTGTGGTATTTTGATTTCTTCCGCGAAGGCCGATCCGCGCAGCGCGCAGAAATCCACCGCACAGGCCAATAGGGGAACTGACCAGCGTCTAATGAAGGTCATGGACGCAACTCACTAATGACGACGACTGACTGCGGAGTGTTCTACACCCGCACTGCTGCACGGCGGCTTGGCGACTTCTCAAACAAATCCGCGAACTTGAAGCCCTTGCGCTTCTTCCAGTTGCCGCGGTGGAACGCGTCGGACGCGAGAATGGGAA
>CAZKIN010000401.1:0-3354 GCA_964552515.1 uncultured Phycisphaeraceae bacterium
GGCGGGCACCACCGTAGGCAGCGACAAAGGCATCCTGCATTTCACGATGGATCGCGATCGAACCATTGACGCGATATTTATCGACATGAATCCGTTGAGAATCGTCGTAGATGGGGGAGCGGATGGAACCGGTACCCTGATCGACGCGGACGTTGTGTCCACGCCACTTACTATTCCGCCCAATAACCCTGGTGGTATCCAAGGGGGCAACGTGGTGGGAACTAGATTCACCAACCAGGTCGGCGAAGTTGGTATCTTCGGATTCTACAACGACGGCAGTAAGATTACGTTCACGGTGCCGGCGCCGTGGCCTTTTAGCTCATGGTCGGGCGATGGCCAGATCAACGGCCGATCGAACACCTTGACGTTCGGTCAGGGGACCGAAGCGACGCTGACTTTTCCGTGACCGCCTGTCTGCCATGTCTGCGCCATCGACAGCGCGGCATTTCCATGCGCAGCACGATATGAAAGGAATCTCCCTAACGTAAGTGCCAATTAATAGTCAGTTATCGTCCCGCTCGCTGGCCGGGCGATGCGCCGCCAGGCTGTTTCTTGTGACCGTTTTCCGACATGCTGTCGATCAATCCGCCAATCATCAAAATATACTGTATGGTGCGCGCGTCATACCCGTCGTCGTCGGGATCATTCTCGCTTTTCGCAATTCTCTCCTTCGTACCTTCCTTATACTGCCAATCATCTGACATTTTCGCGCAAAATAACCCCTATCTGCGCCCGCCTGCGATACCTTGCGGGCAACCATCCGACGCTCCCCCCGACGCCCGCGACGGCGTTCCGCACCGTCCAGCTCCCGCGCTGTTGATCTGTAACTGCTGTGCCGACAATAGTTTATGAAAAGTGCGTTTCATGCCCGCCCCCGATTCAGGAGCCCGGCGCTTCCCCCGGGGCCCGGAAAACCGTTCGGAACGCTCCCGGCCACCCGTGAATTCTACGCTCAAGCATGCGCATCAAAATACCCTGCATTTTCAGTGGTTTCTGGCTGCCAAGCCCTTGTCATCATCGGTCGCCGCGCAGAGAGTGTACGTTAACAGTCACCGTCGAAATCTTATCGGACCCTGTGATTTCTGAAATTCAGGACCGTTTTAGTGCCACCAGTTCGGCACTCCAATTCGCGCCGCAAACGGGCACCTAACCCGCGGCGCATTCGGGACAGAGGATTTGACCGGCGTTCACCCGCCATCCGACCGCATTCAGCAATTGGATCGTCATGCGGATCGCCGGGTCTTTGCGGGACGTGGGGTCGCAGTCGGCGGCCTGATACGCCCCACAACGCGCGCAGGTCAGGTCGGCCACGATGCGAAAGAGACCGGGCGCGACTTCGTTCCAACTGATGTCGCCGAGGTCGCTCGCGGTGAGTTCACGTGGCTGCTGTTTCATCGCTCAATTCTCGTCGCGCATTTCGGACACGTTTCGCCTGCAAATTCAGCCAAATCGTGGCCGCACATCATGCAGCCGGTGCGGCCCCAGCGGATGATCTCTTCGGCGACCACCCTCGCGCCGACGGCTGACAAATGGCTGTCATCCACAAATGCCTCTGTCCCAGCTTTGGCCAGCGCGGGCAGGAGATCCAGGGATGGTATCGCATTACGCAGGCAGAATTCAAACATCAATTTCTGCGCGATTGGCGGCGGCGCATCCGCATTCAATTGAAAACGAAAGGGAAAAATAAGCAATGAGACGGCGCATCCGTCGTCGGCCGCTTCGTCGCGCAAGGTGAGCAGGTCAGCGAAAACACTTTGCCACCCATCGAGCACGGCCGGCGCCGGTGGGTCTTGAAACAATTCTTCGACCCGGCGCACCTGCTGCCGCTCCGCACCGATGATCGCCTGCGCGAACGCGGAATGTCGCAGCACTTGACGCGTGGTCCACGAGGGTCGCTCAAGCAGGTTGTTGTTCATCTCTGCGACATCATTGAGACAGAAGCCGACGAAGATGTGGTGCGGACGGTAGGGACGGATGATGCGGCGATAGGCCTCAAGCTCCTGGCGCGTGGACCAGCCGGACTGGGCGACGTTGAAGACCTCAACGGGCAGGTCCAATTGGCGCATGAATTCTTCGAGGAGGAATGAGTAGGTCTGGTTGCGCGCGACCTTGAATCCCAGGGTAACACTGTCGCCGAGGCAGACGATGCGCTGTACACCGTCGGCTGCGGTGATGTCGTGGTCGCGGTCGCGGAGGCCGTCGCGGTTGAACTCGGGGCCGCGCGCGACCCAGAAGGTGCTGCCGTCGGGCGTTTCGTGCCAATCGGAAATGGCGGCGTCGATGGCAGGGGGGGCACCAAACCCGAGCAGTCGACAAAGGCCCTCAGTGAGCGCGAGCGTGCCGAAGATCATGATGAGTGCGAACAGGAATTTGCGGCGATTGGCCATGTTGCTATTTCTCGCGATCCATCGGCTCCGATGAGTTCGTGACTTAACAGTTCATTTGACCACGCGCTTACGCTTGTGGTTCTGACGGCCTCGCGACTCTATTCATGGTCGCACACATACCGCTCCCTTAGGGGTACGGCGCGGTAAGATTTCCGCATTCTATACGCTGCGTGGTTTGCGTCTCTCCCCGCAAAGTTGTACCCTTGGGCTTCGACCAGAACTGACGATGGTCTGTCCGGAAAGGAGCCCTATAGCATGATCGATAAAGTGTTCGCGCACATCGACGCCAACAAGGAATCCTATCTCAAGCGGCTGTTCGACTTTCTGCGGTCGGCGAGTATTTCGACCGATCCGGAAAAGAAAGCCGAAACGCGGAAATGCGGCGAGTGGGTGCTTAAACTTTTTGCGGATGCGGGCATTCGCGCGGAAATGATCGATACGGCGGGGCATCCGGCGATCCTGGCGGACTCGGGTTCGGGCAGCGGGAAGGCCGCAGTGCTCGTTTACGGTCACTATGACGTGCAGCCGGTGGGGGACGAGTCGCTCTGGAAATCGCCGGCGTTCGAACCAACAGTGCGCGAAGGAAATATTTACGCGCGCGGTTCCGCGGATGACAAGGGACAGGTGCTGGCGCATCTGCTGGCGGCCGAGGTGTGGATGAAGGTCGCGGGCAAGCTGCCGGCGCGGGTGAAGTTCCTTGTCGAGGGCGAGGAGGAGATCGGCTCGCCCAACCTGGAAAAGCTGGTGGATGCGCAGAAAGAGCGGCTGGCGTGCCAATATGTGGCACTCTCCGACACGCCGAAGTTCAACAGCGACATTCCCGCGATCACGCTGAGCACGCGTGGTCTGGTCTACAAGGAAATCGTTATCACCGGACCGAAGCAGAATCTGCACAGCGGATCGTATGGCGGAACGCTGCTCAATCCCGGCAACGCGCTCGCGGCGCTGATCGCGTCATTCCATGATG
>CAZKIN010000402.1:0-3343 GCA_964552515.1 uncultured Phycisphaeraceae bacterium
GATTTCTACGCACCCGCATTATCGGAAACCCTGGAACCGGCGAATCTTCGCTCTCCGCCAATCCATTTGCTGGTCGGTTGATCGTGTTGGGAAATTAGTCAGGGCGGCCAGATCCAAATGGGCGTTTAGCGGTGTGTTGGTGCCGGATTGAATGGGCGATCGCGGAAATTGGACCGTCCGGTAAACGAACGACGGTTGTAATTCCAGGTTTTCCTTCGCGTCCGAATGTCTCAGCGTAGTGGAACTCAAGAAGCAAGCGGACGTGTGAATTATTGGAAAGGATGCACGGTTTCCAGTCATAAACCTCGACGCGACGGACCTTTGTATTGATTTTTGCGTTTTGGTCGCGGATAATCGCCATACATTTCGTTGGGGAATGTCCAGGGGATTTTGGGGGGAAATTGGCGGCACGGATGCTCCCGAATTCAGATTCGTTGGTGTGTGGATGTGCGACGAAAGGCAGGACTCGTTATGCGTGGCCGTTTGACTTTGGTTTGGGGCATTGTCCCGGCGTTTGTTTTGATGATCAGCGCGGGTTGTCAGCAGACGACAACTGTGCCGCCGGTCGATCCGGATGCGCCGGCGGTCATTGATGATGTGGCCGATCCGATGAGCGTCTTCCTCTCGGCCAATCGCCCGCGGCTGATCCGCAATGATGCGGTGCAGGGTACCGCGGTCATTACCGCGCGGGCCTCGCGCGAAGCGCAGCTGCGCTGGAGTTATGCGATCGTTAATGCCGGCCGGCCGCAACTGGAAGGCCGTCCCGCCCGCGAGTTGATCCAGGTCGCCGGTCCGAGTTTGGATGACGGCGTCGTGGAAAGCCGCAATACCATTGAGTCAATCATTCGCGATCCCGGCTTGGAAGGTTCGATCGTCCGCGTCACGGTCAGCGCGTTTGAACCGGAATCTGCTGTCGGTCCGAATGACGTGCCGCTCGATACTGCCGAAGTCCTGGTTGTGCTTGCCCGTCCGCAAAGTGCGCTTCGTGTGAATGCCGTTTCGGAGTCGGGTGTATCGTTGGAACCGCTCCCGCGTAATCGCACCGCCGGCCAGTTGGACGAACCCACCGAATTTCAATTTACACTCCGCGCCGATATCGACGGCGGTACCCAGTTCAACCGCGATGAAGTTGTTGATCTTTGCGACGAGTCGGTCGCGGCCGATGCCTGCTGTCGTCAGGCCGATGCCGGCGCCGGCGAAATCGATCGTTACCATGTGAAGTGGCGGATGGTCGGCTCTCCGGAAGGCGATGATGCCTGCCTGCTCGGTCCGGTTGCTGGTGCCGAGGGTCTGCTTTTCGATGATCCCATCACCGGTGTCGTAAGTTCATCGATTACGTTCACGGTCCCGGGAGTGAGTGGAAACGTGGCCTTCGAAGTGGTGGTCACGGACGCTTCCGGTAATCGAGGTTCCACCACCGTCGATGTCACTGTCGCTCCCGACAAAGCGCTGACCGTAGCCGATGCCGCTCCGCAAAGCCCGCTGGTCGAGCCGGGACGTTGTGTCACCGTGCAGGCAACTGGTCAGGGTGGCATTGGTTCTTACGTCGCTGATTTTACCGTATCCGCCAATCAGTCGGACGGTCGCTTGATTCCCGGTCCCTGTGCCGCGACGTTGGATGTTTCACGCTTGAGCACCGCGGTTCGCGGCATTGCCCGCGCCGATGGTGTCTTCGAAGCGGCCTTCTGGGCTGTCCGGGCCACTGGTCTGCCCGGTCGTGGTTCCGTATTGGTCACGGCGACGATTAGCGACCAGGTCTCCGCAGCCGCGGCCACCAGCTTCCCGATCGAAATGCGCGCTTCCGAAACGCTCGCGGTCTCCGCGACTTTTGAAGTGCCCGCCATCGACTTGAACCGCACGCGTACGTTGTCCGCCCGTGTTTCCGGCGGTACCGCGCCTTACACGGTCTGCTTCAGCAATCCCAATGGTGCGGGCGGTATTCTGCAGGCCATCGCGCCGGCCGTTTTCACCACCGGCAACGGTTTGGTGAACTGTCTGACTGCCGCCACTGCCGGCAATGTCGTTGTCAATTATACGTCACCAGGTGTTCCGGGTGCCGCCAACGTGACCGTTACGGTTCGTGATGTGTTTGATACGCTTACCGCCACCACTGGCATCACCATCACTCCCGCCGGTGCCGGCAATGGCGGCGGCGGTGCTCCGCCCGCCTGCCCCGGTGGTTTCGTCGCCACCTCCGCGACGGCCGCCAAGCCCGTGGTGTGCTTCAATGATGCCATCGCTATCGATGCATCCACCACCAACGGGTCCGGTCCGTTTAACTACACATTCGAAATTCTCGGGTTGGCCGGTAATCCGCTGCAACCGGGTGAAGGTCTCGGTCTGACCTTGGCGGGCGGCATCAGCCCGACGACGCCGGACAAACTCTCCCCGCCGCCCGTGGGTTGTGGTGGTGCTCCAACCACTTCGACTCAGCAGTTGTTTTACTTCTCGCCCGATGCGTCGCCGGTCGCCCGTACGATTCAAGTACGCGTGACCGATGCGGCCAACACGACCTCGACTTCAACGGTGACTATCAACACCACGACGCTCGTCGCCAACGCCGGACCGGACCTCTTTCAGTGCGGCCCTGGCGCGGCAATCAGCATCGGCGGAGCGCCCACCGCATCGGGTGGTTTGCCTCCATTCACCTTTGCATGGAACGATCAGGACCCGATGAATTGCCTGACCGCCGCCGATTGCCTTTTGCAACCGGGCGGCGTCTGCGCACCCACCGATGTCGTTTGCGGTTTGCCGTTCCTCGGTCAGCCGACGGCATCAAACACGTTGTTTGATTACACCGCGGCCGGAGTGGGAACGTATAACCTCTGTGTCGTCGTCGCAGACGGCAACGGTTGCACCACCACTGCCGATTGCATGACCGTCGCGGTCGACCTGGCCGCATGTGACGACAACAACGAATGCACCTTCGATTTCTGCTCGGGCGGCGGTTGTCAGCACACCAACGTCGGCAACGGCATTCCGTGCAGCGACGATGGCAACCAGTGCACCAATGACATTTGCCAGGCCGGCGTTTGTGCCCATCCCTTCCGGCCGGTTAACACGCCATGTAACGTCTCAGCGACTCCGAACGCGGATACCGACTGCACTGATCCGGACACCTGCAATGGTTCCGGCACCTGTTTGAGCAACGACGCGTCGGACGGCACCGCATGCACGGACACCGGTTTGTGTACGCAGAACTCACTGTGTGCCAGCGGCGTCTGCACGGGCGGCAATCCGATCAGTTGCAACGACGGCATTGCCTGTACGACCGACAGTTGCAACCCTGGCACCGGCTTGTGCGTGAACCAGTTGCAGCCCAACACCTGCCAGATCGGGAACA
>CAZKIN010000403.1:0-3341 GCA_964552515.1 uncultured Phycisphaeraceae bacterium
GGCGCTGGCGGTGGTGGAAACTGCGGCACTCACGATGTCCCACATCTGACACATTGCGCAATTCGATTGGCCGTCGCGCCGAGAGTGTGCGTTATCAGTCACCATCAGCCCAGCCGACAGTGCCATCGACCTGGCACTCCAAACCCGCACATCCCTACCGCGCCCCGCACTCGTCCCAATCACCCATTTTAACATCCGCCCCGCCCGCCAATCTCCATAACTCCCTATGCCACAATCACTTATGAATGGGTGACGCGCTCCCGCAACCAGCCCTGGTGTCTAATAGGACGAGTGAGGTGTGTTCTGTACACAGGAGAACCGAAATGCCCGACCACCATAACCCGAAAATCAACCGCCGACCCGGCACCAAAATCCCCGCCGCAAAACCAGATTGCCAAACAAGCGCCGGCCGCAAAACGCCACTAGTGCCAATTATCAGTCATCATCGCGCCGGAGTCGGCGCACTGCCGAGGCTAGTTTTCCGTAATGCGCTTATGCAATTTCACCGGCGCGGCCTTCGGTTTCGTAAGCCGCAGGTTCAAAACCTCGACGAAAACGGAGAACGCCATCGCAAAATAAATGTAGCCCTTGGGAATGTGCTGATCGAATCCCTCGGCAATCAGCGTCACGCCGATCAGCAGGAGGAAACTCAGTGCCAGCATCTTGACGGTGGGATGCCGTTCGACGAACCCGCTGATCGGTCCCGCGAAAACCATCATGAATCCGACGGCGAAAATAACTGCCGCAATCATGACACCGATCTTGTCGACCATGCCGATCGCGGTAATCACCGAGTCCAGCGAAAAGACAATATCCAAAAGCAGAATCTGCACGATCACGCTGCGAAAACTCGGATGCACTTTCGCGGAGGCGTGCCCTTCCTCGCCCTCCAGTTTCTGATGAATTTCATGCGTGCTTTTCGCCAGCAGGAACAATCCGCCGACAATCAGGATCAGATCGCGGCCGGAAATCTCCGCGCCGAAAAAGTTAAACAGCGGCACGGTGAGTCGCATGATCCACGTGATGGAAAAAAGCAGCGCGATGCGGATGACCATCGCCAGCGCCAGTCCCGTGCGCCGCGCCTTCTCCTGCTGATGCGCGGGCAATTTGCCCGCGAGAATGGAAATGAACACCACGTTGTCCACGCCGAGCACAATTTCCAGCGCGGTCAGCGTACCCAGTGCGATCCAGACCTGCGGATCGGTGATCCAGTCCATGTTGCTGTCCTTGTTGAAGTTGGCCGCGCCGGCCGGGCGAAGCGCGCGGCCGCCGTCGGTGAACGATGCGTGTCACTAGATTCGTTGAGACCGCTGACGCTAGCGCACGACCTGTACATAGCGCCACGCGCCGCATTCGGCGTTACCCGCGCGGGCATTGAATCGGCCTACACCCGTGAACTGGTGATCGTCGGTGCGCTCGTCGCTCGTGCTGACGCGCTTTTCGACGCCGGGCGGAATGAACGCGCCGCCGGCCTGGGTCCACCAGTTATGCTGCGGACCGGCCACTTCCGCCGAAATAGTGACATAAATGGTTTCCGTGCCGCAGTTGGTGACGTCGGCGTAGATATGATCGTGCGAGCCGGACTGGTGATGGCGGATGCGCACAATTGTTACCCAGTCGTTGCGGCACGAGTCGGCCGACCCGGCGGGCACGTCCCCGGCGACCGGCATCTTGTCCGCGGGACCGGGGTAGGTATCGAGCACATTGAACTTCGAGCCACTGCTTGTGCAACCTGCGCTAAGAATCATCGACAGCAAACTTGTCATCATGACCATTCGCAAATTCATACGCATGTAACCTCCATGAACCATACATTGGATTATCGAACCGCCGAGCGCAACCACTTTATCAAGGTCCGTACTGCGGGTCATTCGCCTGGTCCCAGCACTGGGTGAATGACGAACGCACGGCCGGATCCAGTTGATCGGCGAATGCTGCCGTCAACTGGTTACGACGAATCAACTCCACCACGTCGCCCCAGTCCTTGTATCGCCACGTCACCAGTTTCAGCTCGATCAGTTTCGCGAGCGATACGGTGCGGAGGTCGTCGTGCGGCTCGGCATCCTTGGGGTCCGGAAAGCGCACACTGCGGTTCTTGCCGCTGTGACCGGCCAATTGTCCCGACAGCAGGATGTCGATGGTAACGTCGGTCGACGAATCGACAAACCGCCGGGGCAACTCCGGAGTTCGACGATAAATTTGCTGGTCAAAGGAAGATTTGAACTTTTCGAAGTCGTCCGGTGTCAGGACAATGTCAACATCCACGGTTTGGCGCGGATAGTGATGCGCATTCAGTGCCAGTCCGCCTATGATGACGAAGTCAATATCCGCTTCGGACAACCGGCGGGTCAATTCGCGCACGGTGTCCCACACCGGGCCTTGCTTTTCGAAGAACATGCCCACCTCCGTGATCCAATGTATGTGCGAACGAGCGATCATGAATCATTGTGCCCGATACATTTCGAAGTCCTTCATCGACCTCCGGAGACTCTAATCACTTTTCCGAGATTTGACACCGTGACAATCGTATGGCCTCCTGGGCTCGCGGGCTGCTTCTCAAATCTAACGTGCCAGTTCTCATCAGGGTCCTTCGATGTGGACAAACAATAACTTGGAGAAAGCTGGTTTCGCTCATCAAGAGTGATCGTCGCGATGCGAATCACACTTTCAAAATCCAAAGGAGCAGGCACTTCTTCCTTAACCACGCTCTCTGCGTGTGACCGGTTGCCGGTGTAGAGAAGGCTGGGAACCACCATAAAAAGGGGAACAACTACGAGTCCAAACATCTGCGCACGCGAACGGTTCATAGGAAATGCCCTTCCTTCACGAGGTTTTCTGTCGAATTGTAGACAGAAAAATCTTCATAATAGTATACACCGGCGACCCTATTTCTGTTTCTCTCCCTGCTGCTTCATCGAATTCAATTCCGCACGCAGACCGGCGAGCTTGTCGAGTTCCTGCTGGTGCTCGGCCTCCGCTTCTGCGTCGATGAGGCGGTCGATTTCGGTATCGGTGACGCTTTCGGTCGCACCGGCGGCCACATCCTGCGCGGCGATGTCTTCCACAGTGTCGAGGAACATGTTCATGCGTTCCTCCATGGACTGTGACTGCACCATGGCTTTTTCCCAGTCGGCCTGTGTCTTGATGAGGTCAGTTTCGCCGAAGAGGCGGCCGATCTCGGTGGCCATGATGCCCATGCTCTGCGCGAAGTCGGCGGAGGCCTCGGCCTGCTGCTTGATGAGCAGGGCGTTCTTCACGGAGAGCAGCTGGCGTTCAAGCAGCTTGCGGATGGTGGCGGTTTTCTTGAGCGAGTTGCGAATGAATTTGTATTGCGGGTCGTC
>CAZKIN010000404.1:0-3310 GCA_964552515.1 uncultured Phycisphaeraceae bacterium
GCAATGGATTTCGCACGATTTACGGGCATATCAAGCAGAATTCCGCGGTGGTCCTGACCGGAGACTTCGTGGTGCCGGGACAGAAGCTGGCCGTCGTCGGAAGCTCGGGCTGTTCCAACGCGGCGCAGTTGCATTTTGAAGTCCGCAACTGTGAAGATGATGTGGTTGATCCTTATCTCGCGGGCCTGTGGTACTCTTCGCCGCCGTACGATTCGCCGCTGGGGTTGATGGACGCCGTGCTGCTCGTCGGCGCGCCACCGACCCGACCGGTGATCAAGGATCCGCCCGCGAACATCGCTTCGATCCAAGTTGGTCAAATGCTGGGTTTTGGCTTGTCGCTGGCCGGCGGAGGACCGAGCGATTCCGCAAGCGTCATTCTGCGACAGCCCAATGGCACTGCCTTTCATACGGCGACTTTCAACCTCACGCAGCTTTATCAACACAGCTACTGGTCGGGCGGCGCAGCGATCCCGAATGTTCTTGGCCCGTGGAGCGTTGAAGTACGCGTCAACGGAAATCTCGTGCGGAGTTATCCGCTTTCCGTATTGCCGTAACACAATTCACTGCAAACTCTGCGGAATTCGCGGCATCTGATCGACGGACTTTGCTGACGGCAACTCGTCACCTGAACCCGCGCCCAGCTCGGACATCTTGCGCCCCGAAGGAAGCACTCGCGCTTCCAGACTGGCCAGAGCCTTGTTATACGTATCCACTGAACTGCCGAGATTGCCGCCCAGCCTGACCATGTGATCCAGAAAAGTGCGCAGGCGCTCATACAATTCCCGGCCCAGCGCGCTGATGCGATCCGCATTTTCAATCATCTGCGCTTGACGCCAACCGTGCGCAATTGCGCGCAGAAGCGCAATCAGCGTGGTCGGTGACGCGAGGATGACATTGTATCCGATGGCATCCTCGATGAGCGTCGGATCGGCCTCCAGCGCGGCGCTGAAAAATGCTTCGCCGGGAAGAAACAGCACGACAAATTCCGGCGACGAGCCAAGACGATCCCAATAGGTTTTGCCGCCAAGTTCCTTCATGCGACTGCGGACCTGCGTAGCGTGGCGCTTCAATTGCGCGGTGCGAATCGTTTCGTCGGTCGCCGCCACCGCATCGAGGTACGCATCGAGCACGGCCTTCGCATCGACGGCGATGCTGCGCCCGCCGGGCAGGTGAACCAACAGGTCGGGTCGCTGGCGGGCCTCTTCATTTTCAAAAGAGACCTGCTGCTCGAAATCGCAGCGCTCGACCATGCCGGCGAGTTCGACCGTGCGGCGCAGCGCCAGTTCGCCCCAGCGGCCGCGCACCTTGGGATCGCGCAGGGCGTTGACCAGTCTGCCCGTTTCAGCCTGCAACGAACGGTGAGTGTCAGATAATTGTCGCAACTGTTCCTGCAGCGTTCCATATCCGGCCTGGCGAGAGCGCTCAATTTCCTTGACATGCGATTCATATTGCCGCAGCGATTCCGCCACCGGTTGCACGAGTCCCTTGATCGCTTCCTCGCGTTTGCCGAGATCACCCTTGGCCTCGGCAAGCACAACACCAAGTGTCTTGCTGGCTTCAGCGAGAAACTGCTGCGCATTGGCCTGCAGCGCTTCCGCGGAAAGCGCGCCGAACGAATCCTTCAAGCGTGTTTCCACTTCGCGAAGGACGCGTTCCTGCTCGGCCAGACGTTTGCCCAATGATTCACTTTCGGATTGACGGCGCACCACTTCCTGGCCGCGTAATTCGACTTCGTGTTGCAGTGATTCGATGTTTTTTTCCCGCGCGGCGAGTTGCTCGCGCAACATCAGCGCAGAATTTTCAGCGGCGGAAAGCTGCGCGGCCTTCTCCGAGCGCTCACGCGATTGCCTGGTTTGCGCGAGCAACCATCCGATGACGGCGCCCACCACCACGCCGCCGCATAACCATATGATTTCCGTCATCATCTCGACTCGTTCCCGTCGTTTATCCGCTGCGGCATCATAATCTGAATGAAAGAGTATCCCAACCGGATGGCTCGATAGCGAAATGCGGTCGGGATGGTGTCTGATAATTGGCACTGGCGGAAATTTGCGGCCGGCGCTTTTTTGGCAATTCGGTTTCGCGGCGGGCGCTGCAGGGTTGATTGGGCGGATGGTTTTTGAGTTTTGATGGTCGAACATTTCGGGTCTCCTTTGTACAGAACACGCCTCACTCGCCCTATTAGACACCAGGGGTGGTTGCGGCGCGCGCCACCCGATCCTAAGTGTTTGCGCAATAAGGAGTTAGGTGAATTGGCGGGCAGAGAGGAGTGTGAAGATGGGCGAATCTGACAGGTGCGACGGTGGCTCGCAATGGCGGTGTTTCGAGTGCCATGTCCGTGGCACTATCGATCGGGATGATGGTGACAGATAACGCGCACTCTCGGCGCGACGGCCGATCGAGATGTGCAATATGCCAGATATGTGACACGCAAAGGCGCGGGAGTTCCACCACCGCCAGCGCCACCAACCGCCGCCCTGGCGCCGCTGTACGCGGGCTGGAACGGGTGGCCTGCGTCGCGTGCCTATATTGCCCAGATTGACGCGCGGCATGGTCCGATAACAGGAGAGGGAATTACGAATTACAAATTGCGAATTACGAAAAGCATGCATGGTATCCGTGGCGTGCGGCGAACTCGCACAAGCCATGAAGGAGGAAAAACTCACGAGGAACACGGAGGGAAGAGGATGCACCACAGAGACACTGAGGACACTGAGTAGAATTACGAATTGCAGATTGCGAATTACGGAAAGCATGAAAGATGTCGTAGTGGACCAGCGAGTGGCGGCAGAGAGGAGGCCATGACGATGGGCGGGAACATGTCGTGAAACACGCAACAGCATGGCGGCGCTGCGCAGGGCCATGCAACCCTACCCTTCACTTTTCTTTTGCACCACGAAGGACACGAAGATCACGAAGGTGGACGAACGGAGGGGACTTCAGAAAGAACAGATGCGGGAAAGGAATCGGGCAACAGCGAAGGTCGCGATAGTAGCACCACACACGATCCTGTTAAGACATGGCCACGCTTGGGCATACTGAGCACCGGAGAAGATCCGTGTTTTTTGCAGCTCGAAGCCTTTCAAAAGTCCCGCCTGCGTGGCGCATGCTGCCCGCATCTGGCTGACCGGCTGAAGACTGTACTTGGCCATGAGGAGGGTCGCCGTTAGAATCCGATCTTGGCGGCGCCTCTGCGGCGGCCGGTGCCGGTTGGGTCATGAAGTGATTCAGTAAACTGTGGTGCAAAACCGCGTTTGCGGGCGTAGCTCAATGGTAGAGCATCAGCCTTCCAAGCTGAACGTTGCGCGTT
>CAZKIN010000405.1:0-3295 GCA_964552515.1 uncultured Phycisphaeraceae bacterium
GTTGAAGGCACGAAGGCACGAAGGCACGAAGGCACGAAGGCACGAAGGCACGAAGAAGAACTACGCAAGGTGGAAGATATTCCTGAAAAAAAGTTGCGAGAAGTAATTCGTGCTTCAGCAGAATAGTGAGTGCATGTACCCGCCCTACCCCACGAGGAGCTTCATGGCGTCGGCGGGGACCGGGGCGTAATGCGAAGGTGTCATGGATGCAGTGGCGCGGCCTTGGGAGAGGCTGCGGAGCTTGGTGACGTAGCCGAACATCTGCGAGAGGGAGACATCAGCGGTGATGACGCGGCTGGGGCCGCGCATTTCGGTGTTGCGGACGATGGCGCCGCGGGCATTGAGGTCGGACATGATGGCGCCGAAGTATTCGTCGTTGGTAACCACTTCCACGTTCATGATGGGCTGGAGGAGCACGGGCGTAGCTGCCTTCATGGCTTCGTAAAAGGCAAGGCGGCCGGCGTTCTCAAAGGCGAGTTCGGTACTGTCCGTATCGTGACACTCCACGCGTTCGACGGTGGCGCGCCAGTTGATGACCGGGTAGCCACCGAGCGTGCCGCTGAGCGCCGCATCCTTGATACCGGTTTCGAGCGGCGTGCGAAACAATGCGGGAAGCTGTTCCTCGGACAAATTGCAGTGGATTTCAAAGTTAGCACCGGTTTCCACATGAGCGCGGGGCTCCAGGCGGAGCTGCACGACGGCGAAATGATCCTTGCCGCCGAACTGGCGCTGGAAGCGGCCGGTGCCAGAGCCGCGGGCGGTCACAGTTTCGCGGTAGGAGACGCGCGGTTTGCCGACAGCGACGTCCACATTCATATCGTTGCGCAGGCGGTGGACGTTTACCTCCAGATGCAATTCACCCATGCCGGAGAGCAGAGTCTGCCCGGTCTCTGGATTGACCGCGACGGAGATGGTCGGGTCCTGACGGGTGAGGGCTTTCAAGGCTTCGAGCAACTTGTCGCGATCCTTTGACGAGCGCGCCTCAATGGATGTGCTAATGACGGTTTCCGGGAACTTGATGGGTTCCAGGAGGATCGTACGGCGCTGGTCGCAGAGGGTGTGGCCGGTGAGGGCGGATTTCGGGCCGATGATGGCGACGATATCGCCGGCTTCGGCTTCATCGAGCTGTTCGCGCCTTTTGGCAAACATGCGGAAGATGCGGCTGATGTTTTCCTTTTCGCCGGTGTTGGCGTTGAGCAGGCGCATGTTGCCTTTGAGGACGCCGGAATACACCCGGATGTAATAAAGATCGACCGGCTTCTCGGCGACAATTTTGAAGACCAGGGCGGCGAGGGGCTCGGCGTTATCGCATTTGACTTTCACGATTTTCTTCGCGTCGCGGGAGTCGACGGCGTCGACCGGGGGAACATCCAGCGGGTTGGGGAGGTAATCGCAGACGGCGTCGAGCAGGCGCTGCACGCCGACATATTTAAGCGAGCTTCCGCAAAGGACGGGATAGAGCGTGCGGGAGATGACGGCCTTGCGGATGGTCTGGCGGATCAACGCTTCGTTGACTTCGGTGCCGGAGAGATACTGCTCCATCAATTCCTCGGAATGCTCGGAGAGTGACTCCAACATGTCACGCCGGGCGGCATGGGCGGATTCAATCAGGTCGTCGGGGATGTCCTCTTCGGTGTAGGTCGCGCCCTGCTCCTGCGAATTGTAAATGACGGCCTGCATGGTGATGAGATCCACTGCGCCGCGGAAGGTGTCGCAAGTGCCGATGGGAATCTGCAGCAACGTCGGTTCGATGTGCAGCCGATCGCGGATGGATTTTACCGCGAATTCGAAGTCCGCTCCGATGCGGTCCATTTTGTTGATGAAGCAGATGCGCGGGACTCGGTAGCGGTCGGCCTGTCGCCAAACGGTTTCGGATTGCGCCTCGACGCCTTCGCGAGCATCAAAGACGGCGACGACGCCGTCGAGCACGCGGAGGGAGCGTTCCACCTCGGCGGTGAAGTCGACGTGGCCGGGGGTGTCGATGAGGTTGATGGTGTGGCCTTTCCACGGGCAGGTGACGGCGGCGGAGAAGATGGTGATGCCGCGTTTCTGTTCCTGTTCGTCGAAGTCGGTGGTAGTGGTGCCATCGTCGACGTCGCCCATGCGGTGGGTGCGGCCGGTGTAGTAGAGGATGCGCTCGGTGGTGGTGGTCTTGCCGGCGTCGATGTGCGCGGCGATGCCGATGTTACGGACTTTGGTAAGATCCAAGGTGCTGGCCATAAGGAGGGGAGTTTAGCAAGGAATGCAGGAATTGCCCACTGGTTTGGCTTAAAGGAAGAGAACCCGATTTTGCAATTCCTCGGCAGTTGCGGCAAGGCAAAGCATCTCCAATGTTCGCACTATTTCGCCGGTTGTTCTGTGCTGATTGTGCGCGAAAGCGATTCCGCAATGACCCAAGCCGTGAGAATCCAAGCGGAGGAAATCGGAATCGTGGGTTACCAAGACTCGATGTTCTCGACAGGCAAAAGCCAAATGTGCTTCGTCGGTCGCCCCAATAAGCTCAACATCGCCAGCACGCGTCACATCAATTCCCCGACGGCGCAGGGCGTCGGCAATTGCACCATGTACGCCCTCGTCAAGGTGAAACCGAATCTTCATCGGCACCCTTGTCGAATCGGGAATTGCCCAGGTAATCCTGACGGAACTTCGTCACGAAGGCTTCGTCGGTGTTCATTTGCAAGCGGATTTCATCTTGGTTGTCGAAGTAATAGGCCAGTGCGGAGTGAATGTCGGCAAGGGTAAGGTGCGGAAATCCAGAAGCGATCTCATCGGGAGACATGCCCTGAAACTCATGGTGGGCGACGATATCCTGCACACGGACGCGCGTACCCGAAATGCAGGGTTTGCCGCCGCAAACGTCTGGTGATTGCTCTATGCGCGGTCCCCAATGACGAATCATGGTATAAAGTCTCCGAATCGCTCCACCGACATTCATTTTATGGCCGGAGTACAGGCAAAACAACCATGAACTTGTTGGCCAGGTCGCAATTTTGGTCAACAACAGGAAATTCGAATCACACGTGGCGGCTCTACGGCGGGTGGACGCACAGGAATACGGGATGTCCGCGCAGGCTAAAGCCTGCGGCTCGCTTCAAATGACTGTTGTCCGTCTTAGAACTGGTAATACAGGAACGGCGCTTCGGCGCGAAGCGTGGTGATAGTGATAACCACGATGATGGAGAGCACAGCGGCGATGGCGGGATGGCGCGGGCGGGGAATCATCTGACTGTTCGGGGAGAGGACGGTCAGGGCACCGGCGGCGAGGAGGAACAGTAGACCGTGCATGCCACCGAAG
>CAZKIN010000406.1:0-3251 GCA_964552515.1 uncultured Phycisphaeraceae bacterium
CACCAGCGAGGAATGGTTCGCACGATTTGCCGGTGCCCGAACCAATATCCGCGATAACCGACCCTTTTTTCAGGCCGGCGCTTTGTTCCAAGACAGTGACAATTTCGCGCGGATAGCCGGGGCGGAAGCGGACATAGTTTTCGACACGATCGGAAAAACGCAGGGTCGGATCAAGCATGGGTTCTCTCCGTACGGATCGTAGCCGGTGACCGTGGTTTCTTCCAATGGAGTACCCACACGAAGACTTTCCCCACAGGGGCCCGCGGTGCGAGCTTTCGCGAACCCCACCACCTGTTCCACTTACCGTGACATTTCCGCATTGCCACTTGCGATCCCGCGGGAGAAATGGGTTTGTTTTGCTATTTTTTTCGAGTGTGCCACATACCAGTCACCATTTTGCGCGGACCGATGGCGCAGTGCGCCGAATGCATCCCATATCCAACCGGCATGTTGATACCCCCCTCCCCTGCGGCGAGCTCCCGTCGCCAATTAACTTATACCGAACTTCAACGACCACGTCAAGTCGATTCGTCGGAATCCACATAAATCATTGCCATATAAGAGGTTACACCACAGGCTGCACCATGAAGAACGCGAAGATCAAGAGGGAATTAGAAATGGGGAGAGCGTGGCCTGCGGCTTTTCGACCCTTCATAAGTGCCACATCGTGGCACGCCCATGGCTAAAGGTTCCACCACCTGGGGCGCACCTGCCAGACACCTGCCCGATAGCCGGCCGACACCTGCGAAGCGTCGGGCCGAGTGTGCCATTTATCTGACACTCAAGCCGTGCCCGCTCGCCACATCCCTGGAAATCACACGGTCCGATAACTTCGTTCGGCGCCCCATGCTTGCAACTTCCTGCTCAAGGCTCTAGCAATTAGTGCCAGACATAAGTCATTCTTCACATGGCGTTTTCGAAGATCGTCGCCACGCCCTGGCCGACGCCGACGCACATGGTGGCAACGCCGCGTTTGGCGCCGCGGCGGCGCATTTCGTGCAGGAGGGTGGTGGTGATGCGTGCCCCGCTACCGCCGAGGGGGTGGCCGAGGGCGATCGCGCCGCCGTTCACATTGACCTTCGCGGGATCGATGCCGAGTTCGCGGATACAGGGAATGGACTGTGCGGCGAACGCTTCGTTGATTTCGAAGAGATCGACGTCGGAAATTTTGAAGTTGGCACGATCGAGCGCTTTGCGAACGGCAGGAATGGGACCAAGGCCCATGCAGGAGGGATCGACGCCGGCGGTTGCGGAAGCGCCGACCACGGCGAGCGGGGTCAGTCCGAGTCGCCGGGCGACGGACTCTTCCACCAACAGCATGGCGGCCGCCCCGTCGTTGATGCCGGAAGAATTGCCGGCGGTGACGGTGCCCTCTTTCGCGAAGGCGGGTTTGAGTCTGGCGAGTGCTTCCATGGTGGTGTCGTGGCGCGGGTGCTCGTCAACAGTCACCAGCAGCGGATCGCCCTTGCGCTGCGGGATGGGTACAGCGACGATTTCGTCGGCGAAGCGTTTGGCCTCCATCGCGGCCTTGCATTTCATCTGGGATTCCCAGGCGAAGCGATCCTGCTCTTCACGGGTCAGCTTGTGCATTTTGGCGACGTTTTCGGCGGTTTCGCCCATGGAGTAGGGATGGTGCAGCGCGGCGAGTTTGGGATTGGTGAAACGCCAGCCGATGGTGGTGTCGAAGACCTGGGCTTCACGTGAGAAGGCCTCGGTTGCCTTGGCCATGACGAAGGGAGCGCGGGACATGCTTTCGACGCCGCCGGCGACCATGATGTCCCCAGCGCCGGCTTCGATCATGCGTGCGGCGATGTTGATAGCGTCGAGGCTGGAGGCGCAGAGCCGGTTGACAGTGGAGCCAGGGACGGAGTCGGGTAGGCCGGCGAGGAGGATGGCCATGCGGGCGACGTTGCGGTTGTCTTCACCGGCCTGGTTGGCGTCGCCGAAGTAGACGTCGTCGATGAGTTTGGGGTCTAACTTCGTGCGCTCGATCAAAGCCTTGATGACGAGGGCGGCGAGGTCGTCGGGACGAACGGTGCTGAGCGCGCCGCCATAGCGCCCGACAGGGGTACGTACGGCGTCGATGATACAAGTACGCCTAGACATAATGTTCGATTCCCAAGGGCGAATTTCAAATCAACTCAAGACAATTGGTCGTTCCGAAGAAAATCAATGGCGTAATATAAATCGGGCTCATTCTGTTCCAACTGGTCCGACATCCTCATCGAATTTGCGAAGTACATCAACGACCGTGACTGGAACGCCACTCTGCGCACTCACAAATTCAGATACCTTCGTGAGTCGATCGTTGCCACGGCGACCTTTTCCCAATGTGATTTCCCGTATTTCGCCATTGCTGAAACCTATCCTGACTCTGGCAGTGTCGACGATACCAATGGGTGCCTCGATGCGCGTACTGACCGTGATACTCCTAACCTGATCGTACGTGTGGGACCGAACAACTCCGCCCAATTCAAGCCAATGAATTCCCTGTGAGTCTATCCGCTCACCGTCGCTGATCGATGCGAAAACAAATGCTGTGACCAGTATTGCGCCCAAGAAAAGCCCAAACCGCACCATTCGATTACCGCTCTTGCCCGTCTTGAGTACTTGGTAACTTTCGAGCAACTCACCCCGTCCACGAAAAGCCGCTGACTCATATCGATGCTCGTATTGAGCCGTTGCCATCAAGCCAATCATCGCGCCTATGAATGGAATTCCAATTGCCCAAGACCTCGTTATTGAATCGTATTCTGATTCCGTTCCCCAAGAGATCGTTGGAAAAAGTATTAACGCAAGCGCGAATAAACCAGTGGTGGCAATCAGCGAGACGAACATCCAGCAGAGTAGCCCTCGATGACGAAATCGCTTTTTGATCCTCGGCCACTCAGCATCAATTGCGTTGATCTGTTCTGGGGTGAGTTGTATTGGCGCAGGCGCGGCACCCACCTTCTGCTCGATCTTCTCGCCAACCCAATGCTTGAAGACACTGATTATGCTTTTAAAGATTGTCTCGAACATCGAAGTAATCTGACGATTTTAAGCGTTTAGCAGTCGACCATAAACCATGCCGCATGCGTGTCACCCGCAAACCCGAACTATCTTACCACTATGGATTGCGTTTCGTCCGCATGAGGCGGACGGCGCTGCACCCGTGGCTACAATTCTGCGCCCCTGCCGGGAGCGCAGTATCCAGTTGACAGCGGATGATAGCTGTGGAACTTGGTGTGTCGATAAGCGGACGATTTGTC
>CAZKIN010000407.1:0-3236 GCA_964552515.1 uncultured Phycisphaeraceae bacterium
TTCTGCGCTATGCTAGTTCACGCCGTCATACTGCCGGTCATCAGTCAGCACCCGGTGCGCACGCCGCAGCACGTCGCGGACCAGCGCGCGGCCGCGCGGCAGGCGCTGATCGAATCGGCCCAACTCAGCGGCGCGCCGCTGGAGGGTTACACGTCCGACGACGATGGCGTTCCGCAGGTGAACGACGGCTGGCACTGGTCGGTGTCGCATAAAAGGCACTTTGTGGCGGCGGTCGTTGCCCGCGCATCCATCGGCATCGACGTGGAGGAGATTCGTCCGCGCGATCCGGCCGCATTTGCACAGGTCGCCACAGATGCGGAATGGGTGCTGCTGCCCGCGCGCGATGATGAAGCCTTCAGCCGGATGTGGACGGCCAAGGAAGCGGTGGTCAAGGCGCTCGGAATCGGCATGGCCGGCTTCGACAAATGCCGCCTGACGAGCGTGGGTGCGCCCGGGTGGCGCCTGGGGTGCGCCGGGGCGGCGTGGGGGGTGGCGCATGTTTCGCATGCCGGCCACACCTTTGCGGTGGCGGGATCGGGCCTCGAGGTGCAATGGCACTTGCCGCCAGCGTAGTTACTGGTGCCACCGAAATCGCGGTTTTTCTTTGCATGCGGGGTGGCATCGGGGTATATTGATTCGTGGGGTAGTTGCAATTCGCGTCGCACCGGTGACACCGGCGCGGCAACCTGAGGCCGCATCGTTCGTGCAAGGGGGAGATCATGCGACACACAATCGTCACCTGTGGCGTGCTCGTGTTATCGATTTCGATTCACGCGAGTGCCGGAACCGTGCACTTCAATCCGCCGTCGGCCACGATCACGCCGGGTACGCAAAGCGTGAGCTTTGACGTGAGCGTGTCGTGGGAGACGCTGCCGACGATTGATACTGTGTCCGCCGCGTTTCTCATTCCAAGTGGAGTCAATTCAACCATGGTTCCAGCGACCGGCCTTTCGGATTGGCCGTGCGGCATAGAAGGGTGTTCGCCCTTCCCACCCGCATCTTTGCCTCCGGGATACGCTGAGTCGGTGGGGGTTGGCGGAAATATCTTCACGTTGGAAGGCTGGAAGTCGCCACTGCTCATTGCCACATTGAACTTGGATGTGAGCCGACTCTTGGCGGGCGAAAGCGTTGCGATCATTGTTGACTCGGATTTTGAAGCAAACTTGCTTGGCTCAGCCCTCAGCCTGGTTGCCAAAGGTGTGAATCAAGAGCCGTTAACCGGAACGGTGACGATAACTGTTGTGCCTGAACCCTCAACCGTAGCGTTTATTCTGCTCACTTTGTATGTAGGATTGGCAAGGAAAGGCTGGGTTTCATTGTGACCAAACCCGTCATGCTATTCTGTCTGAGTTCCACTGTTGCGCTTGCCGGTACCGTGCACTTCAATCCACCCTCGGCGACCATCACACCGGGAACGCAGAGCGTGAGCTTTGACGTCAGCGTGTCGTGGGACACGCTGCCAACGATAGATACGGTGAACGTAATCATTAACGCTGACTATGGCGTGGGTTTACATTTCGATTTCGCCCAGAGTTTTGTGGATTCGACCACAATCCCGCCGGCACCACCGGCAACCTATTTCTGGTACTGTGATTTCGGAAGCTGTCCGCCCATGGTCGGTTTCGGAGGCAACCGCCTGGCTCCCGTAGCGCCCGTCGGTTGGATGTCGCCGCTATTGATCGGCACGCTGACCGTGGCCACGGATCAATTATTGGCTCAGGATCAAATTCGCGTTCTCGTAGACTCTCAGTGGGAAACCGACAATTTTGGCGCGGCGTTCAGCATCGTGCAGGATCGCGCGCTCAACCAGGAACCACTCTCTGGATTGGCTACCATCACGGTCGTGCCGGAACCGGCGACGATGGTTTTGGTTCTTGCGCTGGGTGCTGCGATCTACGTTCGCGAAAGGAAGATAAACGCATGAAGCCGCTCACCCTTGCAGCATGGGCACTGTTGGTGATGGGAACGCCTTCGCGGGCGGGAATGGTCCTGTTTGATCCGCCCGCGATCACGATCACGCCGGGGACGCAGAGCGTGTCGTTTGCAACGCACGCGGTGCCGGAGATGCTGACCAGTTTTGATACGGTTAATGTCATCTTTGGGTCGCTGGAGGGTTTGGGCTTTTCGTTTCGATATGACCCTACTTTTGCTGCTTGCTTATGTTGGCTACCGCCTCCCGCTGAACAGGGCGTTTACGATTTGCTGACCGGGGGAATCGGCACGGATATCGGGCTCGGCGGCAATCGCTTCCCGCCCGCATACCCCCCTTGGACATCTGCTACGCTGGGTATCCTGTCCATCGACACATCTGGTCTGGTCGCCGGTGATGTACGACAAATCGTTGTCAGTCCGGAACTGGAGAGCCAAGTGCTGATGGGGAATACGCCGCCATTCGCCAGTTTGCTGGCAAGCGGCATGAACTTCGAACCATTGCGCGGCGCGGTGACGATCACGGTTGTTCCGGAACCGGCAACCGCTTTGATACTGCTCATCCTGGGCGGTATCGGCCTGGCTTCGAGACGCGGGGTCGGCCCATGAAAGTAATTGCAATTGCCGCATTACTATCGCTGCTGATGAGCACATCGTCACGGGCGGGGATGGTCCTGTTTGATCCGCCCGCGATCACGATCACTCCGGGGACTCAGAGCGTGTCGTTTGAAACGCGCGCCGTTCCGGAAGTCTTATCGTCGTTCGATACGGTCAATGTTATCTTCGGGTCGCTGGAGGGACTTGTTTTGTCATTTTGGGCTGAACCAAATTTGCAAAGCGGTGATTGGCCTCCCATTCCGGCCGAACAGGGGATCTACGCAGCGCTGACCGGCGGCATCGGACATGACGTAGGATTCGGAGGAAATAATTTTTCTTTCACTCCGTGGACAAATGTCACACTCGGCATGTTGAACGTCGACACGTCCACTCTCAACGCCGGGGACGTGCGACAGATTATTGTCAGTCCGGAATTAGAGAGTGACTTGCTTGGGTCACCAATTAGTCAGGTGAGCAGCGGGTCGCACCAAGAGCCACTGCGCGGCACGGTGACGATCACCGTCGTCCCGGAACCTGCAACGTTACTCGGCCTGGCCATGAGCATGACGGTAATCTTCAGTGCGCGACTACGCCAGCGCAAGGCGACATCGTGAAGTGCCTGCGACCCCACCTTATGCCGGCGGGTCGCTGACTCGCCGCTACAGCAATTCCCGCAATTTGCGTTTGAGGATTTTTCCGGTCGGGCCGGC
>CAZKIN010000408.1:0-3225 GCA_964552515.1 uncultured Phycisphaeraceae bacterium
GGCACCGGCTTGTGCGTGAACCAGTTGCAGCCCAACACCTGCCAGATCGGGAACATGTGCTTCCCCAATGGCACGCTCAATCCAACGAGTTCCTGCCAGATCTGCAACGTGGCGAGTAGCACTACCAGCTTCACCAACCTGCCGGGCAACACCGCGTGCGCCGACGAAGTTCCTGCTGATCCGTGCACCGACAACGTGTGCGGTTCCGGCGGCAGTGCCGGCGTCTGCCTGCATCCGAACAACGCCGCACCCTGCGATGACATGGACGCCTGCACGATCAACGATGTCTGCACCGGCGGCACCTGCGGTGGTACCGATTGTGCGGCCCAGGACCCCACCACTCCGCTGTGCAACGCGGGTGCCTGTGAATGCGAAATCACCGTCGGCGGCGACAGCTGCGACGACGCCCTGTTCTGCAACGGCACTGAAACCTGCGTAGCCGGCGCATGCATGGTGGGAATGCCACCAACCTGTCAGGGGGCTACCCCGTTCTGCAGTGATGTCATCGGTAGTTGCGTGGAATGCCTGCTCGATGCCGATTGCGATGATGGCTTGTTCTGCAACGGTCCCGAAGTTTGCACGATCGGCGTCTGCGGAGCCGGAAACCCGCCGATGTGCGTAGGCCAGACACAGCAATGCAGCGAAGTACTCGACAGCTGCGTTGAATGTCTGTCCGATGCGGATTGCCCCGGCGGCGCGCCGACTTGCAACGTCCCGACCGGCGTCTGTAACTAAACCCTTAAAGTAGCGGACCCCGGGTCGCACTCTGCCCCCGCGGAGCGGACCCGGGAGTGCAATGCTGGGACGCAGTTTTTGAGAATGCCGCGGGTCAGGCGGCAACAGTTGGAGATCGAAGAATAGTTTGGAAAGGTTGCCGCGGTGTCGACTTTCGCCGAGTCGCGCCGCTGCCCCATTTGCATACATAGAAAAAGGACTCACCCATGAAGCGATTCACCAGCGAGACCCTGGTGGCGGTCACTGCGTTTGCGTTCCTCATGTTCCAGCCGGCACCGGCCATCGATGTGGCCCAGTTGGCCTGCACCGAAACGTGTGTCGCTCCCGATTGCACCTGCCTGGAATCCACCTGCGAAACCGATCCGGCCGCGTCCTGCGCCTGCAGCGCCAGCGCTTGTGCGGGCAAACCACTTTGTTACACCGCCCGCGTCGTCACCGGAGCGGAAGCGGCCGCGCTCGGATTCAGCGCGACATCGACAGTCACCGTGCGCACCCTTTGCGCGCAGAACCTGCGTCCCTCCGCCGTACTCAGTCGTTTGGATGTAGATCAGGACGGGGTCGACGACAATTCCCCCGATACCGACGGCGACGGCCTCCCCGACAATTGGGAAGGTGGCGGTATCGAAGCACTCAGCGCCGACGGCACGCAAACCGACCGCGTCGTCTTCTTCCCCGCGCCGACCGCCATTGTCCCCGGCACGCCGCCCACGCCGATCTTCACCCGCCTCGCCGTGACCACCAGCGCGCTCGATCCCGATACCGATGGCGACGGCCTCAGCGATTTCGTTGAAGTCTTCGGCCTGAAATTCATTGACGAAAATTCTGACGGTATTCTGCAAAGCTCCAGCAACGTGCGCTTCGGCCGCGAATGGGTCGAGGACGAAAACTGTGGACGTCTCGCCGCCGGCAGCGTCATCCGCGAATTGTTGGATGGTGACGCCGCGGACAGCGCCGAAGCCCAGGCGCTCCTCGATGCCGAAGCCGCATCGGCAATCCCCGGCGACGGCTTCCCCGGCCCGGGTGAATGCCCGCGCGACAGCAGCGGTTTCGCCAACGCGGTGGGGCGGGTCACTTCCGGCCAGCCCGAAAGTTCCTTCCGCCTCCTTTACGATTTCGACGGCTTCGTCTTTACCGATCCGGTCAATCGCGACACCGACGGCGACGGCGTCAACGACAAGGACGATAACGATCCGCTCATCAACCCGCGTTCCTTCGGCGTCACCGACAACATCATTGTGAAGTTCAACGTCGAAGGCATCGATGATTTCGACCAGGACGGCCTTGGCAACGGCATGGACATGGGCAACGACCTTCGTGCCGAGGACTTCACCGCCGGCGGCCGCGACTTTCGCGAAATCGACAACCCGCAGAACATTTTCGACCTGCTGGAACTCTTCCGCCGCGACCTGGTCTTCACCCGCAACGCGGCCAACCAGGAAGTCCCCATTGCCGATCCCGTCGTTCCCGAAGCCGCCATCGAAGACCTTCTCGGCGCCGATTGGGACGGTAACGGCCTGTGGCGCACGACCGACGTGCGCACCTGGAGCATCGTGATCGACGACGATGACGCCTATCCGGGCATTGTCGAAGCAGCCGTGAACACTACGCAGCCCGACCCGACACTGTTTGTCATTGACGGCACACCGATCTTCACCCGCCAGCGTTTCTGCCGCCTGGCTGAACTCTTCGGCGGAGCCCCCTGCGCCGGTGACGCCGCAAGCGATGTGGACTATGACACTTTCGGCGGTCGCGGGATCGGACTCGGCTGGCAGGATCTTCTCCAGCCAACCGGAACGCCCACCAATTTCCTTCCTGATCCGCGCGTCTGGGCCGTGCTCTACTCGTGGCGCATGCCCGGCTTCGATATTGACGGCGACGGATTCATCGGCGTACCCAATCTGTCCAATACCAAGACCATCGTTCAGCAGGCCGCCGGCACCCGCAATGAATCCGTCTTCACGGCCGCCTTCGTCCCCGGAAACGGTCCCGACGGTCTTACCCTCAGCAGCCAGACCACCGCGCGCGATACCGATGACCCCGAAGCCGCCGATGCGGTGCAGCTCGATGACTTCATCGACGTCCCCGCCGAAAACACCGGCAACACCGGCAGCGGTGAATTGGATGGGCGCATTACCGTCGATGGATCGCTCAACGTATGCGGTACCGCGGGTCTGATGTCGATGGGCATGATTTTCGTCGGCCTATGTTCGTTGCGCTTGCGCCGCCGGGCAATTGCGATTCGGTAGGATCAGTAGGGTACGCTTCAGCGGGCCACTCTATCGCTCATCGTTGCGCCCTGCGCCGCACTTGTGCCGCAATAATGACAGTTTCAGTAGGGTACGCTTCAGCGGACCACTCTACCGCTCATCGTTACGCATGGTGGCGCACTTGTGCCGCCACGATGACAGTTTCGGTAGGGTCCGCTATTGCGGACCAACTCTGTCTTTGCAAATTCGCTTCGTCTCTGTGCCCTCAGTGACTCTGTGGTGC
>CAZKIN010000409.1:0-3207 GCA_964552515.1 uncultured Phycisphaeraceae bacterium
ATGGGCAATCCGTTCAACATCAGCGAGGACCACAGCCCCACGATCACGCGCGGGATTGTCACCGGCGTGAACCGCTATCAATGGGGCAACAAGGGACTGCTCATTTATTCGGATTGCATTCAGATCGACGCGCCGATCAATCCCGGAAACTCCGGCGGACCGCTGTTCAATGTGCTGGGTGAGGTGATTGGAATTAACGGCCGCATTTCGGTGAACACGCGCGGTCGGCTCAACGTGGGATTTGGATATGCCATCGCCTCCAACCAGGTGAAGCGCTTTGTGCCCGTGCTTCGCGCGGGACTGGTGGCCGAGCATGGCACGTTTCAGGCGACGGTCGAGGAGAGTGCGGCGGGCGTGCACTTCGCATTGATTCGGCCGGAGAAATGCGCCGATCGCGCGGGCATTCAATCGGGCGATCGCCTGCTGGCCATTGATGGGCTGCCGGTCGAATCAGCCAATCGCTTTGCGAGCATCGCCGGCACCTATCCCGCCCATTGGCAGGTGCTGGTCGAAGTGGAGCGGGCGGGCGAGCGGAAATTGTTAACGGCGGAACTGGACGCGGTGGCGCCGAAGATGGGGCAGCCATACGTACCCAATCCGTGGCTGGCCGCGCGCGAGGTATTTCGCACGCTGCGCGGTCACCAAGCCGCACGGTTGGTTGGAAATCGTGACCAGAGTCCCAAGCGCCTCCGCTGGACGA
This sequence comes from uncultured Phycisphaeraceae bacterium, assembly GCA_964552515.1. Taxonomy (GTDB): domain Bacteria; phylum Planctomycetota; class Phycisphaerae; order UBA1845; family UBA1845; genus JACQXM01. Next base: position 701 of record CAZKIN010000409.1, read on the forward strand.
CGCAGCGCGTGGACGAGAAAACACTGGAAGCCGAGCGTGCGGTGGAGTGCTTCGAGAATGTCCTGGCGGAGAGTGGATCGATGATGATTCAACCGCTGACGGAGAGCGGCAATCCGGCGCGGCGCAGCATTGAAATTTCAGCAGGAAAAGTCGTACAAAGGCAGATCGGCAGCGCAGAGGAATTCGAACTGACCGTCGACCAGCAGATGCTCCATGCGGCCATGCAGCTTATTCATTACGCGCTGCTCGCCCCGCTCGACACGCTGGACATCTGGCCGATCAAGCCCGCCGGTGGCAATGTACTGTATCGCAAGGATGACAGTCGCCAGTCAGTTTCACAGGCGGACACGGTGGCAACGTCCGCGTCGCTCATCCGCCAGAAATATGGATTGACGGCGCACGCCGTCGAAATGCTGGAATGGCCTTTCGGTGAGAGCAGTACGGCGCAGCTCGCGTTCGCCGTGGACACGCATGACCTTCTGCGGGTGGTAGTTCGGGACATTCCGACGGGGGCGCGCGTATCCGTCGATATTACGGACTATCAAGAGTCGCTCGGCGTTCGACGCCCGGCGCGCATGACCATCACCGGCCCGAACTTTTTGTACACCGATACGCTCACGGAATGGGAGGAAGCGCCATGACACGGGCCCTGTCCTTCCGGACGACAGTTACTGCCACTGCACTGACTCTGATGGCCATCCACGCACCCGTCCACCGGGCTGGTGCGCAGGAAGGCTTTGCGCATGCGTTCCAGACCGCCTCCACGCGGGTTGTGAAGCTCTACGGACTAGGCGCAGGCGCGCAGGTGGGATACGGCAGCGGCGTACTGATTTCCTCCGATGGACTGGTGCTCACTGTGTTCTCGCTGCTGGTGGATGCCCGCACCGTGCGCGTGGTTGCGGCGGACGGATCGCGTTACGAAGCGGATGTCCTGCATCGTGATGCCCCCCGGCAACTGGCGCTGCTCAAGCTGCGCAAACCGCGTCCCGCGGACGCGCCCGAACCGGTGACCACGCCCGCAGGCGGAATCGGTTCCGACGCGGAGCCCGTGGGGCCATTCGCCTACTTTGACCTCGGCGTGGGAACGTCCGCCGCCCCGGACCCGGCCGCGCCACAATGTGCCATGAATTTGTCACCGGGAGACTGGGTCGTCGCCGCTGGGAACCCCTTCAAGGTCGCCGACGGCGCGGAACCCGCCTCCATTGCGCACGGCGTATACTCCACGCGCACGCGACTCGATGCCCGCCGCCGCGTACGCGATTTCCCCTATACCGGCGATGTCCTCGTCTTCGACGCCATCACCAGCAACCCCGGCGGCGACGGCGGCGCGGTGGTGAATCTCGACGGTCAGTTCGTCGGACTCATCGGGCGCGCGGTGGTGTCCAACTTCACGCACACGCACTTCAATTATGCCATGCCCTGCGATGTCATCCGCGAATTCCTGAACGAGGCACTGGGCACCGGCGCGCCAAGTTCCGACGATTCGGCGGCCACTGTCTTCGACACCGGCATCAAGATTTCCCGTGCGGGCTATAAAAAGGTGCTCCCATTCGTCGAGCGTGTCCGCAAGAATTCTCCCGCCGATCGGGCGGGTGTTCGCGCCGATGACCTCATCATGTCAGTGGCTGGCAAGGCGGTCTCCGATGTCGATGATTATGACAACCGAATCAAGAGCCTCCCCCCTGCTGCCGCCATCGAACTGGTCATCCGCCGCGATCGCAAGATTCTCACCGTGCGCCTTGAACCGGAGAAACCGTGATGGCAAGTAGCGATAGGAACAAGGCAACAGGCAACAGGCAACAGGCAACAGAAGAGAGCCACGAAGCCACGAAGCCACGAAGCCACGAAAGGAAAATCGCGCCGTCACAAGTTCTGCAGGCGATCTCATTTCCCGTGACTGCGAACGGTCTCCAAGGTCTCTGTTTGCGACTATCCATACTCTGTGTATTGGCGATGTCCGCACCGCTTCGGGCGGCTGACGTTACCCCCCTTGGCAATGACACCGCCACGCTTCGCGCTGCGCAGCAGGTTTTTCGCGACGTTGCGCAGACCGTACGCCCCTGCCTGGTGCGCATTGAAACCGTCGGCGGTTCGCAACCCGCCGAGCGCATCGACCCTGAAGCTGAAGAGGACGTGCCGAAGGAAAAGCGCCGCAGTCAGAACCCCTTCCGCGACAACCCCGGATCGGACTTCGTGATCGCCGACGGCGCCACCACCGGCATCATCTTCTCGTCCGACGGCTACATCGTCACCAGCAGTTTCAACTTCGTCCGCGATCCGGTGCTCATATCCGTGGCATTGTCGGATGGTCGCCGCCTCGCCGCCGATCTTGTCGCGCGCGACCAGGTCCGCAAGATCGCCCTGCTGAAGATCGATGCGACGGACCTGCCCACCCCGAAATGGAAGGCCCGGGAATCGGTACGTGTCGGTGACTGGGCGGTGGCACTGGGTCTGGGATTCGGCGGCGACGCACCATCGATCACCGTCGGCGTGATCAGCGCCCTGCG
>CAZKIN010000410.1:0-1171 GCA_964552515.1 uncultured Phycisphaeraceae bacterium
CGTCACCATTTCACCGCCAGCATCACGCTGCTCAGCCCGCTCCCGATCCCCAGCATCGCAATCTTCGATTCCGGCTTCGGCGCATCTTTCTCCACGCCCATCGCCATCGTCAGCGGAAGTGACACCGATCCGACATTCCCCAAAAACTCAAACGTCGAAAAATCCAGCGACGGATCGCGCTGAATGATCTGATAAAACTGATCCCGGTGCGCCGCGCCCACCTGGTGACACACCGCCCGGTCAATCAGCTCCGGCCGCCACCCCGTGTCCGCCACAAACTCCGCCCACGTATCCTTCGCCAGCCGGCACCCATCCTCCAGCAGCATTTCGGAATCCGTCTGCATGGTGATCTGCGCCGCCCCGCGAAACCCGGTGTCCGCGCTCCCTCGACACAAGTGATTATGCTCCGTCGCGCAGCGCACCACCCCGCCGACCAGCTCATGGTCCGTTTTCGCGACACTCTCATGGGCCATAACCAGCGCGACAGCGCCTGACCCGATGGTGAGTGACGCAAACGCGGCCTTCAAATCCTGCTTGGTCAGTTTCGGATGCCCCAAGAGTTGCTCGATCGTCGTCCGCACCAGTTGCCGGCTCGACTCACCCGCGACAATCAGCCCGCGCTTCACCTGCTTCAGCTCGATCATATTCGCCAGGTTGATCATCCCGTTGAGAAAACCCAGGCACGCATTGGAAATGTCATACATCAGGGACTTCGCAGGCAATCGCAGGTTGTGGTGTACCACCGATGCCGTCGCCGGCTCCAGGAAATCGCGCGACACCGACGTATGAAACAGCACCTCCACGTCGTCCGCGCCCACTCCGGCCATCTCCAGCGCCGCCCGCCCGGCCCGCGTACTCCCGTCGCTTGGCAGGCTCCCTTCGTCCCAGAACCGCCGCTCGCGGATCCCGGTCATCAGCTCCAGCCGTCCCTCGTGCAGGCCGAACCGTTCATACACCGGCGCAAGCTGCCGCTCCAGCGCCTCCGAGGTCACTACCTCTTCCGGCAGCGCATAACCGAACGATTCCAGCCGTACATCCTTGTATTGAAACATCAAACCTTCCCAAAACCCACCGAATGGTCCGCTACAGCGGACCACCCATAACCGAGCCGCGCCCGTAAGGAAGCGGTATTACCAATCAGTACCGCGAGCGTCAGCGACCGGTGCCGTTT
>CAZKIN010000410.1:1271-3201 GCA_964552515.1 uncultured Phycisphaeraceae bacterium
CGCTGTAGGGTACGCTTCAGCGGACCATCTTCTCCCCTTCGTGCCTCTGTGCCTTCCTCGCTGTAGGGTACGCTTCAGCGGACCATCTTCTTCCCTTCGTGCCTCTGTGCCTTGGTGCCTCCGTGCCTTCCTCTCGGCAGTATATCCCCCCTTGGCAACTTGGGCAGCCTGCCCCGCTTCACAAACCGTCCCAAAAAAACCGCCCGCGCCTTGGTTTCGACATTCACGGGTGATAAAATCCCTCGTGTGCTCTCGACCGGCAGGGACGCCGCGGAGTTGTTGCGCAGCGTGGTTGACTTCACCCCATTCCGCGCCAACAACTCTATGGAAGAAGCCAATGGCCGGTGCAACTCTTGATCTTGCATCGGGACAACTAAACGAACGAGGGGAAGATGCTGCTCTTGGAAGCGCGTCCATTCTGCAAACTGGGGTCGAAACTTATCGGCCTGTCACTCACTGCGATGCTCGCGGCCACCGGCTGCGTCGGCGGCCTGCCCACCGGCAACACGCCGCTTTTCGTCTCCGACTGTGACTCGCAGCTCGCCGGCAAACCGATCGAAGCCTCACTCGTCGTCATCGACTGGACCGGCGGCACCACCGCCATCTATCCAGACAAAAACCTCGCCGGGGTCGATCTTTCACAGTTCCGCACCACCGGCGGCGGCACTCTCGCTGACAATGCCGAGTCATTCCATTCCATGGTCCGCGACGAAGTCTCGCGTATCTACTGCGACTGGCCGGAAGTCAGCATCGCCGTCCGCGTCGGTGAAGATGAGGTCGAAGGCGCCGAGGCCGACACCGTGGTCTACGTCACCCAGGAAGTCAAACCCGACGGCGGCATGGATATCGGCCAGGGTGAATACGACCCCTGCGACAGCCAGAACGACAACTCCGCCATTATCTACGGCAAACGCATCGCGCAATTGGGCGACAGTTACACCTTCGAGGAATGGGTCAACGTCTTCGCCAACGTCATCGCCCACGAAGTCGGCCACACCTTAGGCTACGGCCACGTCGCCCGCGAGGAGCGTACCGACATCGGCCGTTCGGTCTTTGTCGAACTCATGCTCGACCGCCACACCATGACCGAAATGCGTCGCGCCCAGCGCTTCGTTGCCGGCCAGTCCAACTGCGGCGACGACGAAACCCCCGCGACCCTCGGCTCCACCCAGGGCGCTACCATCACCCCGACTTGCTCCTGCAAGTAGGGTCCGCTTCAGCGGACCATCAGAACCACAAGCGTCAGCGCGTGGTCATCAATACTGTAACCGTCAGCAACCGGTGCCGTTTCCCTCCGTGGCTTCTTCTTCGCTATTCTGCATTCGCCATTCGCACCGCGTAGGGTCCGCTTCAGCGGACCATCAGAACCGCGAGCGTCAGCGACCGGCGCAGTTCCCCTCCGTGCCTCCTCGTAACGCCTTACGCCTCTTCGACATTCGCTATTTTCTTTCGTGCCTCCGTGCCTTTGAGCCTTCATTCTGAAATTTGCAATTTGTAATTCGCAATTTCCGCGCGTGCCTTCCTTCTTTACGCCAACGGCGTTGCGTATTTCAGCCCAGGGTTGGCCTGAGGAGCCTAGGCGACGACTGGCCTACCCTGGGAAACCGTCCCCCAAAAAATTCTACCCCAACGGGGTTGCGTAACTGCTTCTTATGTGGCACTCGGCGTGCGATCCCGAACCGCTTGGCCCGTACAGGTGGCCTATCGTTTCAGCAGTGGGGGCGAGAGGTACCGTGAGCGTAAGCGACCAGTGCAGTTCCCCTCCGTGCCTCCTCGTAACGCCTTCCGCCTTCCGCCTTCCGCCTTACGCCTTACGCCTTTCGCCTTTCGCCTTACGCCTTACGCCTTACGCCTCTCTACTAAGTGATGGCCGGTGTCCGGATTCTCATTGCAAATTCAGCTTCTTCGTTTTCTCGCGCACCAGTGGCGA
>CAZKIN010000411.1:0-3197 GCA_964552515.1 uncultured Phycisphaeraceae bacterium
TTGGCGCGGAGCGCAACGGCGCAGGGCAAACCCAGAACGAAAACTCCCATGATGAAGAAATTTCTAGCCGACATGACGCTTTTCCTGCCGGTGCCGTTCGCCCCAGTATAGCGGATGGCCAGCCCCTTCAGAAACGAATTCCCCGATTGCCCGTTCAAGAAGCGGCGTAAACCAATACAGTTTCAAGTCCGGAAGGTCGCAACATTTCCAGCCCGCAGGGCTGACAGATCATAGCCGTGGGCCAGCGCAGCGCCGCCCACGGATACGACCCCCCTGTCAATTTTGCCCTGAAAGGGGTGAACAAAAAGCTCAGTTCATGGCGTGGCCGTTCAGGGCTGAGGGGTTGACCGGTTGCTTTCGTCAACACTTGGTATGGGACATGGCTTTGTCCGAACGCCCGCGCGATCCACCGCCCTATCCAAACCGCTCCTTCCACTGCTGCAGGCGCTGCAGCGCCTCGATCGGCGTCAGGGCGTCCGGATTGATAGCCCGCAATTCTTCGAGCATTTCCGCGCCGGGATCGCGGAAGAGTGCCAGTTGGTTGGCAGCGGGCTTGTTTTTCCCTCCGGCGAGCTGCGGGGTGTGCGATTCGCGGGCGAAGTTGCGCTGCAATTCGTCGAGCACTTCGCGGGCGCGGGCAACGACCGATTTGGGAATCCCCGCCAGCCGCGCGACGTGAATGCCGTAACTCTTGCTGGTGCCGCCTTCCACGATGCGGTGCAGGAAGACCAGCCCTTCGTCCTGCGCGGCCGAGCGCAGTTCCCGCACGGCCACGTGGTAGTTCTTGACGCCTGCAAACAGTTCCGCCAGTTCGGTGAGTTCATGGTAATGCGTAGCCACCAGCGTGCGGCAGCGGGTGACCTTGGCCAGGTGCTCGGTGATCGCCCAGGCCAGCGAGAGCCCGTCAAGGGTACTGGTGCCGCGGCCCAGTTCGTCGAGCACGACGACTGACCGCTGCGTGGCATTGTGCAGGATGTTCGCCGCCTCGGTCATTTCCACCATGAAGGTGGACTGGTTCCGCATGATCTCATCGGCCGACCCGACGCGGGCGAAGAGGCGGTCCGCCAGGCCGAGCGTCATGCTCCGCGCGGGCACAAAGCAGCCGATCTGCGCCATGAGGGTGAGCAGCGCGACCTGCCGGATGTAGGTGCTCTTGCCGGCCATGTTGGGTCCGGTGATCACGAACAGTCGTGCGGCCGCCTCTGCCATCAGCGTGTCATTCGGCACGAAGCGATCACCCAGCGTCTGGTCCAGCACCGGGTGCCGCCCATCGCGGATGTCGAGCTTCGGTTCATCAACAATGGTTGGTCGCACGTAGCGCCGCTGCACCGCGAGTTCCGCAAATCCGGCCAGCACATCTAACTCACCGATCGCCTCGGCCGCGCGGAGCAGGTCCTTTGCATGAACCGCCACCTGCTGACGGATGTCTTCAAAGAGTCGCTGCTCCAGGGCGATCGCGCGGTCCTGCGCGGTGAGCACTTCCTCTTCGTACTTCTTCAGTTCGTCGGTGATGTAGCGCTCGGCGTTTTTCACGGTCTGGCGGCGCACGAAGTCGGCCGGGATGCGGTCGCGACCGCTGTGCGGCACTTCGATGTAGAAGCCGAAGACGCGGTTGAACCCGACCTTCAGGTTGGTGAGTCCCGTGCGTTCGCTCTCGCGGCGCTGGTAGTCGGCGAGCCAGGTCTGTCCGTCGCGCTGGATGCCGCGCAGGCGGTCGAGTTCCGGGTGGTATCCGTCGGCGATAAAACCGCCTTCGCGGGTGTGCGGGGGCGGTGCCTGCTGGAAGGTGTCGCGTAGCAGTGCCGTCGCGGCGCTGGGGGTGGTGAGACTTTCACCCAGTGTGTCCAGCAGTGGCACTCCGCTGAGGGCGATTTCGCCGGCCAGCACGGGCAGCGCCAATAGCGTTCGGCCCAGGCCGGCGAGGTCCCGCGGGTTAGTGCGCCCCAGCGCAATGCGCCCGGTGATGCGCTCGACATCGGAAAGTTCCTTCAATTTTTCACGTATGCGCCCGCGCGGAACATCGTGCCCCGCGAGGAAGGAAACGGCGTCGTGCCGCGCCGCAATGTCCGTCGCATTTATGAGCGGATATCGCAGGAATTGCCGCAGTTTTCGTGCGCCCAGCGGATGCGTCGTCCGATCGATCGCGGCCAGCAGCGACCCTTCCTTCTGGCCGCCGCGCAGCGTTGATTCAATCTCCAATGATCGCCATGTGCCGTGATCAATTTGCAGGAAATCCGCAGCAATTCGGCGCTTTATCGATTGCACATGCGGCAGCGCGGTGCGCTGCGTGTCGGCGAGGTACTGCAGCACCGCGCCCGCGGCGCAGAGTGACGCGTTCATGGCATCCCAGCCGAAACCTGCAAGGGTGGCCACCTCGAAGTGCGTGAGCAGCGAGCGCTCGGCCTGGTAGTTGCCGAATTCATGGAGCGGGCGGCGCGTGACGGCGCAGCCGCCGATCTGTCGAAGCTGTTCGGCGAGGCGCTCGGCATCGGAGTGCCGTTCGTCGTCGATCAATATTTCGGCGGGGGCAAGGCGGACCAGTTCGTCGAGGAGACTGCTGCGGGTCACATCCAGCGCTTCAAATCGCCCGGCGGAAAGCTCGATGACCGCACAGCCAACTTCGTCTTTGCGCAGGCAGATGGCCGCCAGGATGTTGTCACTGCGATCGGGCAGCAGCGTTTCGTCGGTCAGCGTACCGGCGGTGACGATGCGGGCGATGTCGCGTTTGACCACGCCCTTGGCGAGCTTGGGGTCTTCCATTTGCTCGGAAACGGCCACGCGATGACCGGCGGCGATGAGCTTGCGCAGGTAGGCATCGAGCGCGTGATAGGGAATGCCGGCGAGTGGCACGGGGTTGGCACTGTTCTTGTCGCGGGAGGTGAGTGCGATGCCGAGCACCTTCGAGCAGAGAATGGCGTCATCGTAGAACGTCTCGTAAAAGTCGCCCATGCGGAAGAGCAGGACGGCGTCACCGACCCGGGCCTTCTGTTCGACATATTGCTTCATGGCCGGCGTCAGGGAATCGGTGGGTAACGATGCGGGCGCGGGCTTGCCTTTTTTCTGGGTTGGGGGCACGGCGGCAGCGGCATCGGGTGACATGCCGCCTACTGTAGCGAACCGGGTAAGCTGGGCAATTGCCCCTCCCATACCATTGGTCCGCGCGATTTGATAGAATTGCGGATAACGCCAGCACGACC
>CAZKIN010000412.1:0-3197 GCA_964552515.1 uncultured Phycisphaeraceae bacterium
CGGATTGCACGCCACGCACCTCCACCCATTTCCACCGCCCGAGCAACTGCTCCACACACGGCAAAACGAATTCATGGGTCTTGTTGGACAGAACAGCAAACGGATGCCCGGCCGCGGCCAGTTGGTCGAGCACGACTTCGAGACCGGGATAGACCCGCGTGTGATCGAACATGCGCCGGCGATAGATCGGGCGGTACCGGTTAACCAGTCCGGCTGTGGCATCGGCATCTTCCACCCCCGTCACTTGTTGGAGCAAGTTCGCCAGCCCTTCGCCAACAAAGGAGCGGATGCGTTCCCGCGATAACGGCCCCTTGCCCAGTGTGGCAAGCACTTCGTTGACGCTGGCGGAGATGTCGTCAAGCGTATCGATGAGCGTGCCGTCAAGGTCGAAGATGATGCCGCACGGCTCATTCATGATGTTCCCCCGATGTTCCACACTATGCCGAATCGTCGCCACCCGGATTCTGGCTTGCAATCGACAATCGCGATTCTCCAATCAACAATGCAGCGGTGACTTTACTCAGCGCTTCCATGTTCGTCGATGATCTCGCGGAACTGCCGCAACGGGCCGCGTCCGCTTTCGGTGCCGGAGCGGATGCGCTGGAGCTGCGCATCGACGGATTTGAAGGCGATCCCGCGGCGTTGGCGCAGTTTCTGAAATCGCAACCTGCGCGAAAATACATAGTTACTTGCCGCAGCGCGGAAGAGGGCGGTTCATTTCGCGGCGACACCATGCAGCGCGTGGCGCTGCTCATCGCCGTCGCGCGCGATACCGGCGCGTGGGTGGATTTTGAATGGGCGGATTGGCAGCGCTCGGCGAACATCCGGCAGAAAGTGTTGCTGGCTTGTGCGGGCGAAGGCACCGAGCCTCCACGATTAATTCTATCGCATCACGATTTTCGCGGCGTGCCCGCTGGTCCACGCACGCTGATCACGGAAATGCGCAAGGAAGGGGCGATTGCCAAGCTGGCCTATCGCGCTGGGCAGGCGGATGACGGTTTCCTGGCACTGGACCTGATGCGCGAATTCGGAGCCGGTGTGATTACTGTGGCGATGGGCGAAGAAGGACTATTCACCCGGGTACTCGCGCGAAAGTTCGGAGCATGGGCAACCTATGCGGCGCTGACCGCTGAAACTCCCACCGCGCCGGGACAATGCACGATGGAGCAAATGGTTTCGCAGTTTCGCTTCCCGGAAATCGGAGCGCAAACCCAAGTCTACGGCGTCATCGGCGATCCGATCGCTCAATCACTCAGCCCGCTTCTGCATAATGCGTGGTTTGCCAAATACGGAATCGATGCCGTCTATCTGCCATTTCTGGTGCACGCTGAACCGGAAGGTTTGGCGCGTTTTCTGGATGGATGTTTTGCACGTCCCTGGTTGACCAGCGCCGGATTCAGCATCACCGCCCCATACAAAGAGGCCGCGCTGCGCTGGGCGGGCACACATGCCGACCGCCTCTCACAAAGCCTCGGAGCGGCCAACACCCTGGTTTGGTCTGCCGATGGAATTCGCATGCACAACACTGACGCCCATGCGGCGGTGGATGCACTCTCTGCGGCCTTGAACATGGAGAGTACTGCACTTCGACCATTTTCCGTGGATATCCTCGGCGCCGGCGGCACCGGACGATCACTGGCGATCACGCTCGCCGGGTTGGGCTGCAAAGTCACCATTTTCGATCGCAAGCTGCAGCGCGCGGAACAAGTAGCCCAAGCGGCGGGCGGTGTGGCACGCGTGTTCAGCGAAGCATCAAATGGCAAAGGCGATATCCTGATCAACGCAACTGCGCTGGGTGCCGAGTTATCGAAGGATGAGGTGGCACCGGAATTGGTTGCACAGCGCAGGTTGGTTTTCGATGTGAATTACCGACCGGCGCGCACGGCGTACGTCCGCGCGGCGGAGGCGGCCGGCATTCCCGCCATGAACGGCACCGACATGTTCCTTCGCCAGGCGGCGACGCAGTTTGCACTCTGGACGGGCGTCGAACCTGACATGGACCTTGGCCGCAAACTGGTGCAGCAAGCGTTGGCGGCAGACGAGGAAGCAAAATCGTGACCAGTACTTCGGCCAACTTTCGTCGCAGCATCGCCTTGATCGGCCTGCGCGGCAGCGGCAAGACGACAGTAGGTCGCGAACTGGCGCGACGTCTCGGTAGTAACCACATCGATACCGACGAAATGATCGTCGCACACGCGGGCGTGTCTATTGCCGCCATCTTTCGCGAACAGGGCGAGCCTCACTTCCGCAACCTGGAACGAGAGGCCATTGCCAATCTGGTCTCGAGTCCGCCGCATATTATCAGCGTCGGTGGTGGTGCGGTCCTCGATCCCGCCAATGTGGCCGCCCTGCGCGAAGTGGCGCAAATCGTCTGGCTGACCGCGCCGCCCAGCATCCTCTGGCAGCGTATCGAAAGCGACCCGCGCACCGCAGCCGACCGTCCGCCACTTACCACCTGCGGTGGCCGGGCGGGAATGGCGCAGTTACTCATTCAGCGCGAACCGCTTTACCGCGCCGCCGCCGATCTTGTGGTGGATACGCTCGACAAATCGCCGGAAGTCGTCGCCAGCGAAATCGTCAGTCTACTCAACCCTTGACGATCGGATTGACAAATCCCTTCCGCTCGCAAATCGCTGCCACGATGGCGTCACGATCCCGAATCACATAATCATCCAGCATCAGTGCGTTCTTCTTTCCTTCCGCCATGTGGGTGAGTGCCACGCGCCGAAACTTGTCGTTGGGGACAAGCTCAACGCCGACCATGGATTCCCAGGTCACCAGCCGCCTGCCGGAAACATGCAACCCATCGGCCGAAAGCGTTGCGAAGCTCATCACCGTGCGAATGAGATTGACCAGGCAGATCACGCCGATGACTGCGAGCACCGCGCCGATGACCCGTTGCCACTTCAAGTCCTGATCGCTGTGAATCCCGGCATGCCAATCCACTTCGTCCACCCGGTCGCCCATCACCCGCGCCGCCAGATGCCCGCCCGCACCCAGGAAGTACCACGATCCCTCATGTCGAATCGGCGGCTCACCCCATGCTTTTACCAACAACTCCGCCGCTGCACCTTTTTGCCAGAAACCAAGAAACGACGCCGCACGATCCGCACTCAACTCCGGATGAATCGGCGGCGGCACCGGCAATGAAACACCCAGCGTCCGCGCCAACTGCACCGCATTCGCCACCGGATACC
>CAZKIN010000413.1:0-3192 GCA_964552515.1 uncultured Phycisphaeraceae bacterium
CGCGCTCCGGCTGGACTTCGAGCCCGACCGTGCTTACCGACTCGACCGGACGGCGGAACGAGTATGACGTTTTCCGCATCACCACCACCCTGCCGGCGAACGACATCGGAACAACCCTGGTTGGTCCCGTGTTCATTCGCGCCAATTATCCGCTCGCCGTTCGCCGCAGCTTCTTCGGCGAGGAAGTAACAAAGTCCCGGCGTGAATCGGCCCGGGCGGAAGGTGTCGCGGTCACGGTAAAAGCGCCGCCTGCGGAAGGTCGTCCTGACGATTATTCCGGTGCGCTGGGCCACTTCGAGATGAAAGTCGACGCCCAGCCGCGCCGCGTGGAGGAGGGACAGCCGGTGACGCTCACCATCGCGTTCCGTGGTGCGCCGCTCGGCGGAATCGCCCCGCCGGACCTGCGGCGCCTTTCCGACCTCGCCAGCCGCTTCGACTATACGCAGGACGAACTCGTGGGCGACATGGATGGCGAGTGGAAGGTTTTTCGCCGGGCGATTTTTCCCCGGCAGGCGGGTGAGCAGACCGTGCCCGCGATCTCCTGGTCTTATTTCGATACCGCGAGTGAACGATATGTGACACTTTCCAGCGAGCCGATTCCCATTGTCGTCGACGCGCCGAAAGCCGCCTCCGGTCCCTCGCTGTCGTTCAGCCTGCCCACTCCGCCCGAACGGGAAAGCGAACTCACCGTACTTACCGGCGGCATTTCCCCGAATTACATCGACCCGGACGTCGTACTCGTCAAACAGGCATTCGTCCCCGGCGCGGCGCACGCCATTGCTTTTGCCTCGCCGCCGTTTGTTTATCTCGCATTGTTCCTCATGGTCCGCAGACGCGAACGCCTCCGCACCGACGCGGGCGGCACGCGCCGTCGCAAGGCCCTGAAGTCGGCGCTCTCCGCCATGCAAGCTGCGTCACGCGTACCGGACCCGGCGGAGCAAATGCGTGCTCTGGCCCGAACCGTCGCCGACTTCGTTTCCGATCGCTTCAACCTCGCCTCCCAGGCGCTCACCCCTGCGGAAGTCCGCGCGGTGCTCGCTGCCCATGGCGTGCGCGACGAATTGGTGCGTGAGGTGGTGACGTTTCTCGACCAGGCCGATGCCCTGCGCTACGCCGGCCATGCCGACGCCGCCACCATGGACGGCGCGGCCGAGCGCGTACGCGGGTGGCTCACCGAATTGGAGCGCCAAACATGACCATTCGATCCGCTCGCGCAATCTGGTTGTTCGCCGCGCTGCTTGGCGGCGCCGCGCCGTTGTTCGCCGACGTCCGAGCCGAAGGCCTCGACGATGAACTCACTGCTGCTTTGGCTGACTTTGACCGCGCCCAGCAAGCACTAGCTTCCCAGCCGGAAGTAGCCCGGCCTCTCTTTCGCGCCGCGGCACAGCGCATGGAAAGCCTCGCCGCCCGTGTGCCCAACGGCCGCTTGGAATACAACATCGGCAACGCATTCCTCCAGGCCGGCGACATTGGCCGCGCCATCCTCCATTACCGCCGCGCGGCGCGCTTCGTTCCGCGCGACGAACTGCTGGCCGACAATCTGCGCGAAGCACGCTCCCGTTCCATCCTGCCCATCAAGCCCGGCGCGCGGGATCGCGTTCTCGGCACGCTGTTCTTCTGGCATGACCAAACGTCCACCCGTGAGCGTGCGAGTGTCGCCATTCTGACATTCGTGGCATTATGGACGGCACTGGCGGTTCGACTGTTCGTTCCGAAGCGCTCACTAAGCGTGACGGCCATTTGTTGCGGCGTCGTCTTTCTCATTTCCGCCGCATCGGTGTCACAGGAAATGTGGAAGGATCGCAGCGCTCCGCCGGGTGTCATCCTCGCGATGGACGTTCCCGTCTACAAAGGTCCGGGGTCCTCCTACCAGCGCCAGTTCGAACAGCCGCTCCAGCCCGGAGTGGAGTTCACCCTTCGCGAGCGCCGCGGCCAGTGGTGGCGCATCGAACTCTCCGACGGCAAGAACGGCTGGATCGATGCCGCCAACGCCGACCTGGTCGTTACTGAGCGCACCTTCGCGCAAATAGGTTGACAGAGTGACCGATAAGGGTCATTGAAACCGCGCCGCGATGGGCATCCTCCGGCCCGACCCAAACGCCCGACTGGTCACCTTCAGTCCGATTGCCGCCTGCTTGCGCTTGTACTCGCTGGTCTCCACCATTCGCAGGACCCTGCGCACCGTCCCCGCGTCGAACCCGCGCAGTACAATCTCCGCCGCTGGCAAATCGTGTTCGATGTGCAGTTCGAGGATCGCATCAAGCAGATCATACGCCGGCAGCGTGTCCTGGTCCGTCTGGTTCTCCCGCAGTTCCGCCGAAGGCGGTTTGTCGATCGTCCGCTGGGGAATTGGCTGACGCGCATCCGTCATATTGATATGCCGGGCCAGTTGATAAACAAGTGTCTTGGGCACGTCACTGATCGCCGCCAGCCCCCCGCACATGTCGCCATACAGCGTGCAGTACCCGACGGACAGTTCGCTCTTGTTCCCCGTGGTCAGCGGCAGCCAGCCGAATTTGTTGGACAGCGCCATGATGAGATTCCCGCGAATTCGCGCCTGCAGATTCTCCTCCGCGAGGTCGGGGGGGCGCCCCCCGAATACCGGTTGCAGCGCCCCTTCGAACGCGCGGTGCATCGCATCAATCGCAATAGTCTGAAAATCAATCCCCAATCTTAGTGCGAGGTCTTTGGCATCTTCAATACTGTGCGTGCTGCTGAACCGCGAAGGCATCGCCACGCCGTGTACGTTTTCCGCGCCGAGTGCGTCCGCCGCAATCACCGCCGTCACCGCCGAGTCAATTCCGCCGGACAGTCCGATCACCGCCTGGGTAAACCCGCACTTGTGCAGATAGTCGCGCGTACCCAGCACCAGCGCCTGCCGAATGCTCTCCAGGTCATTCGGATAAGCGGTCTTTTGTGTCGTCGTGTTGGCACTCAAATCGGCGATGATCATGTCCTCGGCGAACGCCTTCGCCCGGCCTATGATTTCCCCGGTCGCGTCGAAAACCATGCTCGCCCCGTCGAAGACCAGGTCGTCATTGCCGCCCACGCAGTTCACATAAATCAGCGGCGCGCGATGTTCCCGCGCCTGCCGCGCAAAAAGTGGTTCGCGCTGCGCGATCTTGCCCACGCGAAAGGGTGAAGCCGAAAGATTCACCAGGATCTCCGCCCCCGCCCGCACCGCCATTTCGA
>CAZKIN010000414.1:0-3189 GCA_964552515.1 uncultured Phycisphaeraceae bacterium
ACGAGGGGTTCGCAGGGTGTTTGGTCGCCGTTATAATGCGGCGATGGTTGCGAAACTGCACAGCGCCGCGTTTTTCGGCATCGAGGCGATACCCGTCGAGGTGGAGGTGGATGTCGCGCGGAAGGGGTTTGTCGGCACGACGATCGTGGGGCTGCCGGATACGGCGGTCAAAGAGAGCATGGAGCGCGTGCGCAGCGCGCTGGCCAATTCGGGGTACAAGTTTCCGCGCTACAAGACGGTCATCAACCTGGCGCCGGCGGACCTGCGCAAGGAAGGTCCGGCGTTCGATCTGCCGACGGCGCTGGGCATTCTGCTTTCCAACGGCGATATCGTGAGCGATGTGGCCGAGAAGTTCATGGTGATGGGCGAACTGGCGCTGGACGGGCGGATTCGTCCGACTAAAGGCGTGCTGTCGGCCGCCCTGCTCGCGCGGGACAAGGGGTTCAGGGGGATTATCGTCCCGAAGGACAACGCGCCGGAAGCGGGCGTGGTGGATGGCGTTGATGTCATCGCGGTGTCATGTCTGACCGACGCGACGGGGTTTCTGACGGGTGGGCTGCCGATCGAGCCGACGATGGTGGATCGCGACGCGCTGTTTCAGGCGCAGTCGGTTTACGATTTTGATTTCGGCGAAGTGCGCGGGCAGGAAACGGTAAAGCGGGCGCTGACGATCGCGGCGGCGGGGATGCACAATGTGCTGATGATCGGTCCGCCGGGATCCGGCAAGACGATGCTGGCGAAGCGCGTGCCGACGATTCTGCCGCCGCTGTCGCTCGATGAATCGCTGGAGACGACACGAATTCATTCGGTGGCAGGTGAACTGACCGCCGGGGTGGCGCTGCTGGCAAAGCGGCCGGTGCGCAATCCACACCATTCAGCGAGCACGGCGGCATTGGTGGGCGGAGGGGCGATTCCGCAACCGGGCGAGGTATCCCTGGCGCATTTCGGCGTGCTGTTTCTGGATGAATTTCCGGAGTTTTCGCGGCAATCGCTGGAAGCGCTGCGGCAGCCGCTGGAGGATGCGCAGGTGTCGATCGCGCGGGCGCATGCAACGGTGGCGTTTCCGGCATCGTTCATGCTGATTGCGGCGATGAACCCGTGCCCGTGCGGATATTTCACCGATCCGAAGCGGGAGTGCAAATGTTCGCCGATGCAGATTGACAAGTATCTGTCACGGATCAGCGGGCCGCTGGTGGATCGCATTGATATTCACATCGAGGTTCCCGCGGTTTCGTTCGGGGAACTGCGGAGCAAGCGGGACGGGGTGGCGTCGGAAACGATGCGTAAGAATGTGGAAGATGCGCGGGCGCGGCAGCGGGAGCGTTTCGCGCCGGATGCGCTGGTGACCAACGGACGAATGACCGGAAAACAGTTGCGCAAATTCTGCCAGTTGGATGACACCGGAGAGATGGTGCTGCGGCAGGCGGTGACGGAACTGGGACTTTCCGCGCGGGCGCATGACAAGGTTTTGCGGGTCAGTCGGACAATTGCGGACCTGGCGGGCCGGGATGAAGTGCGGTCGGATGATGTGATGGAGGCCGTGCAGTATCGGAGGCTGGATCGAAAGTTGTAAGCGCAATTAAGTGCTGTAAACAAGTCTTATACAAGCCAGTCCGGACAGTGGATTCTTGGACTTCATTTGCCTGCGGCACGTCGGTATCTGATAGTTCACCGCGAAGTGTCAGCCATGCGGCAGGTGCCCACGCCGGGTATCGCCAACTCAGGCTTATCGGAACATGCTGCACATTGCCGGTAGGCCGATTCCATCGGATGAAACCACATGAGTCCGCTTGATAGTCCATCTTCCATGCTGGATGAGTCGCCGGGACGTACCGCAACCAACGGTGCGGGCACCGTGCATGGACACGCGAACGGTAACAGCAGTTCCGGCGCTGTTGGCGTACCCGCGGCGGGCGCTCCACAATCGCTGTCATCCGGCAAGTTTCATCCGCTGGTCGCGTCGGCGATGCACAGCAGCGGGAAGAGCGGACCGGCGGGCGCGTTCCTGCCGAAGGAGCCGGACACGCTGCAGGCGGTGGGGATTCCCGAGGCGTACGTCGAAGCGCTGGTGTTCAAGCATCTGCTGGCGGTCGGCGCGAATACGTGCCGCGGGATGGCGCGCGATCTGGCGGTGCCGCCCAAGCCGCTGGTGGACATGATGACCGATCTGAAGAACCGCCAACTGGTGGTGTATAAAGGGTCGGCGGCGATGGGCGATTTTGATTATACGCTGACTGACGCGGGTCGGGCGCGGGCGAGCCGGTTCCTGGAGGAGTGCAGTTATTGCGGGCCGGCACCGGTTCCGTATGAGGATTATGTCAAGTCTGTGGCAGCGCAGACGATTTCAACGGAGTGTCCGGGGCCGGAGCAACTGCGCGAGGCGTTCCACGATCTGCTGATGGACAAGACGCTGCTGGACCGGCTGGGTCCGGCGATCAACTCGGGACGCGGCCTGTTCCTTTATGGATTTCCGGGCAACGGCAAGACGAGCATCGCGGAGCGGATCACCACCTGCTTCGGGAGCACGATCTGGATTCCGCGTGCGATCTTCGTGGAAGGCGAGACGATTCAGTTTTACGATCCGCAGTGTCATGTGGCGGTCATGGGGGAAAAGGCGTCCACTCCTTCGATCGTCAAGGGCCAGTCCTTTGACACACGTTGGATCAAGATCAAGCGTCCGACGATCGTGGTGGGCGGTGAACTGACCATGGACGCGCTGGAAATGAAGTTCAACCCGACGAGCAAGATCAGCGAGCCTTCGGTGCAGATGAAGAGCAACGGGGGAACGCTGGTCATCGACGACTTCGGGCGGCAGCGCATGGACCCGGTGGAACTGCTGAACCGCTGGATCGTACCGCTGGAAAAGCGGCACGATTATCTTACGCTGAACAACGGGAAGAAAATCCAGGTTCCGTTCGATCAACTGATTGTCTTTTCCACGAATCTGGAGCCGAAGCAACTGGTGGATGATGCGTTCCTGCGGCGCATTCCCTACAAGATCAACATCTGCGATCCGACGGAAGAAGAATTCCGCAACCTGATGAAGATCGTGGCCAAGCAGTTTGACGTGGAATACAACGAGCCGGCGGTAAGCCATCTGATCGAGGTGCATTATCGCCAGCGGAACAAGCCGTTTCGCTGCTGCCATCCGCGCGACCTTATCCTGCAGATTGTGAATCAGTCCAAGTT
>CAZKIN010000415.1:0-3158 GCA_964552515.1 uncultured Phycisphaeraceae bacterium
GAAATGCCGCGCTCCCCACCCTCTGCACCCAGCCGGTGAGGACATAGCGCAGCAACCCTCCGGACCCGGAACCAAGAAAGATCAAAACGAGTTTCGACATGGCGGACTCCTACTGTTGTGCGGCGCTTTCGCCCCGCAGCCCAAGTAGGAGTCATCGGCCCCGAAGTGAGGCGGTTATGGGCGGACTCCATCGCCCGCAGGCATTCTAATCACACCCGCTAATTGGATGCAACAATTTTTTCTTCGCGGCTATGAAACGGCCTCGTCATCAAGGCTTCGGTGCGGACAACCGGTTCATCTCGGCCTCCCATTTCGCCATGTCGTCGGGTCGATTCCACTTCTCGTAGAGCCCCCGCAGGTGTGCGGCCGCTTCCAACCGGCGACGACTGTTTGGAAATTTCTCCGTCAACTCCTGATAGTTATTGACCAGAACTTTTTCCGCATCATCGAACTCACCCTGTCCGGCCAGCGATGCACCAAGGGAACTCAAAATCGAGAGCCGCAAATATTCATCGGGTGGCTGCCGGGATTCGACGATGGTCAAGCTCTGGCGCAACACCGGCTCCGCCTCGGAGAACGCTTGGCGAATAATCAACGTCGCCGCATAAGCGCTGCCCGCGATGGCGATGTTGGGATGATCGGGCGGCAACGTCTTGCGCCAAATCTCCCAGGCCTGCCGATAGTACGACTCCGCGGAAACAGCGTCTTTCTGGTCTAACAGCGCGTTAGCCAGATTGTTCATGCTTTGTGCTACTCCGGGATGCTCCGGCCCCAGCACCTTGATTCGGATGTCCAGTGCTTCCCGATGCAACGGCTCAGCTTCCTTATGCCTGGATTGGCTTTGCATCAGATTGGCAAGATTGTTCAGTGCGTCGGCGACCACGGGGTGCGTATCTCCGAGCGTTTTGCGGCGTATCTCCAGGGCCTCGCGAAATAGCGATTCAGCTTCGACATAGTCTTTCTTATTCTGCGCCAGCAGGGCCAGACTGTTGAGACTCTGTCCAACATCTTCATGCACCGGGCCGAAAAGTCTGCGCCGCATGTCCAAAGCCGCGCGATAGTGTGGCTCTGCATCACTGAGCTTACCCTGAACGCGTAATGCGGCGGCCAATCCCTGCTCTGCATCCGCCACATCCTTGTGGTCTCCGGAGTACAAACGCCGTCGAATCTCCAGGCACTCGCGTATTAACTTTTCCTGTTCGACAAATTGTCCCTGTGCGCTCGCGGCGTCCGCGAGATTGCCCAGGTCCGTGGCGAGGCCGGCGAGAACATCGTCCCCGGAAAGATTCTTGCGTAGTTCGAGCGTGCGTCGCAGGTGCTTTTCAGCTTCCGGATAATGGCCCAGCGCAAGATATGCCGTGCCGATCGTGGAACGTAAATCCGCTTCAACCGCGGGTTGATCCTTCAGTGATCCGGATTCCACTTTCTCCGCGGCGTCATCAAGGGCCTGCCGAATGGTCACTTCTTTGCCCAGGGACTTGGCGGGATCAACCGACGACAGCATCTCCCGCAGGAAGTTGCTGACCGCGGCGGCCTTGGCGGCGGCACGCAACGATTCTTCGGCGTTCTTGACCGCCAGTTTCTTCGCCTCCGTGGCTTTGATGAACCCGACGGTCGATCCAATGGTACCCAGCACCATCATCAGGAACACGGCCGCGACACCGACGAGCATGGATTTGTTCCGGCGCGCGAACTTGCGCAGCTGGTAACTTCGACTCGGCGGTGTGGCCAGCACCGGCTGGTCGGCCAGATACCGTCCAATGTCGTCAGCCAGGGCGCTGGCTGTCGCATAGCGCCGCGATCGGTCCTTATCCAGGCATTTCATGACCATCCAGTCCAGATCACCCCGCAGCACGGCCGTTAAATGGGATGGTTCAGATTGTCGTTTGCGTGCGATATCCATCGCCGATGAACTCGAGTCGACATCCTTTCCGAGAGGAGTTGCGGCAGCCGGTGGTGTAGAGGCTAAAGTGGCAACGCGTAGGCTGGGTGGCGGAGGTTCTTCCTCACGAATGAGACGTTGAATCTCCGCCAGCGACGTCGATCGAATACGCGCGCGTTCCAGCGGCGTACTCCCCGCGAGCAGCTCATAGAGCATGACCCCCAGGGAATAGACGTCGCTTCGCGTATCGATGTCGACTCCGGAAACTTCCGCCTGCTCCGGACTCATATACTCCGGCGTTCCGATGAGCTGATGCATTTCCGTGAAAATTGTAAGGTCGGTGAGTCGTGCGCCGGTCGCCTTGGCGATGCCGAAGTCAATCACCTTGGGTACGGGGCGGCCGTCGGCTTCGCTCACCAATACATTCGACGGCTTCAAGTCGCGATGAATGATTCCCTTCTGGTGGGCGTGTTGCACGGCGTTGCAAACCTGTCGAAACAGCCTGAGACGCTCGGAAATGGACATCTGCCGACTATCACAATAGGCGGTCACCGCTGCGCCGCGAACCAGCTCCATCACAAAATAGGGGCGGCCCGCATCGGTCGCACCGGCATCCAGCACCCGCGCAATATTGGGGTGGTCCATCATGGCCAGCGCCTGGCGCTCGGCTTCAAACCGGGCGATCACCTGCCTGGTGTCCATCCCCGCTTTGATGATTTTCAGGGCGACGCGCCGATGTACCGGCTCGGTTTGCTCGGCCAGGAAAACAGAACCAAAGCCCCCCTCGCCGATCAGTTGCAAAAGTCTATAGCGACCGATGCTTTGGCCCGGACCGACACCCAGCTGCATGGTGGGATCAAGCGCCTGCGTAAGGCCGGCACCGGTGGGAGTGGCAAGGAACATGGAGTCGTCGAGGGTGGGGAGCAGGTCGAGCGCCTCGGCCGCAACATCTTCATCCGCGCCAGCCCGGGACTTTATGAAACTAATGCGCTGGCCCGGTTCCAGCCGTGCGGCCTGAGCCAGCAAATCTTTGACGCGCTCTCTCTGTTCAGCATCCATCGCCCGCAGGCATTTTAGTCTATGCCGCCATTCTTAGGCAACGTTTTCCGCATTCCGTCTACGCAGTCTATTTCGCTTCCTACCGCGCCGCGCACTCGCCGGTTGTCGTGACCATGACACCTCGATGCAGTTTTGCGTTTTTGTTGCAAGCCTGTCCCTTGCAACGGTGATCACCTGTGCTGCCGTAACAACGGTGCGGCCCGCCGGGAGATTACAT
>CAZKIN010000416.1:0-3145 GCA_964552515.1 uncultured Phycisphaeraceae bacterium
TTCCCACCTGATGGGGCGCGAGCCGCGCCTCGCCGCCAAACTCGCCCCCCCCGCCCTCCGCCGCATTATCCGCACGTAGAAGTCTTCCTGCTGCCTGTTGCCTGTTGCCTGTTGCCTCCTGCTTTTTGCCTCTCGCCTTACGCCTTACCCCTCATTGCCTCTCATCGCCTTCCCCACATCCTCATGCGCGATTCCCAGAATCAGCGACGCCCCGACGCCGAGAATGGTGAGTACGACTTCTTCGCTGACGTGCAATCCGTAGTCCGCCAGAATCGCCGCGGCCACCGTCGCCAGCGCCACCCGCACTTTCCGCGACCTGAGCGGCCGCACCACCCGCTTCAACACATTCATCAGTGCCATCACTCTGTCCCCCTTTCCTCTCATCAATTCCAATGACCCTGTGCAACCATCAACCCCCAGCGGTAGGGTACGCTTCAGCGGACCATTTCATCATTCGCTATCCTGCATTCTTCACTCCAACTTCGTGCCCTTCGTGTCCTTCGTGGTGCACTACTTTTCCCTTCACGCTCGACAGACTCCTGCCTTTTGTAATTCGTAATTTGTAATTCGTAATTTGTAATTCGTAATTCTCTTTTTTTCTGTGCCTCTGTGGTGCACTTTTCACCCCTTCGTGGCTTCGTGGCTCGGTCGCTTCGTGGCTTCCGCGCCCACAAATAATACACCGGCCGCGTAGCGATGATTCCGCGAAACAGCCGCGCCCGCAGCTCCGGTGACTGATGCCAGACACGATCGCGCCCTCCGCCCGTGGTGGCCGCATACCACCGCCGCACGACCTTCATCGCCAACTTCCGCAGCCGGGCGTCCCGGCAGACCCGCGCAATGAAATCCGCGTCGCCCGGATCGGCGTCGAGCTTTTTCAATTCTTCCAGCAGCGCCCGGCGGCGCGGACTGAGTGCCAATTGTCCGACACATCTCATACCCGCACGCTGAAAGATCGGATTAAATTCCCCGAGAAATGTCTGCGTCTCGACAAACGCCGTGCCCACCAGCGGCATCGTCCGCCGCACCAGCCAGTGCCCCAGTCCGCAGCCGCGCACGTCGGGATGAATCACCACCCTCCGGATCGTGCGCAGCTCCGCGTTCACCCGCTCCGGTCGGCCACTGAAGTAGCCGCCCGTCGCCTGGTTGCGCAGCGAAAGCTCCAGCGGCGCGTGCGCGTAGACGATGATGCCCAGCAAATCCCCGCCGCGCTTCTCGCGCAGCACAAAAACCTTGTCCACAAAACCGAGTTCGTCGCTGCACCGATAATGCATGGCCGCGAAATATTCGTAATCGCGCTTCGTGCCGCGCTCAATCTGCAATTTGCGCCGAAAAGAGAGCGCCGCGCCGCGCGCGTGCGGTGACTGTCGAATGTCCGCATCCCGGTCCACACCATTCATGTGCATCACCAGGTCGGGCTGCAAATCGGTAGTGACATCATCCTGACTCGTGGCGAGAATCAGCAGCAACTTGCGCCGCGTGGCCAGCTTGCGCAGGTTGAACGCAATCGCGCGGGCCAGTCGGCGATGCAGATTGGCCGCGAATTCGTCGCAGATCAGCGGCGCGGATTCATTATTCGTTTCGACCTGCGCCACGGCGACGGCCAGTTGCGCGCGAAACCGTTCGCCATCGGAGAATTCGCCTGGTTTTCGCAGCCACAGACGCGGCTCGCCGATTCCGCACGCGGTAAGCAGACGCGCGGCCTGCGCCAGATCGCCGGCCGGCGCGACTTGATCGATCAGCGCGACCTGCGGTTGAAGAATGATTTGCTCAACGCGCCGCGCTGCGGGATAGCGCTTGGTGAGTTGCGCGAGCGCCGATGATTTTCCACTGCCGCTGGGTCCGGTGATCAGGACGATGCCGGACGCGGGAAGATCGGGCATGGTGTCTCTTATAAGACACTTTTGCGAAATTTGCTCCATTCCAAATTGCGCCAGAATGGCGGCCACGCGCGGGGAGCGCGGCACCGGATGCAGGTCGATTGGCGCACAAAGTGCGGAAATGGCAGGCTTTTCCGACGCGGCGGACGGAGCGTTGATGGTGACTGCTACGGTACACTCTCGGCGCGACGGCCGATTGCTTTTCGCGCGCCGCGGGCACTCCGGAGAGTGCCGCTTATCCGGCACTGCGTGGCCTGCGGCACCGCAGCCACCGCCCTTGCGGCGTTTGATGCTGCCCTTCGGTGCAACCAAAGCCGAGGCCCGGCCGGGAGATTTCCCCCCGACCGACCCCGCACTCCTTCCCCCCAAGGCTCTCCCCTCGTGAATCATGGCTTTCCCCCCAAGGCCTGATCGTTCGGCGTCCGCCACCCCTGACGGCAGCCAAACATTACCCTAATATAGCTCTTGGATATTGTTTGTCAATAATTATTTTCCATATTCCAGGAACAGCCGTAAACTATGCATTGGCCATGGTTTACGGCTGATTGCTTTCGCGGCGGCGACGGTAGAAACGCGTTTTGATGAGGGATTTCACCACAGAGTCACTGAGTACACAGAGGCTGAAGAATGGCGATAGAAGTGTGAGTTGGTTGGCTGTGAACGAATGGAGCGACTTGCGCCGAAGATGCAGGCTTGGTGATCAGTGCCTATTAAATGACACACGGAACAGCATGGCGGCGCCGCGCAGGGGTCTGTGATCTGTCACCATTAGCAAAAGGGCGGCGTCTCAATTTGCGATCGGTTTCTGAATCACGGCTCGGCGCTTGGCCAGGACGCGCGCCGCTATTGTTCTTATGACCTTGTTATTGCGTCGTTTGGAACTTCATCGCGAACAGCGCGAAATCGCTTAAATCAATGTCGCCATCCGCGTCCATGTCTCTGCACTGGCAAGCAACTGTCGTGTTGCGGTCCCCTGGTCCGCTCATGCATTCGCCTCTGTAATCTTCCACATTGCAATCCAAGTCGCAATTGCAATCCCCTTGCGATGCAAAACTGAACACTGTTGCTTTCCCGGCTGCATTGGCGACAGCATCGTTGTATAGTGCGCCAATGACCACGTCTGATCTGCCGTCGCCATTGACATCACCCGCGCTCGCTACTGAAGCCCCAAAAAATTCCAACGGAAAGTCGCCATTCCAGCTTCCAATCTTGTTTCCGCTCGAACCGGAATACACATATGCGGCTCCACTGCTATACACGCCGTT
>CAZKIN010000417.1:0-3141 GCA_964552515.1 uncultured Phycisphaeraceae bacterium
GCGGGCACCAACATCGCCTTGGAATGTACGCTACCAGCGGAGCAACAGTTTGTTTCTGCAACGGGTGCCACACAAGGGACAGCTCAGAACAACGTCGTTCGCTTTGCTCCGCTGGCTTCATTGGCTCCGCAAATGCGTGCGAAGTTTGTATTGACCGCCAAGGGGCTGAAGTCCGGCGATGTTCGCTTCAAGGTTTCCATGACCAGCGACCAAACCGATTCTCCGGTAGAGGAAACCGAAGCAACGCGTTTCTATGAATAGGCTCGGATTGCGCCGTCGCCTGATCGTGTGTTGAGCCGGAGAATCTCAATTCGACTAGGTTAGGCGACGCCTATTCGGCGAAAGTAGATTTTGCTGAGTGAGAGTAGTGCCAGCGTGATCACGACCAATCCCCATTCTGTGGCGGCAGGGATAGCGCTGATGCAACCGGGGGCGTAGATGCTGTCGTTTGCGCCTGTGCATTCATCCACGCAGTCCGCCACGGCATCTCCGTCGCTGTCGCCTGTTTCGACATTGCCGCAACCACATTTTTCTGACAGGATCTTGTTCGGGTCGGTGGGACACAGGTCATGGCAATCGGCCATGTCGTCGCTATCACCGTCTATATCCGAGCTTCCGCAGCCGCAAATACCTGGAAAGGATTTTTGCGGATCGTCCGGACAGCCGTCGATGCAATCGGCTGTCATGTCACCGTCGCCATCTGTATCTGGATTGCCGCAGCCACACTGTCCAGATGCTGTCTTGGCCGAATCGTTGTCGCAAAGGTCGCATTCGTCGCGCGATCCATCGCCATCCGTGTCCATGCCGTCGTCGCAGCCGCCTGAACCATCAATCTGGATTTCGCTGAGATAGGTGCCACCAGCGGCATCGCAATCATCCTGAGTCTGTACGCTGCAAGTACCCGCTATGGCGTTGCAGCAGGCGCCGGTCGGAACAGTGCAAACAAACTCCCCGCGAAAATTGCCGCGGTTAACGGGGCAACCGCTGCCCGGTCCCGTATACGCAAAGCGCCAGCCACTCCACACGCCGCCGCTTGTGCAGGTAGCAAAGATCATCGCGTCCGTGCCCAGCTCGTCGGCAATGCCCGGACCGCCTATCTGCGTGGTGCAACCAATCGTAGGCCCCGCACCATCCTTATCTGCGTTCATCATGATGAAAAAATCGATGCCGCACTGGCTGGTCGGACCTTCTTCGCAGGAACCGCCTCCGGTGCAGTCAGCGTCGGACGAACACGGGAATCCATCGTTACTTCCGCCTGTACATTCTTCTACATTTGTTCCGTCGGGAACCAGAACTGGCGTTGCCAGTTCACAGTTGACGTGCGCAGTTCCCGAATCAACACAAATACACGCGGGACCAAAGCTGCATTGCGACCCCTGAATCAGCTTGCCGGGAAGGCATGTTCCTGGCTCAACAGTGAATAGTGCGGCGTTGACTACGAAAGGATCGCCCAAAATTCCCGGATTAATCGGTCCTGCACCATTGTTGTCACATCCCGCTCCGATTGCCGCATTGGCACGAGCCGATGCTCGAAACCCGTAGCTCGTTACCAATCGCGACGAATGCTTCGCCAGTTCGATGTCGTCGCCATAGGAGTAATCTCCCGTTGGCGACGTATTGCAATTCTGGTTGGTGCATTGCGGAAAGAATGGACCAGAACCTTGGGAAACCGTGAAATCCGAATTTCGGTGCGTTAGGCAGGCGTCAAACAGTTGGCACGAATTGGCATCTTCATCACAATATTGCAGGGCCGAACAAGGGTTGCCTGCCTGACCGCAGATTCCCGTAAGCAGGCAAGCTCCCGGACCATTACAGAAAATTCCGTCATCCGGACAAATTTCTGGTTCGCTATTACAATCCCCAACCGTGCTTTGATTTCCGCCGCCATCCGCAGTTACCCTTGTTTCCGCACGGATACTGACGACACACAGCGCAAGAAAGAACAGTTTCGTCATACGACTACCAACCCTATAGCCGTCCAAACTTCGAGAGATCTTGATACGTCCTATGGACAAGCCCCGACCGCAAGATTCGGATATGCCTGTCCCTGAAACGCCAGCACGAATTGCTGAATGTCGGACACATTGATCAGTGCGTTCGGCGTGTCGCCGTGAATATCCACCCACGGCAGTGGGGGACCGGCTGGTGGATTCTGAAAGCGAATTACCGCCGCCTGAATGTCTGCCACATTCATGACTCCGTTCGGTGGAAGCCACGACGATGTCTGCGCACTGAAACCGCCGGTGCAATCGCCCCATACCGCGCCGCCGGTGGGGTCGGGAGTAGTGGGCGTGGCGGTGGGTGGTGACAGCAGCGCAAGTGCCGTTGCCTGGCACGCGCAGTGCAGAGCCTGAACTTCATAGTCCTGCGCCGGAACAATCGCACAATCGGTTATATGAATGACCTCGGGCTGAGTGTCCCACATGAGACACGTTCTGGTCGTGCCCAGGCGATAGACATCGGCCGGATCGCCCGGCAGGTGCGCCTGCACCCACCATGTACGTCCCGTACCCGGATGCCGCACCCGAATTCCAAATGTCTCGCCTGGCGCCAGACTCCCTGGCGAAATCGAAAGATATCGATTCTTCGGACCGTAGCACTCACCGCCGATGCAGGTGCTGACGCCGAAGCATTGCGCATTGGTTGTGCAGGTCTCGAGTGATTCGAGCGGAACCGGCGCAAGCTGCACGCATTCGCACTCGTCCGGCACGCCTGATCCATTGATGTCCGTGGAGAAATGCTGCGACAGGTCGCATTCATCGGGTCGATTGTTCGACTGGCAATCCAGGCTGAAGCCCGATGCGACGTCGCATATATCCACTGCGAAATTGGCATTGCAGTCCACAAGTGAGCGCGGCCGGAAGGCGAATCCAGTCGGTGATGTCAGAAGATTGTCACCCCGAATGAACGAACGCAGGTATCGACCCGCGGCCAGGTCATATTCCAGAATGCGGATCTGGCCGGTGTTTCTCCCCACAAACAGATTGCCATTGGGTCCGATGCGCAGTCCCCATGCTCCGTTGGGAATGATTCCGGTGGCCACATTCCGCAGGAACACCCCGGTCGGCGAATACTCAAAGACGCTGCTGTTATTGAAACTGGCGACGAGCAAACGGTTATTCGGGCCAAATACCATGCCCC
>CAZKIN010000418.1:0-3134 GCA_964552515.1 uncultured Phycisphaeraceae bacterium
GTACACCACTCCTTCATTCCTATCACACGTCACTACTTACACTCCGGCTTGAATCCGGACGCAATTTCGAGTAGCATACGTATTCCATAGGGTTAACAAGTTTGAGGACCGGCCGTCACATCGGGAGCAGGCTGGTATTTTTGCAGGGCGTCGGGGAGGGAAGAATGCATCGAACAGGGTTTGAATTACGACCGGTGGGTTTGACGAGGTTGGTGCTGGGGCTCGTTGCGCTGGGGTGCCAGGCAGTGGCACTTGGGCAGGCGGGCGCGGCGCAGGGCGAAGCGATCAGCGCGCCAGCCGCGGAGCGCGTGAGCTTACTGAGGCACGTGCAACAAGGCGGCAGGCCGCCGGATGCGAAGGCGGGTCCGGTTGCTGAGAAGGTGGTGTATCAAAACGCCGCGGCGGACCAGGTGGTGCGGTTTGGTGCCGCTCATCAGACGCTGGCGGACGATTTGAACACGAACGCATTTTCCGGGTGTCAACTGACGCGCTATCAGGTGCGGGTGAATGGCGGCGCCTTCGGGGGCGGCGGGACGTTTGCGTGCGACGTTGCCTTGCTGGATGCCTGTCCGGCGGACGGGGGAGTGCCGATTGCCGGGACGGCGGCTTATTTTTCGGGCATGGATGATGATGCGACGTTGATGCATGACCTGGTGGTCGATGTCTCGGCAGCGCCGGTGGCGATTCCGGCGGGTGTGTGGATCAGCGTTTCCTGTGACAGCAGCGAGGCAGGCGTGGTGTATGGAACCGCGCCGACCATCGGGCAATCGGACAATCGATACTTTGCCGACGACCACGGATGTGCGACCAGCGTCGCGCCGCCAAGCTATGCGGCATTTCATGTCGAGCTTTTCGTCGATGATTCAGCGGGGAATTCGTGCGACTGCGGATTCGTCGCGTATTCGGCAGCGGGGGGAGCGAGTCAGAATTTATCCGTCGGGGCGGGGCAGCGTGCGGCCGACGATTTTACGACGGCGCTGGCACCGACCGGCGAGTCGTGCGTGCTTGCGGGGTACGACGTGTACATGCGCGGGACGAGCGGTCCGTTCATCATGCAACTGGACCTGCGCATTCCGTTTACCGACGTGCCGATAGCGGGCACAGCCTTCACTTACTTCGGTAAGGGCGACGGGGGTTTGGAAGTCGCGCGGCTGGTGATGCCACAGAATCAGAGTATTTCAATTACGCCGGCACCGCAGTGGATTTCGTGGCAAGCGGATAAGGGCCAGACGGGGCCGGTTAATAACGTAGAATCCATCATCGGCTTCTCCCGGGATGAGTTCTTTTTCCGATTTCTCATGCCAGGCCCGCCTTTCTTTGCTCCGCAATTGACCTTTCCACGGGCGGCCGTTTCCATCGTGGTTTATTGTCGCGGGGAGGAGCCGCGCGGGGCGTGCTGCGGCAATCAGATTGCCGCACCTGGGCAAAGCGCTCAATGCCTGGACAATGTCAGTGTTTCACAATGCAAGGATCCATTGCAGGGCGGGCATGGCGACGCACGGTGGCTGAAGGATCGCACCTGCGCTGAGAATGCGTTTGATCCCTCGTGCGGTATGCATGCCTGCTGCACGCCGGGTGGTTGCTCAGACCGGATTTATGACGCGTGCGTCAGTTTGAATGATCCGTCGTCGTTCGGATTGCGCTGTACCAACGATGCGCATTGCCCTGGCCGAACGTGTCAGCCGGATGGATTCTGTTCGCCGCGCACGGGGGTGTGGAAAGTTGGTGAATTCTGTGATCCAGATTTGCCCATCGGCATTCCGTTTGGGTGTCCTTTCTATTCGTGTCAATTCGCGTTGGGGAGTTGTTTTGACGACGAGGAGGCGATCAATTGCTGTACGTTTCCAAACTTCAATTGCAACCCCAATCTATGCCCGTTCGGCACGAAGTGTCAGGCGCAGTTTGGCACATGCACAGGCCGTGGCGGATGCAGTGATGTCGATTGTTGTGATGAAGTATGTGGTGTGGATAGTTTTTGCTGCGCCGTCGAGTGGGACAGTGCATGCGTAAATCGGGCGGTTTCAAACTGCGCATTTGCTCCGGGCAATGACGTTTGCGCAAATGACAACAGCATCGCCATGGGGGCGAGCCCAATACCATTACAGCAGTTTGGAGGCCAATTTAGTGGCTTTGCCGAGGCCAATAATGAATTCGCGACTGCCGCAGGGTCGGACCCGTCGGTGTGCTGCAATAAGTTTGGGTCTGACGTGCCGGTTGAAGGGACACTCTGGTTCAAGTTCGTCATGCCGGTCGTTACGCCTCCCCTTGCGCAACCTACGAATGCACGCATCAGCACGTGCGATACTCCCGGCTCCCATACGGCCACCGATTCGGTATTGGCGGTCTTCGGCGTGGGCGATACCGCGAATGAAACGTCCTCGTGCAGTACGTTGTCCATTGTCGGGTGCAGCGATGATCGAGCGGGATGCGGGGATGGCCAGCAGTCCGACATGTGTGTGTCTGATCTCGTGCCGGGCCAGACTTATTACATCATGCTGGGTGGGGCAACCACCGGTAACCAAGGCCTCTACTCGATCGACATCGAAATACCCTGTACTAACATTGCTGTTCAATCCGGCGATCTTTGCGTAAACGCGCCGGCATTGCCACCTGTTCCGGTTTCCGCCACACCATTCAACTTGTTCAACGCCACGCAAGATTGTCCAGAGGAAGAGTGCGCCTATCGGATGCAATCGGACGTGTGGTATGAGTACATCGCGCCATGCACCGGCGTGACCACGTTTGAAACGTGCAACCCCCTTCCGCAAGGGGCCGACCCGCAGACGACGCTGGTCGTTTATGAGATTACCAATTTGAATGACACGTGCGATCTGGATTCGGCGGACATCCTGGGGTGCAACGATGACGCGCCGGTCAATGCGGTGGAACACCTGAGGAGGCCGCAGTCGTGCAAGTTCAGCGGGGTAGCGTGTGACGACTCCGGGGATTGTCAGCGGCGCTGCACGGTAGATGGGGCGGTCTGCACGACGGCGGCGGATTGTCCGTCGAATCAGAGCTGCGCGGTGGAGCCGTGCGTGAGCAGTTGCGGCGCGGGGTCTTCGGTTACCGTACCGACGACGAGCGGGCAGTTGCTGAAGGTGCGGCTCGGCGGAGAGATCGGGAGTCAGCCGAGC
>CAZKIN010000419.1:0-3104 GCA_964552515.1 uncultured Phycisphaeraceae bacterium
CAAATCCAACGTTGTGCAAGTGAAACAATGGAGGCGGAAAATATGTGCACCCCAGAGTCACTGCGAGAACGTAGGAAAAAGGGAATTGCGAATTATGGAAGACGTACAGGATACACAGGAGCGTGCCAACCGCGCACTCCAAGCCCGGCTGAAGCCGGCTGACAAGGAATGGGAAGAAAGCAGCGTTCCTCCAGCTGAAGCTGGAGGCAAACGTCGGTCGGCTGAAGCCGACCAAACTGCGCGTGATAACAATTTGCACCACGAAGGGCACGAAGGGCACGAAGAAGAGGGGGAGAATTGAGAATTGCTCAAGGTTGCAGATTTCGAGGTGGGAGGAGCGATTTGTGTTCAACCGTCGAAACATTCGCCATGGCCCCCATTGCCAAACGCTGGTTCATAGAAAATACCGCAATGAGCCCTGATGTGACAGAACGTGGGCACACTGGCGTGGCTATCACACACCAGAGTGGTCCGCTGAAGCGTACCCTACGCCATGGTGTCACGGTCATGGCACGCGCCGCCTAGCCAAGGCAACGGCATGGAAGAGGCGACTACCCTAACGCTGAAGAGACACAACGTAGAAACAATCGACATGGCCACGCACTGCCAATCGCTGGTCCATAGAAAATACTGCGATGAACCCTGATGTGACGCGGCGTGGGCACACCGGCGTGGCCATGCCACACCAGAGTGGTCCGCTGAAGCGTACCCTACCGGTGCACGGGAGCGCCGGTGATGTTGGGGTCGGGGGCGCGGGTGCGGTGAGGCTCGGCGATGGGGGCGGGTTTACCGGCGTTAGGGAGCAGCACGAGTTTGCAGGCGTCGCCGCGAGCGAGCATGGCCATCGCGTCGTTAATTTCGTCGAAGGTGATGGTCTTGGTGATGAGCGGACGCAGGTCGACCACGCCGCTTTCGAGCAGCCAGCGCGTTTTGTACCAGGTGTCGAAGATGCGCCGGCCATTGAGGGCGAGGACGGTGAGGTTTTTGAAGATCATGTTTTCGGCGACATCGATTTCGACGGGCTTGGACGGGATGCCGAAGAGGATGACGGTGCCGCCGTTACGCACGACGCGGAAGGCGGAGGTGATGGCCGTCGGAGCGCCGCTCATTTCGAGGACGAAGTCCACGCCGTAGCCGCCGTTGGCCTCGACCATTTCAGCGACGATATCGGCACCGGGTTTTTCCGGCTTGGTCGGGTTGAAGATGTGCGTCGCGCCCATCTGTTTGGCGAGGTTGATGCGGAAGGGGTGGATGTCGGAGGCGAAGACAGCTTTGGCGCCGACGGCCTTGGCAATGCCGATGGTGAAGAGGCCGATGGGTCCGCAGCCGAAGACCACAACGCTTTGGCCAGAGAGGTCTTGGTTCATGGTGGAGAAGACGGCGTTGCCAAAGGGTTCCTGGAGCGTGGCGATTTCGGGCGGGAGTTTCGCGCGGTTGTTCTGCCAGATGACTTTTTCGGGAACGGCGACGTAATTGGCGAATGCGCCTTCGCGGTCGACGCCGAGGATGGAGGTCTTGGGGCACATGTGCGCCTGGCCGGTGCGGCATTGGTAGCACATGCCGCAGGTGACGTGCGATTCGGCGGAGACGAAATCACCGACGGTGACGTTGCGGACTTTGTCGCCGATGGCGACGACGGTTCCGCAGAATTCGTGGCCGAGGGTGAGCGGGGTTTTGATGCGGCGCTGCGACCATTCGTCCCAGTTCCAGATGTGCAGGTCGGTGCCGCAGAGGCTGGCGGCTTCTACGTAGACGAGGACGTCTTCGGGACCGGGCTGGGGCTTGGGGATGGTGCAGACTTCGAGACCCTTGGCCGGGTTCATCTTGCGGATGGCGGACATCATTTCGGGCATGGCGACGATCCAAGAAAATTACGAATTACAAATTACGGAAAACATCGATGGAGCATTGTAGCGGCGATGAGGGGTGGAGCCATATGAGGGGAGAGGAACGGAAATAATTACGAATTACGAAATTACAAATTACGGAAAACAGCGATGGAGCATTGGAGGGGCGAAGGGAGACGCAATAATGCTGATGGTGCGTCGGGGACGCACCCTACCTTGGTCCGCAATAGCGGACCCTACAACCTGATGATGCGTTGGGGACGCAGCCGGCATTTATTCCGGTTTTTCCGCGGGTGCGGCGAGGGGTTCGACTTCTTCCTTGTAGCCGGACCAGGCGGAGGGCTTCACGAAATCGCGGTCCTTCACGCCGGCGTTGATGGACTTCGGGGCGAGGTCGGGAAACTCGGCGATGTTGACCTCGTAGCCGTCGTTCTTGGTGGCGATGATTTTCGCGGGCATGTGCATGTCGCGGCGGATGAAGAACTCCAGGCTGTTGTACTTGCGCGACATGGGGCTGTCGGGCTTGGGGATGCACATGAGGTGATCGACGCCTTCCGGATCATCCGCGGCGGGCGGGACGAGCGAGACATCGAAGTTCCGCAGGATGGTGGCCTTCTTTTGGCCGAAGGGGAGCGGGAAGGGCGCGTTCTCCAGATCGAACATGTCGATGCGCTGGCCTTCGCGGGCGATCTCCTGTTTGGTGACTTGCTTGAGTCGCTCGAGCGCGGTGTAGAGCCAGCGACCGTCGAAGAGGTACCATTCCTGCTTGCCGACCACTTCGTCCACTTCGACCTTGTCAAAATGGATCATGAAGTTGGGATTGGCCGCGGTGACCATGAACATGATCTTGCCGGTCTTGACGCGACGGGTGAGGTTGACGCGGTCGTCTTCGGTGAACTTGACGGCGCAGCGGATGTCCTTGAGACCGTCGCTTTGTTTCTGCTGGGCGGTGAGAATTTCATCAATGCGCGCGATCGCCTTTTCTTCTTCGGCGGCGACGGCTTCGGCGGTGGGTTCGGGATCGCCCTCGGGTTCCTGCGCGAAGGCGGAAGCGGCCATGAACCACGCGACTGCCATGGTGAAGGCAGTCAGCGCGAAGTGGAGGAGGCCGTGGGTGGTTGAACCTGTCCGATGTTTTGTTGCCATGCTGGTGTCCTTAAAGGCCGGTCGCAGCCGAGCGATCCATGCGCGGCGGCAGAGTTATTATATCGGGAAAATCGATATTATTGGCCAATGTCGGAGAGAATCCGGGCATGT
>CAZKIN010000420.1:0-3099 GCA_964552515.1 uncultured Phycisphaeraceae bacterium
ATGACTCGGATCGAGTTGCATCCCGCGTCGGCGACGTAGACGGTTCCGGACTGTCCGACGGCGACGTCCATCGGAGCGCCCCACGTTGCGAATGTGGCCGGTCCGTCCACACATTCACCGATGACGAAGGACGGAATGTCCCCACGGATATTCTTGACTTCGGAGATTCCGCCGTTCTCCACCACCCGCCAGATGGTCGCGTTGAGCGGATCGGCTACGAAAATGGAGCGGTCTTCTGTGGAGAAATCGCCTGACGCACCAGTGGCAATTCCTAGGGGCACGCCGCGCGGAATGCTCGCCCAGTCTCCGTTGACCGCTCCCGACATCGTACTGAGTTGCGACAGCAAGAGCGATGACGGGAGCGATGCATAAACGGAAGTGCCCAGCGGGGTAACTGCAAAAGGGTAATCCGGCTGGGGATCGGTGGAGAATACCTGCATCGGCGCATCGGCCTGCTGCTCGATGTCGTAACCCACGACGCGAATCATACTGTTGCCTGAGTCGGCAATGTAGTACTTCGAGTTGTAAGCGCCCGCCTCGGCCCAGATGTCAGTGGGAAGAAAGAACCGCGAGTTCAAACGGAATCCGTCATCAGTCCCGGCAATGTTCTGAGTTCCTGCCCAAGGCAGGCTCAACCAAGTGCAATTGTCTGCGCCGACGGCATCGCAGATTGCGTCGACGGACATCTCGGCCATGGCGCGGACGGCATCCTCCTCCTGGCCCACGATCCCCGATTCCAGACCGAAAAAATCGAGGGTTTGCTCGATGGAATCGAACACGCCGATGAGGGTGCCGAGCACGTCCACGTCGGTCCCACCGGCAGCGTAAGTCAAGAGTTGGAAAAACTCCTCGACCGCGCCGGTGCGCGTGGCGATCAGGCGGATACGTTGTTCGAGGGGGTCGGCCACTAGAAGACGATCCGACGAAATCGCGTGGATTCCTCCGGGAAACGCAAACGTTGTGTTTTGCGCCGGGCCGTAGTTCAAGCGGTCGGGCTCCGCGGAGCCGGTCCCGGCGATGGTCTCTACCTGAATCCCGCCGCGCGTGTCGGCGAGGACGGTGAACGAAAGATCGTTCGGTGTAGTGAACACGCCAAACGCGGTCGTGACCGTCATTTGTCGCGGGCCGGGCGCGGCGTCGGCGGCGACTGTGACATTGGCTGTCACTTTCTGGTATCCGGTTCGTTCGACCGTCGCGGTCACGCCTTCGCCCAGGTCGATGGCTAGAAGCGTGGCCAGGTTCCGCCCGCTGACCGTCAGCGTCCCGGAGTCGCCTTGCTGCATGACGGCTGGATCAAAACGATGCACACTCGGTGTGCGATTGGGGTCGGCGATGATACGGATTAGCCGAATGGTGTTGTTCCGCGCCTCGGCGACGTAAAGATCTCCCCATCGATCAAAGGCAATATTGCTGGGCCCGTCAAATCGTGCGTGATCGCCGAGACCGTCGCGGACTGCCAGGTCATCGTCACATTCGAGCCCAAGCGTATGCGAAACACAGCCCGCCACGCGGAGGGCCTCGCCAGTTTCGACATCGACGCGGCGGATGAGTCCGTTGGAGGAATCCGCCACAAACAGATACCGCTCGCCGTCGAAGACCAGACCCTCCGGATAGGAAAATCGTGCGGTGTCCCCGACGCCGTCGGCAAACTCAAGGTTGTCCTGCAAGCGGCCTGCAAGTGTGCGAACTTCGCCATTCGATTCGAAAACCATTATGGCGTGGCAGCCCGAGGTGAAATAGATTTCGCCATTATTCCCTTGAACAAGGTCCTGCGGAGCACCCGGAGAGTCCTCGTCACAAATTGTGCCGAGCACGCGATCGAGATCGAGCAGGGTCATCAAATAACCGTCTGGAAGGAGAAGCTTGAGGCCCGCGCCAAGCGCCGATTGCGCGACGAGCACGCTTTGGTTCCGCACATCGATCCCCGAAGCCCAGGGCATCGCGTTTAGGGGCGACCGTCCGTCGCAACTGTAAGTCAGTCGCCCGCGACAAAGCGGGAAACTGCTAAACGGGTCCGCCCCGCCAAGGACCAGCGGGGTGATCAAGCCGCGATCATCGCCGCGCACGGTTAGTCGAGCGATCGGCGACTCGAACTCGCCGTGACTACCGCCGAGAAGATCGCTGACCACCAACTTACCCTTGCTGTCGAAACCGATGTCGCTCGGCTCCTGGAAGTCACCGCTGACGGTGCTGACCGTGCCGTCCAAATCGATTTCGCGAATCGCGCCGTTGCGCTGGTCTGCAACGTAGATTCGGCCGTCGTCGTCCAATGAGATCCCAGTGGGGTAATTAAACATGGCCTGGGCCGCAGGTCCATCGAGGAGTCCCGGCTCGCCGGTGCCGGCAATCGTTGACACGAAGGTAATAAATCCCGGCGACTGCAACGTGCCGATCTGTAACAGTTCGCCTTCGTCAGTCGTGATGGATGTGGACCGTTCGCCGCCGACAATGGTCGACTGAATGGTCAATGCGCCCCTAAAACTCCCTGACACTTCCAGTATTCCGGTTTGCAACCCATATTCCATTGGTGGATCGCCGCGATCATTGTGGACAAAGTTGTATTCTATGACCCCGTTCAGCGCTAGCCCTTCCGCAGTCTCGTAATCTTCAAAGCTCAGGGAGAGTTCGTAACGCGGCGGCCAGAATGCCCCAAAACTTAAGCCGCCCGCAAGAACACGCCCGCGCACGCCGAGGATTTCAATATCAGCATGTGACGAATGGTTTATGCCCGGCTTTGCAGTTGCGGTGCCGCGCTTCGAATCGAAGACTGCGGCGTCGGCCAGCGCGCCAGCAATCGCCGCAGCTACCGTCCGATGGAGTGTCTCTGCAAACGCCGTGACATTGTCGGCGGTAATGGGTTCACCGGTCGCAACGTCTCCGTTGTCGTTCCCGTTTCCCGCCGGTACTGCGCTGCATCCGGCAAGCCAGAGACAGCCCGCCGAGACAATGCCAATGGCCGCCATGAATCCTAGGAATCGACACATGGAGTCTTGAGACGTTTTCATGTCTACCTCCGTTAGATGACGGGAGCCATGGGCTTCTTACAACGAAGACATCAATATGCTACGGATTCTATGTAGGAAATGCGAATAGGACACT
>CAZKIN010000421.1:0-3097 GCA_964552515.1 uncultured Phycisphaeraceae bacterium
TCAGGCACCCAAATCCACCGCACCCTGGGCGCAACTGCCTGACGTGTGTCGCTCGCCATGCGCCGCACTATACCCCCGAATCAACCACTTTTGCACCTGAAGGCGATTGAGGGATACGGTCTAGCCTGCCAATTCGGTTATTCGTGGCTCGCTATTTGCCATCCTCTATTCTGAATTCATCATTTCTTCTCTGTGCCCTCAGTGTCTCTGTGGTGAATTCTTTCCTTCCCTTCGTGGCTCCGTGCCTTCGTGCCTACGTGCCTTCCCATACCGCATCCGGCCCGAAGAACGCGAGGATTTCCTCCTTCGTGGGTCGCGGGGCCGTACTGATCCACGCCGCCAGCAAACAAAGCCCCGCGCGCGGACTGAAGTTCAGCACCATGGCCCGCTCGCCACAGGCGACCACTCCCGACCCCGCGCCCGGATTGATCACCAGCGTCCCATTTTCCGCTGTCACCATCCCGACACTCGTCTTGCGACTCCACGGCCGGTGCTCGCGAAAGACCAGCCCGCCCGGCACCACCCACCAGTTCCTCCCCTTCAGCCGTGGCCACAATGCCATGGCGACCAGCAGGGCAGCAACGAAAATCATGCCCAGATCGCGCCGCCCCGCATACAGGTCGCGGATAATGAATGCACCAAATACGAGCGGCACCAGCAACACTGCCACTAGCGCTCGCGCCGAATCCCACCGACTCGGTTCGCCAAACGATCGAAGGCTCGCCGCCTCCTCCGCAGTCATTCCCGCTTCGCCGTGCTGCGGCCCCTCGGTCATCGCCGACCGCAGCGCGTCCATCGACCCGCCGAGTTCCTGCGGCTCGAAGGCAACGGCAATCGGTCGCGGACGGTTCGCGTGCCCGCGCCGCGGACCATTGATCACGATCGTCGTCCCCACCGGCCAGTCCGGCACCGCCAGCAGAAAATCGGTATTGAAATTCATGGTCCGCAGCAGCCGATGCTCGCATACCCGGTGCGGCAGGACCTTCTCGATCAGCGGGACATGCACGAGCCGTCCCAGGCGTGCCCACCGCTCCTGACGGCCATGCACCCTCAGGTGCGCCCACCGTTCATATCTGGAAAACCCCACCACCAGCAGAACGATGGGCGTCAGCCACAAAGCGAGTACGACAATTAACGTGGCGGTTCGCCAGATCGTCCCCGGCGGCACGTGGTCCATGACCCGACCCAGTACGAACGACGTTCCCATGAATAGAAGGGGTAGCGCACAAAGTGGAATGAGCATCCACGCCATCACCCAGTGCGGATTCTGCTGCGGCACCCATATCCACCGCACCCGGGGCGCAACTGCCTGACGTGTGTCGCTCGACATGCGCTGCACTATACCCCCGAATCGCCTATTCTTGCACCGGATTGAGTACGCCTTTGCTTTTTGCTTCCAAGATTCGCTATTCGCTCTTCTGAATTCGCCATTTCTTCTCTGCGCTCTCAGTGACTCTGTGGTGCATTCCTTTCCTGGCTTTTTCTCCCCAATTTTTGTAATTGGTAATTTGTAATTCGTAATTTCGTCCCGTCTCTGTGGTGCAGTCTTTTCTTCCCTTCGTGGCTACGTGGCTCCGTCGCTCCGTGGCTTCTTCGTCCCCGCTTGACTCGCCCCCCTCCACGGATACCCTAACCATCAAGGAGAAAACCGTGGACGAATCGCGCAGGGAACTGATCGCCTTCATCGAGAAAAACGCACTCAAACGCGGGCAGTTCAAGCTGTCCAGCGGCGGCACCTCCACTTACTACATCGACGGCAAGATGATCCTCTGCGACCCCGTCGGCATTAACCTCGTCGCGCGGGCCATGGCGGCCGTGTTCAAGCCGTACCAGATTGAAGCGGTGGGTGGCCTGGAGATCGGCTCGATCTATGTGGCCACCGCGGTCAGTTTGCAGACGCTCGCGTGGGACAAGCCGGTCCCGCAGTTCACCGTCCGCAAGAAGTTGAAGGAACACGGCACCCAGAAGTTGATCGAAGGGCGCTATCCCGGTCCCGGTGGCCGCGTCGGCGTGGTCGACGATGTCATCACCACCGGCGGGGCGACGTTTCAAGCCATCGACGCCATCGAAGCGGCCGGTTGCAAGGTGGTGGCGGTCAGTTGCATCGTCGATCGCGAAAGCGGCGCGGCGGAAGGCTGCAAGACACGGGGGATTCCGTATCTGCCGCTGGTCACCATTTCGGACCTGGGTCTGTCGAATGCTCCGACCAACCCGGCCGCGGTCTCCAACGCCGCCCCTTGAATCACCCGCGCGCATCCCCATTCGACAATCCGCATTCCCCAATCAACAATCCACCCGAATGTGGAAGGGGATTGATGCCCAGTGACGCCAACCATCTGAACGCAAGCGGCGAGCCCATCGTCCTCACCGGCGCGGGGTTGGCCACCAGTCTGGGCCTGAACCGCGCGGAGGTGTGGAGCGCGATTCGCGCGGGCCGCGATGGCATTGCGCCGCTGCGCGCGGTGGAATCCCAGTTGGAACCCAACAAAGGCGGGGGGGAAGTTCCGCCGCTGCCGGGTGCTGGGGATGCGGATGCGCATCGCGAAGTCGTCTATCTTCGGCACGTCATCTGCGCGGCCATCGCCGAAGCCCGGATCGATTTGGATACTGGATATTCGCCCGCGCGCTGCGGGGTGATCCTAGGCACTACGCTGCACGGCATGCGCTGCGGCGGAAAATTCCTGCGGACCGGCGACTTTGCGCACTTGGATGGTTTCCTGGCCGGTGCGGTCCTGCAAACTGCGCTCGCCGACCACGCAGCGCGGTTCACCGGACCGAAGCTGACCACCTGCTCCGCCTGCTCGTCCGGTCTGGCCGCCATCAGTCTCGCCTGCACCCTGCTGCGGTCCGGCGAACTCGATTGCGTGCTGGCGGGCGGCTACGACGCGATTAGCGAATATTCCTACGCCGGGTTCAACTGCATGCGGCTGGTGACCAGCGGACACATCCGCCCGTTTTCCAGTCAGCGCGACGGCATGAAAGTGGCCGAAGGG
Organism: uncultured Phycisphaeraceae bacterium; assembly: GCA_964552515.1. Lineage (GTDB taxonomy): Bacteria > Planctomycetota > Phycisphaerae > UBA1845 > UBA1845 > JACQXM01. The sequence goes on from CAZKIN010000421.1 coordinate 2,994, forward strand.
TATGGCGTGGTCGTGCTGGAGCGCGAGAGTGCGGCCCGGCGGCGCGGTGCGGTTATCCTCGGGCGCATCGCGGGTATCGGAGAGTCATGCGACAGTCATCACCT
>CAZKIN010000422.1:0-3086 GCA_964552515.1 uncultured Phycisphaeraceae bacterium
ACGCCGATACCGGCAACACCTTATCACTCGGCATGGTCATCCCGTGCGGCTCCAGCGCTTCGTTCAGTTCCGCCTCGGTCATTTTGATCTTGCCGGACTTGATCTGCTCCAGGGCCACCTGTCGCACCGTCTTGCCATTCTTGTAGGCTTCCTTCGCCACCGCCGCCGCCGGGTCGTAGCCAATGATCGGCGCGAGGCTCGTACACATGGCCAGTGAACCTTCAATCAGTTCCGCGCACCGCTCCTTGTTCACTTCGATGCCCTTCACGCACCGCTCCGTGAACACGCGCACCGCGCTGGCCAGCAGTCGAACCGACTCCAAAAGGTTGTGGGCAATCAGCGGCATGCCGACATTAAGTTCATAGAAACTCTCGCGACAGCCCATCGTCACCGCAAGATCGTTGCCCACCACCTGCCCACAGACTTGCATGAGCATTTCGCACATTACCGGATTCACCTTGCCCGGCATGATGCTGCTGCCCGGTTGCGTTTCCGGCAGATGAATTTCCCCGATGCCGCAGCGCGGACCGCTCCCTAGCAGCCGAACGTCGTTGGCGATCTTCATTAATCCGACAGCCACGGTCCGCAATTGTCCGCTCACTTCACATGCCGCATCTTTCGCTGACTGCCCCTCGAAATGGTCGCCCGCTTCGACGAATTCAATCCCGGTCACTTCGCTGAGCGCTGCGCACATCCGCTCGCCGAATTGCGGATGCGTATTTATGCCCGTGCCCACCGCCGTTCCGCCGATGGGCAGTTCACGCAGCGCCCGCACCGACTTAATGACCCGCAGATTCGCCAGTTCCGCCTGTCGCGCATAACCCGCGAATTCCTGTCCGAGGCGAACCGGCGTGGCATCCTGCAAGTGCGTGCGCCCAATCTTGACGATCGCATCGAATGCCTTTGCCTTGTCACCCAGCGCTGCGGCCAGGGCCTCCAAGGCCGGACGCAGATCATTTTGCTGTGCTTCGGCAGTTGAGACATGAATCGCCGTCGGTATGACATCGTTGGACGACTGCCCCATGTTCACGTGGTCGTTCGGATGCACCGGCTCCTTGCTGCCAATTATTCCGCCCGAGAGTTCTATGGCGCGATTGCTGATTACCTCGTTGGCGTTCATGTTCGTGCTGGTGCCGGAGCCGGTTTGATAAATGTCCAGCACGAAGTGGTTGTCGAGCTTGCCGTCCACCACTTCCTGTGCGGCCGTGATGATCAGGTTCGCCCGCTCGCGATCCAGCTTGTTCAGATCTCGATTTACTTTGGCAGCGGCCTGCTTGATGAGGCCCATGGCGCGCACAAACCTCCGTCCGAACCGATAGCCGCTGATCGGGAAATTCTCCACCGCGCGCTGGGTCTGCGCCCCCCAATATGCATTCGCGGGAACGGTCATCGCTCCCATGCTGTCCTTTTCAATCCGCGTTTCGGCCATGTTGCTCGCTCCTCTGTTCTCATCCCGCGAAAAAGTCGCCGTCAGTGCTGTTGACCACGGAATTCATGGTAACGGAAAATCGGGCCATCAAAAAGCAAGGCGGGCCAATAAACTCAACCCCCTCGGACACTCGATGGTGAGTCAGTTCATTCCATGCTCCGCGAGTGCGGAGAGGTCGGTGTCGAAAGTTCAGTCGCTTGGACTTGTAATGAAGCCACGGGTACATTCCGCGCATGCAGAGTCGATGGAACGATGCGGACGCACGAGAAGCCGTTGTGCGGTGGGGCGGCCAGTTCGGCGAGGCCTTCGCCCTGCGCATGTACACCGCGCGATTGCTGGGTGCTGATGCCGATTTGGTGCTGCACGGTGGCGGCAATGTGTCTGTAAAGGGTGCCCGGCAGTCGCTGCTGGGCGATGAACAGAAAGTCATTCATGTAAAGGCATCCGGGTTCGACCTGCTTAACCTCGAGCCGGAAGGAATGCCGGCGATCGATCTGGAATACCTGCGCCGGTTGCGGGCGCTTGCCGCGCTTGACGATCTGCAGATGGTCAACGAGATCCGCACCCGCCTGTGTGATGCGAGCGCTCCCACTCCGTCCATCGAAACGCTCCTGCATGCATTTCTGCCACATCGCTTCGTTGATCACTCCCATGCCGATGCCGTCCTCGTGCTCACCAACCAACCGGACGGCGCGGCACTGATTCGTGCGGCGCTCGGCCCGCGCGTGGCCATCGTGCCCTATGTCCATCCCGGGTTTGAACTCGCCACGGCGGTCGCGGAAGCGGTGGAGCGATCACCCGACATTGAAGGTGTCATTCTTCTGGCACATGGCTTGGTGACATTTGGCGCCACCGCAAGAGTGTCTTATGAACGTCATATAGCGCTCGTCGATGCCTGCGAACGCTTTGCCGCCCAGCGCCGGGTGCCCCATCAGCCCGGCGGAGAGCCAGCCGAGTCAGAGCAAATGGCCCCTGCGATGATGCGGATCGCTCCCATACTCCGCGGCCTGTTGACCTGTCCCACGGGAAACGAAGATCAACCCCATCGTCGCATGATACTGGAATGGCGGGCGTCGGCCGAAGACCTTGATTTCGCCAATCGTGCCAACGCTTTGGCACTCTGCGAGACCGGGCCGCTGGTAAGCGACCACATCATCCGCACCAAGCCTTGGTACCTATACCTGAACATAGACTTCACGGAATCAGATGTAGACATTCGCAACGCATGCCGCGCCGCCATCGATCGATTCAAGCAGAAGTATTCCGCCTACGTAGCCAGTTGTGGTGGCGATCCCACTGGTCTGGACGCCGCTCCGCGCGTCGTGGTCGTTCCCGGGTTGGGACTCCTCTGCTGGGGACCTACGAAAAAGGACGGGCAGATCGCCGCGGACATCGCCCAGCATACCGTCCGTGCCAAAATGCTGGCATCGCAGATCGGGGAATATCAGTCGCTGTCGGCGCACCACCTGTTCGCCATGGAGTACCGCGATTTGCAGCAGCGCAAGCTGGCAAAGAAATCAATCCTGCCCCTTTCCGGCCAAGTGGTGGTTGTCAGCGGTGGGGCGGGGGCGATCGGCGTGGCCATTGCCGAAACCTGCCTTGATGCGGGGGCACATGTCGCGCTCACCGATCGCGACGCCCCGCGCCTGCGTGAAGT
>CAZKIN010000423.1:0-3047 GCA_964552515.1 uncultured Phycisphaeraceae bacterium
AGTTGGAGCGGCTCTTCGAGGTGTTGTACAATGTAATCGATCGCGCGGTTGATCCGCTCCACATAGTGGAGCGCGGTGTCACGCGGAATGTCCGGATCAATTCGCAAGATTTGTCAAACGCGGGCCGCACCCGCCCCTTATGATGGAACGCATGATGAAAAAAATGATCATAATCGCCTTGGTTTTTCTCTTCGCCGGCTATGCTATGCAGAGCACGGTCAGCTCGCAAACCGAACCCGAAAGGAAGCCCGCCATGGAACTCGGCGCATTTTCCGTAAGCTTAAACGTCAAGGACATTGCGGCCTCCCGCGCCTTTTATGAGAAGCTCGGCTTCGTCAAGATCATGGGTGAACAGTCCAAGAACTGGCTGATCATGCAGAGCGGCACCACCACCATCGGACTCTTCCAGGGCGTCCTCGAGCGCAACACGATGACTTTCAATCCCGGTTGGGCCAGTCGCGGTGAACACCCCAAGGAGTTCACCGACGTGCGCGAAATCCAGCGCCGCCTCAAGAAGGAAGAGTTGAAACTGGAGACGCAGGCCGACGAGTCGACCACCGGTCCGGCGTTCTTCCTCCTGAAGGACCCGGACGGCAATCCGATCCTCTTCGATCAGCATCGCTGACCCGCGGGAAACGTGCGGGTGTCACACTTATGACACTCGCAGCGATCCGATTGCTGCGAGACCTTGTGGACGTCCGATAATATGTGCGATGCTATGGCTCTTTGGGGCTGTGAGATCCTGGTGGCTCGCGATTCAGCGCCAGGGTGCGTTTGGCTGGCGGGCAACTAGCGGGTGGCGGCGCCCGGGGTGGTGGGAAAAAGCGGTTCCGGACGTCGTTGTGCCATCATCTGGCACTGATTGGTGCGCGTCGCCCTCCCGGTTGCATCGCCCACTTCGGGCGGTGCCATGTTGGCGTGGGAGGAGCCATCCTTCGAAAAATGCTGTATTTCGCCTAGGAAAACCGCACGCAATACACCGGCGGCAAGTTGGTTGAGATGGTTTGCCAGCTATCGCCGCCGTCGTCGCTGCTCCACAGGCTTCCCGTCGTGCTTCCAAATGCCAGTGACTCACCTTTGGCGTCAATATCGAGGCAATGTCGAAAAGTAATGTCGTACGCATGCGATTGCGGCAGTCCTTGGCTGAGAATCTCAAACGATTTTCCGCCGTCATTCGTGCGCGAAACCACCACTTTTCCCTCGACGGGAATGCGTTTTTCATCTTTAATTGCAGGCACAAACCACGCGCGGTCACCATTGGTCGGATGCACCGCGACCGCGAAACCGAAGCCCGAAGGCCGGGCCGCTTTCACTTCGTGCCATGACTTGGCACCGTCGGTCGTCTTGAATATTCCATTGTGATGCTGCACCCACAGCTTGTCCGGCTCGCCGCTACACTGCACCATGCGGTGCGGGTCCTGGATGTGTGGAGCGCCCTGTTGATCCGGCGGCATATATTCGGCGCGCATGCCATCGGCCTGGCACTTCCAGGAGTTTCCGCCGTCCCGCGTGACCCACACGCCACCGCACGAGATCGCCACTGCCACGCGACTGGCATCGCGCGGATCCACGCAGATCGAATCAATGCCGGGATATTCCAGGCCGCCGCCGAACCATTGCTTCCGCTCCGGCACGCTCCACAGTGATTCGATCAACTCCCAGGAATCTCCGCGGTCAGGCGAGCGGAACAGGCCGCCGGGAACGGTGCCGCACCAGAGCAGTCCGTCTTCCTTCGGGCCGCCGGTTTCCAGCGACCAGACCAGTTCGAGATTACGTGGAATATTGATGCCACGCATGGGACACTTGTCCGGCTCCTGCCCTTCTGAAAGCGGCGGATATGCGGGGGCTTTGCATTCGGTCCATGTTTTTCCGCCATCGGCCGAACGGTGCATTTTTACGCCGAAATGTCCGTGGCCGATCGCGGCATAGGCATGGTTGTCGCGCCGGTCATACAGGCACATCGATACCGAATCACCCAGAAAATGGGCACCGGTGATGACCCACGGTGTGGTGCCGGATTTGCCGCGATCCAGGATGAACAGACCCTTGCGGGTAGCGACGAACAGACGTTGCATGGCTTTGCCCCCGATGTCGAAATCAATTACAGGCCGAAAGGATATGGCCATCTCATGGCGGAGGTCAACCGCCGGAGAGCGCCTGCATTACATAGACTTCCGCGGAATCAGGGACAGGATCACTCAACCGGGTGCGATCGGCCACCGCCTTGCCATCGATAAAGACGATCATGTGCTTGCGCAGCGCCCCCTGGTCATCGAGTACATAACTTCGGGCGCGCTCATTGGCGGCGAAGACGCGGTCCAGTACGTCGCGCACGGTGCGACCGTCAACGCGCACGGACGGACACGCTACATGCCGCTGCAGGTTCGCGGTGAAGCTGACTGTGGGCATGATCCAACAGCGCCTTGCAAGTCTTTGAGATCAGGGACATCCGCCCGGCACGGCGTACGGGTAGCTGCTTCCACCGACGGCGAGCACCGAAAGAAGGATGTCAGTTACGTTAATATGTTCGTTCGGCTCCTGGTCGTGCAAATCCACCACGGTGAAATGTGGTTTGCTCGCAGCGCCGTTAAAATATTGTACTGACGCAAGTATGTCATTGACGTTGGCGAAGCCGTCGGGTGGGTTCCAGGAAAGACCAACGAGGTCACCCACGGAATCGCCGTAAACCTTTCCGGAGGGTTGCGCCGCAGTCGCAGCGGCAAACGGCGGCGAAAACAGGAGTTGATCAAACGTGGTGCGGAATTCATAGTTGGCGGCCGGGACAATCGAGCAGCCTGCCACATGGATGACAGTCTCGGTCCACTGCCTGACGACCGCGGTTTCCACGATGCGTGACACTTTGTTGGCATTCGGGACGTCCAGCCAGCCAACCAGTCCAGGTGTTCCCGGGCCGGAGGTCATGCGTACTTCGATCGCCGATGGCGCCGAATTGGCTGAATTGGATTTGATGGAAATGTAGCGGTTTTTCGTGATGTCATGGGGCGCATCAGCCGCAAGCACGGGCTCCGGTGCGACCGTAATACCCA
>CAZKIN010000424.1:0-3044 GCA_964552515.1 uncultured Phycisphaeraceae bacterium
GGGTCTACGAGCGCGGGGCGACGGCCTACGAGCAGATGTCCAACCTGTCCAAGTCCCTCCGCGAGCGGCTGTCCAAAGAGCTTCCGATCTTTCAATCGGAGATTGCCACGCGACAGGATTCGCTGGACGGAACGGTCAAGCTGCTGCTGCGCTGGGCGGATGGCGCGACCAGCGAATGCGTGATGATCCCCGAGCCCGATCGCCGCACCGCGTGCATCTCCACCCAGGTGGGTTGTCCAGTGGGGTGCGTATTCTGTGCGAGCGGCATCGGCGGACTGCAGCGTCAGCTGACTGCGGCGCAAATTGTCGAGCAGACGATGCGCGTGCGCGGCGTCTGTGGCGAACAGCGACTGAGCAACATTGTGTTCATGGGACTCGGCGAACCGCTGGCCAACTATGCGGCCACCGTGCAGGCCCTGCGGATCATTAACGCTCCGTGGGGCGTGGGCATCGGCGCGCGGAAGATTACGGTGAGCACGGTGGGCTTGCCATCGCAGATGAAGCGCCTGGCCGACGAGAAGATGCAGATCACGTTGGCGTTGTCGCTGCATGCGCCCAACGATGAACTGCGGAAGCGCATCATCCCGTGGGCCGAGCGCGTAAGCATCGATGCATTGGTCGACGCCTGCAAATATTATTTTGAACGCACCGGGCGCGAGGTCACGCTCGAATACATTCTGCTGGGCGGATTCAACGACGGCGAAATGCAGGCGAGGGAGCTGGTGACTGTTGCACGTCGCATGCGCAGCAACGTGAATCTGATTCAATATAACCCGGTGGGGGGGCTGCCCTATGCGCGGCCTACCGACCGCAATGCCCATCACTTTCTGAATGTACTCCGCGACGCCGGCGTGAACGTCCACCTCCGCCGCAGCCGGGGACTGGACATCGACGCGGCGTGCGGACAATTGCGGAAGCGGCAGACGGAATCTTCTTCCACCAATCTCGGAACTGCGCGTGGTTGAAGGATGGCTGATTGAATGGCGACTTCATCCGCGATTCATGGCAGCGACAATGAGAATCCGAAGCAAGTCGGACGAAGTAAGTTCCAAGTGTTGGGACGCACATTCAATTACTTCCTCGTTTCAATTCTCGTTCTGTTTGGCCTTTTCAGTCTGTCTTATTGGCTTTTCGGTTACAATGCCCAATTCGCAACCCACCTGACTTCGACGGACCTCAGCGTTTCGTTTCGCGTCGACTACGGCCATGCCCAGTTGTCGGCGTACGTTGAGCTCGACGGCCCGCCAAACAACAACCTGCGTGGTGGACCAAAGTACTTCGACAAATGGTTTGACTTAAGAATATTCAAAGGGGCGGGAAGCCACAATCACTTTGGTGAAACGTATCCAGCCCTTTGGATCCAAGCGGCATGTCCGATTTGGTTCCTTCCCATACTCTTTCTGATGTATCCGGCTATTTGGCTGGCGATTGGTCCGCTGCGGGGGATGCGCCGTCAAGCAAGAGGACTTTGCGAAAAATGCGCATACGATCTTCGTGGTAATCCATCCGGTTTGTGTCCGGAATGCGGAACTCAGTGTCAATTAATAGTCAGGACTGGCGCTCATGAGTGAGAGCGAAAAGGGGACCGAGAATCAGTACGTTGAAATCGCCTTGCGATTTGATCGCGGACGCGCGCTCCTGCGCGGGTTGGTCTGGTTCGCGGGGGGGCTGATCTTCGGAATTGCCGCTACGGCGATTTTTTCCAAGCTGGACTTTGCGCGAACCGGGGTGCAGTCGCGGCTCGTGGAGGCAAGTCTCGCGGTCGTAGCGCTGCCGATTGCGGTGGGGGCCGCAGGGTGCGTTTGGCATGGTTTCAGGCATCTTTTGGTGGCGCTGTGGGTGGGGGAATTGGGCATCACTTTGCGTGCCAATTCCTTGGCATTGCGGCTCGGGCCGTTCGGTTCCCGCGATTACCCGACCGGCGAATTGGCCATCAAATATCCCTTCGAGCTGAGCGGCGATGAAGAGTCCTTCGAGGCGTTCCTGCCCGATGAATTGCAGCGCTCGACCATGCTTCCGCGCATCACCCACCCCTCGGAAAAAGTGCCGATTTCCCGACAAATATTGCGATTTGCGCAGGGGACCGAACCGCAGATTGCTCAGCGCATCCGCCCCTGGGTGGAGCGCGTAACTGGCATCTCGATAGGTCCGCAATAGCGGGTCTTACTGCGGCGCGACGAGGTTGTCCTCGCTCAAATCTTCGGACTTGGTGGCCTCGCTGCCGGAGCTGAATGCCACGATGTTGGCACCCGGCGGCACCAGGAACAAAAGCACGAGTTCGTGGTCTTTTTCCAGGTGCGCATTCTGCACACGGCTGAACGGACCTAGCCCGCCGATCGAGCCCACCGCCTCTGGAATGTACTGTATTTCCAGCACTTGCTTGTCATCAATCGTCGCGATGACGTACTTGCCCACTAGTGTATAAGGATTGCCCTTGTCGTCCTTCACCGTGTAGTTCTGCGCGACGGCCGCCGCGCGGCTCAGCGCCTTGCCGAGTCCGCTGCGCGCGTGCAACTTGGTGACACTCAAATGCAGCAATCGCTTGTCCGACGGAACATCGAAGCTCTTGAGCGGCGGTTGTGTTCCCGCTTCCTGATCGGGAAGCCAGGCAATGAGCTTGCCGGAGACGATGCGTCCGCCGCGCCCGGTCTCGAGGTTTTCGCCTTGAAAAGCCTTTAATTCCAGGGGTAAATTTTCGCCGAAGAAGGACTGGCCCGCGTTGGTTCCGACGCCGCGCGCTCCGCCGCGACCCGCGGCCGCATCCGCTTCACCGGTACCGCCGCGTCGCGTGCGCCCGGAGGATGCTTCTTCGCCGCCTGTCGAGCGTGTCGGTCTGCTGTCACCTTCCGGTTTGGCGGCCTCTTCCGCGGGCACCGGTTGACCGTCGGTTGATCCAGCCGGTTTCTCCTCGGCTGGCGCGCTCTTGGCGGAGAAATCCACCGGAATGCGTGCCCCTCGCTTGAAAGTAAGATACAATGGCTCCAAGTCAGTCGGCACTTCGAACACCACTTCAATCTGCCCGTCGTTGCCTTCACGCGGAGTCA
>CAZKIN010000425.1:0-1759 GCA_964552515.1 uncultured Phycisphaeraceae bacterium
CAGTGGTCGCTGGTCTTCGCCATCGGCGACCAGAACCGCCGCCGCGGTAAGCAGATCAGTTCCATCGCCCAGGTGCGCCGCGCCATGCGCATGTTCTACAATGCGCCACGATCCCGGGCGCTTAGCGACTAACCAAAGTGCCAATTATTTGTCAGTAAAAGCGGGCCGCGACGACTGCTTTCCGTTGCAACGCTCACGCCTGATGATACCTGCGAAACGCCTCTGCCTCATCCCTACCCAAATATCGATCCAGCACCGGCCGATCCACCTGCAGGAGGTCAATCAGCACCAGTCCATCCAGCACGTCCCCGAAATCCGGATCGATATTGAAACCCAGCAGCCGCGCGTTAAGTTTCAGATATTGCCGCAGCAGCACCGGCATCGAGCGATGGTTTTCCTCGATCTCCGCCACCAGCTCATCCACCTCGTCCGGATCGCGCACCACTGAGGACACCAGGCTGTCCGGAAAATCTCCGAACGCCCGCCGCCGTGGCGGATGCTTGGGATACACCAGCGCCGCCAGTTCCGAGCGATATTGATTCGCATCGAGGAACGTCATCAGCAGCTGCTTGGTCATGCTCTGAAAATCATCGGCGATGCTCACCGCGCCGAAAATCATGCGGTATCGCGGATTCTGGCACACAAAACGCCCGATCCCCTTCCACAGCAGCATCAGCGGCAGGTGGCTCTTCTGGTATTCCGCCGTCACAAAGCTCCGCCCCATCTCCAGCGCGGGACTGATCCGTGACACCAGCCCTTCGTCGAAGTCAAACAGCGTATTGGTGTACAATCCCCCCACGCCATGTGACTTCAATATGTCATCCGTCGTACCCAGTCGATACGCCCCGACCAGATGTTCCAGCTCGCGGTTCCAGATGAACAGGTGACGGTAATGCTGGTCAAACCGGTCCAGATCAATCTCCCTGCCCGTCCCCTCGCCCACCGCGCGGAACGTCACCTCGCGCAATCGACCGATCTCCCGCAGCATCGCGGGAACCTGATCCGCCTGGGCGCAATAAACCCCCAGCGGACCGATTTGTGCCATTAACGCGTCACCCGGCAGCGCCGCCAGTTCCGTCCGCAAGTCCGCAACCGGCGTAGCGGAAACGATCGGCGCTTCCGCCTTCGCCGCAGTCGCCTGCCCCTCGCGCCCTGCCGGTATGACTTCCTCCCGGCCACCGCGCAAGATGAACGTGCGCAGCCGCAAATAATCCGTCAGCCCCTCGGCCTCTGCAAATCGACTGATCTTGCGCTGCGAAATCGCCGTACCCACGCGCACGTGGATCGGTTGGTGACGCTTATTAAGCAGTTCCCGCGGCAGTAGCGCCGTTCGCAATCTCGGATGCACCATTCCCGCATATTGAAAAATCCTGCTGTTGCTTCCCGAGAAAAACACCGGGAGCACCGCCGCCTTCGTCCGTTGGATGATCCGCGCCGCCGCCGGATTCCATGTCGGATCCGTAATGCACCGATTCCGCCATGTCCGATGCGCCACCTCGCCGGCCGGAAAAACTCCCAGCACGCCCCCGCCGCGCACCCACTCCACCGCCCCGCGCAGCGCCCCGATGTCCCGCGCCGCCGGCGTCGCCGACCCGAACGGATTCACAAAGAAAAACGACTCGCGCAGATCCGGAATGCAACTCAGCAGAAAATTCGCCAGCACCTTGATGTCCGGCCGCACCTTGCGGATCAGCGCGATCAGCGCCACGCCGTCCAGTCCGCCGAACGGATGATTCGCCACCACCACCAGCGGACCGCT
>CAZKIN010000425.1:1859-3039 GCA_964552515.1 uncultured Phycisphaeraceae bacterium
AACCCTTCCTGCCCGCCAAACCCCCGGACTCGTCACACCCCATTATCCCCGACACACCCCGGAACGGAAATGACCATAACGCCAAGATTTCATGAGTTTCAGGCAAATCCTTTCACGCGCATGACCACCCCACGCCTGTGATATTATTCAAAATCGGCGTTTCCGATAGATAATTGCCCCCCTGCGTTGCGGAGCGTGATCGCCGCACGCAACTTGGTATGATGCCGCAAAATCCGTGTCCTGCTTAACCGTAAGGAACTGAATCACCTATGGACGACCTTTCCCGCAAGCCTCTGGAAGAATTCCTCGACGCGCTCGCCGCGAAATCCCCCTCACCCGGAGGCGGAGCCGTCGCCGCGGCCATCGGAGCCCTCGCCGCCGCGATGGGACGCATGGTCCTCGCCTACTCCATTCGCGAGCCCGCCGCGCCCTCGCTCGTCGCCGCCGCGGACCGCCTGCGTCACGCCGACGAACTCCTCCGCGCCCTGATCTCCGCGGACGCCGCTGCTTATGACCGCATGGTGTCAGCAACCAAAGCGGCGAAGAAGGACCCGGCTTTGCAGAACGCCGCGCAGCAGGCCGTGCTCGCCGCCATCGCCGTCCCGCTCCAGATGGCCGCTCTCGCCGCCGATGCCCTCCACACGCTCGACGAAGTAAAGGCCGATACCAATCGCTACCTCGTTAGCGATCTCGGAGTCGCCGCCGTAACCGCCCTGGCCGCCGCCGACGCCGCCGCCTACAACGTAAAAATCAACACCCCGCAATTGTTGGACGCCGCCGCACGCACCCGCGCCTTACACGACGTGGCCGAAACCTGCCGCCACGCAAAATCCGCCTGCGAGTCCATCAAACGCTATGTGGATGAAAAAATGGCCTGATCTGAGTTCTTTGCAACCGAGCACCACCATGGAAGACACCCCCGCCTACCGCCTCGACATCCAAGGCCTGGATGAAAACACCGACGCACCCTCCGATCCCAAAGAGGACCAGCGCCGTCCCTGGGTCGGCATCCGCTTCGACTGCTGCGGCGTCTACACCCGCATCTACCGCAACCCCGAAGCCACCGCCTACACCGGCCAGTGTCCGCGCTGCGGAAAAAAAGTCCGCCTCAAAGTCGGCGATGGTGGCACCGACTCCCGCTTCTTCGTCGCCGAATGATTTGCATGCCCCCTCGTTTTCG
>CAZKIN010000426.1:0-3038 GCA_964552515.1 uncultured Phycisphaeraceae bacterium
CCGATTCAGCGGGCATTCATCAGGACCTGCCCCCCCGGCACGGCGGATTGAGCGCGTTTGGACAGGAGGTCATAGGGGAAATGAACCGCCTGGGGATGATGGTCGACGTGTCGCATGTCAGTGATCAGACATTCTGGGATGTGGTGAAGACGTCGACCGCGCCGATTGTGGCCACCCACTCGTCGTGCCGGGCGGTGGCTGCGCATCGACGTAATTTGAGCGATGATATGCTGCGCGCGATCGCAATGTCGGGCGGGGTGGCCCAGATGAACCTGAATCCGCCGTTTATTAACCCGACGTTTCCGCAGCCGCGCGATGATGCGGCCGCGCACGGCCCGCCGCCGGTACATCCCACGCCGCTGTCCATTTACGTGGACCATATTGAACATGCCCTGCGGGTGGTCGGACCGGAGCACGTGGGCATCGGAACGGACTTCGACGGAATCCGCTGCGTGCCGGTCGGACTGGAGGATTGTTCCTTATTCCCGCATGTGACGGCCGAATTGCTGCGGCGCGGGCATTCGGAGCAGGTGATGGTCAAGGTGCTGGGAGAGAACTTCTTGCGGGTGATGGAACAATGTCGGAAGACTGCTCCTTTGACAAACCAATGAGCCATGCCGGCGAGATGTTGCAGTCCATGAGCGACACGGAGCATCGACGTTCGATTCCCCTGGGCATATCGGCGGGGCTCATTCTTTTAGGTGCACTGCTGTACTTACCCGGCATCAACTGGGGATTGCCGGGCGTGGTGTCGTGGAGTCAGGATTCGATTTCGGGGTTCCGAACGCTGGGGGCGACGGCGGAGTGGCCGGGGGATTGGAAGGGGCGGTATCCGCCGCTGCACTACTTGATTCTGCGTGCGGCCTATGAGCCCGTGCTAAGGCATTGGCATTCCCAGGGCGCGGCAGACTATGACGCGGCGACGGGACAATATCGGCTGCACGAACCGCAAGCGCCGAAAGTGGGAACGTTGATCCTGATTGCGCGGGTGATTTCCGTGTTGATGGGAATCGGAACGGGGCTGGCGATTTATGTCGCGGGGCGGCGGCTGCTGAAAGATGACTGGGCGGGAGCACTGGCGGCCGGTGCGTTCATGATCGGCGCGGATTTCACCTATTTTGCCCACCTGGACAACGTGGATGTGCCGTCGATTTTCTGGTTTGCGCTCAGCCTGATTTTTTTTGTACGGCTGCTGGATAGGCATCTGCTGCGTGATGCGGCGCTGCTGGGGCTTCTTGGATCGCTGGCGATTGCCACCAAGGATGGCGTGGCGGGGGTTTATCCGGGACTGGCAATTTGTTTGATCGTGGAGCGGTGGCGGCGCGGGCGGGAGTTGGATGGGGCGCAGGCCTGGCACGGAGCGCTGTTGCAACCGCATTGGGTGGTCGGCATTTTGTGCTTTGCACTCCCCTACCTGCTGATTAATGGAGCGCTGCACAACTGGGAGGCGTTTGCGACGCGACTGGGCTATTGGCTGAATCCGCCGCCGGAAGCGCTGCATGCGCAACAACTAAGGTACGGCTCGCAATGGGAGCTGATGATTGCGGTGGTGCACTATGCGGCGTCGGCGGTCGGCTGGCCGATGCTGGCGGCGCTGGGAGCGGGCCTGATTTATGCGAGTTTTCGTGCCCCCCGCTTGGCACTGATCGCGATGCTGCCGGGGATCACTTACTACTTGATCGTGATTTCGTCGCAGGGGTTCGTCTATTCGAGATTTCTGTTTGCGCCGCTGGTGCTGATGTGTCTGCCCCTGGGCTTTGCGGCGTGCGTGCTGCTGCGTAACGCGGATTGGCCGATCCAGGCGCGGGTGATGCTGCTTACCCTCGTGGCGCTGCCGACATTGGGCTATGCGGCAGCGGTGGATGCGGAATTGATGACCGATTCGCGCTATGCGGCGGAAGCCTGGTTTGCAGAGCAAGTCACTCCGCCATCCAGCGTGGGAGCATTTGCGCCGGGCCTTGAGCCGACGCTGCGGCCGCAATATCTGCCGCGCATGCATGAGGCAGGCTATGCAACTTATCCGGTGGTGATGGCGCGGGAGTGGTTTGACCGACCGCAGCCGGAGTACCTGGTGGTGGACGGATTCACCGTGGAAGATTTTGACACGGAGCAACGAAAATGCCTGCGCGCGCTGCTTAACGGCGAACTGGGGTATCGCGTCGTCGCATTGTTTGAAGGACGGTACATTCCACCCTATCGATCATGGCTGGCGATCGCGGGATGGGGCACGCCGTATGTCGGGAAGATCAGTCCGCGGTTGGTGATATTGCAGCGGACCGGATCGTGACGGAACTTGTCATTGATAAACTCAGGGTTCTGAGATTCGGACGACACCGCGCTCATTAAGATGGCATGGGGAGCAAATTCATGATCCCGCATTGGGTCTTCGAGAAAATTCGTCTACACAGATTTGTCAACGATGATTTGATTGATCAACTCGAAAACTGGGAATACCTCGGACTAATCTGGGTCGGTGAAGGGTGTTACGGCTTTTCGGATTGTCTGCAATTGGAGACATCACCGGGAAAAACGCGATGCTTACACCTCGATCTAAATGAAATGCCGCTAAACATTTCCGCCGCAATTCTGGAATTTATCGAACTTCCTCTTTGCGGCGGAATGAACAAGCACGAACTGGACGAAGTGCTAGGCCCACCGTACAAAGAAACTCGCTTTGTTCAAGATCGGTGCGGATACCACTATTTCACCCCGAATAGCGACAAGTATGAGGTCGTAGGAACGATACGAGACGGCGTCGGGCTCACTTTTGTCACCGTACTGAGCAATCCAGATGAACTCCATGCCCTAAGCGAAGAACTTGATCGCAAGTTCAGATAGCGCAGTTGCGGCGTTGATGCGCGAGTCTGAATTGCATAACCGACTCCGCTTCCTTGCGAAATTCACCGGCCTGCGACGTTGCACTTTTCACGATTTCTTCTGCCTGGCGATCGCCATCAGCCCGACCGCGATACCGACGCCGATGAACATGCCGGCAAAGATGATGGCCCGGGCAATGGGATCAGTCATGTTGAGGGCCA
>CAZKIN010000427.1:0-3028 GCA_964552515.1 uncultured Phycisphaeraceae bacterium
GCGGGTCGTCCGACATGCGGATCCGCACCACGATGGGCGTGAGCGGCAAAGCGACGGATGCGGCAAATGCGCCGCCATCGCGCGGCATCGGCGCGCTAAGCAATCCTTCCGGGCGGCTGAAGCGCGTGGTGGTCAGGAAGAAAATCAGCAGGAGGAACGACAGGTCGATCATCGACGCAAAGCGTCCGAGGTTCATCAACGCGGTCGCGGACGGACGGGCGGCCTTTCGGCGCGTCTTCCGGCGGGTGACAGTTCCGGTTGGGATGTTCACGGAGTCCCTCCCGCAGCGGCGCGATCCGCATCTGTCTCGGTGAGCACGGCCACATGGAGTTCGCGAATACCGCAGCGGGCGGTTTCGCGCATGGCATCGCGAACGGCACCGTAAGGCAAGCGCCGATCGGCGCGAATGAGTACGCGCAAGTCGGGCGTTTCTTCTTTCAGGTGTGCCAGACGTGGGGCAATCGTTTCGAGCGGTTCCGGTGGATTGGCGCCGAGGCTGTAAATCGGCTGGGCTTCACCGCCTGTCGCGCTCTCCGGAAGTCGGCAGTTGATGACGATCGGTTCCTGAATCTTGCGCTCGCCGGCCTGGCTGTCGTCCGGTCGGGGAAGTTCCATCGGGACCTGCTCGACGGCGGTGAAGCGAGCCACCAGCATGAAGAAGATGGTGAGCAGGAACATCACGTCGATGAGCGGCGTGAAGTTGAAGCCGGCGATCGATTCCGGTCGGCGGGATCTATAACGCACGGCGCAGCTCCTGACCGTCACCGGTCGACACCGGGGCGATGGAGGCGACGGTTGCGCCGGGCGCGGGTTTGCCCTTCTTGTCGTCGGTGGACTTGATTTCCGACAGAATGCGATCGACGGCCGCGGCGCATTCGGAAGTCAGCACATCAATGCGATTGCGAAACACCGCATAGACGCTGAGTGACGGAATGGCGACAGCAAGTCCCCAGAAGGTCGCGACGAGCGCAATGGCGACACGGTCGGCGACCACTTGGGCGCTGGGAAACGTGTTCGATGCGTGAATCGCGGAGAAGAGCAGGATCATGCCGACGACGGTGCCGAAGAGTCCCATCATGGGGGAAACCGCGCCGATGATGTTGAGGTACTCGATCTTGCGATAGAGCTTGGCGGATCGTTCGTCGATGGCTTCCTCCATCGCACGTTCCATGTGTTCAAGGCCATTGCTCGCTTCGCGCAAGCCGGCCGCGAGGACATACCCGAACATGCTGGGTTCCTCGGCGGTGAAACGCACCACCTCCACGTAGTTCCGCGCTTCCGTAAGTTCGCGAATGCGTTGAACAGAATGAGCGGGCACAATGGTCGCGCGGCGGATGGTGAAACAGTGCTCAATGGTCAGGGCGAGCGCAACGACGGAAAGCAGGATGATGAGATACGCAATCCACCCGCCTTTAACCACGAAGAAATCGAAGTATTTCAATTCCAGTCCGGTCGCGGCGGGCGTTTCCGGCGATTGGCCGAAGGCGGCGGTGGCGGCGATTGTGAAAATGAATATGGTGAACGAAACGATCCAAGGCGTCGATTTCATATTTTTCTCCCAAGGCCGGTTGTAACCCGCATTGGTTACGACTTCCAATCGTAGGTCCGATAGAGCGGGTTTGGCTTGCCTTTGCGGAGAAAAGCGGTTTCGAGTTAAAGTGAAGGATGATTTATTGAAAGAATTGTCTTGTTTTGAACTGGTCGCTAAATAAGATATCGCCAAAGATCTTATTTAGTGGATTGGCCAATATAAGAAGGCTTATGTTGTCGGGCCGACTAGGAAATGGACTGCCATGAAGACGCGGGCGGGCAATTGGAGAAAAATGGACGGCTACCGCGCGTTTATTCCCAAACCGCTCCCACCTGATCCGCCACTAAATCTCGACGAGAACATGATGACTCGGCTGGCCGAAGCCGAGCGCCAAGTGGGTAGACTGGAAAGTGCTTCGCTCCTTATTCCTGACCCGGATCGATTTGTCAGCATGTACGTTCGGCAGGAAGCGGTGTTGTCCAGTCAAATCGAAGGCACGCAAGCGTCGCTGACGGAACTGCTCGAATATGAAGCGGCGACCGGCGAACCGGAGCGGACGGTCGATCTGGGTGAAGTCATCAATTATCTCGCAGCGCTACGCCACGGCTTGAACGGACTAGCCGACCTGCCCATTAGTTCGCGCTTGCTTTGCGACGTCCATCGCGTGCTCATGACAGGCACGCGCGGCGGTGAATCGGCGCGAACGCCCGGAGAATTCCGGCGCACACAGAACTGGATCGGCGGTACGGGTCCAGCCGGTGCGCGGTTTGTCCCGCCTCCGCCTGATGACATGAAGCTTGCGATGAGCGATTTGGACAAGTACCTGAACCAAAGCAAGAACACTCCACTATTTATCGAAACCGGTCTGGTACATGCACAGTTTGAAACCATCCATCCGTTTCTGGACGGCAATGGAAGGTTGGGGCGCCTGCTCATCACGTTCCTGTTGACGGCGCGCGGCGCGCTCACCAAACCCATGTTGTACCTGTCGCACTACTTCAAGAAACATCGCGACGAATACTACGATCGTTTGCAGGCGATCCGCATGGAAGGTGATTGGGAAGGTTGGCTGCTGTTCTTCCTCACGGGCATGGCAGTCGTGGCCGAGGAAGCGACGACGCGGGCGCGCAGGATTCTGGAATTACAGAGGTCAGATCAGGAACTGACGCGGGAAAAACTCGGCCAACGAGCGGGAATCGGACTGAAGTTATTGGACCACCTGATTGAGAAACCGATTACGACCACGTCAATCGTCCGGAAAATGCTGGGTGTTTCTCAACCCACGGCGGATAGACTGCTCACCGATCTTGAAACTCTGGGCATTCTGCGCGAAGCGACGGGGCTGCGGCGGGGACGTCGATACACATACCACAAGTACCTTGCGTTATTCGAAGAATAATGACTCTTGTATGTCACAAAAAGGCGGGCAGGCTCACGGCTTCGCCAGTCGCTCCAATTCCGCTTTCGCTAATTTGGTCGTTGCATCAGAAATCGCAC
>CAZKIN010000428.1:0-3008 GCA_964552515.1 uncultured Phycisphaeraceae bacterium
CGATGGGCAACTCCGCGACGCTGCCGAACATTGATGCGATTCCGTTGTCCGTGGGTATCGGTATGAACTCCTTCGCCACCCGAGTGAACGACCTGCGTACGGACTGGAACATGACCGTCGCCGCCACCGGCACGACCGTGGCACTGCCGTTCACGTACAGTTACCTCGCTCGCACGGCGCAGAACCTAAACAACATTGCGGCCAGCGGTGATTTGCAAGCCTTTTTGCCGCTGTCGATGTTTGACAAATTCGGCTTCGAACTGGCACGCAAAGGTTTGATGCATCAGACAATCGCCATTCCGTCGATGGCAATTCCGATCAACCTGGTGAATCCGCCGGCCCTCATCTCGACGCCCGCGTTCAACGTACAGGTTGCTCCGACGAGCACGCCGCGGGCGCTCGCAGTCGTAGGTCAGCCGCAACAGGTAAAGCTCCAGCTTTCCATGAGTCTTCGCAATCCCGCGGGTACACCGGCCAACGCTCCGCGACTGAACAATGTCACCGCGGTGGTCGAGCTGATTTTGAGCCTCGACGTGGATGACCGCAACGGTCTGTCGGCCTCCATCGCCGGCGTCAATCTGGCGAGCCTGACCGGATCGGTAACTTTCGGTGGTCGCACGATCAATGTTTCGGCCTTCACCAATATCATTCGCAGCACGCTGCGTAACGCGATCGACACGGACCTGCCGTCACTCACGCTGGTTCCGAAGATCACGAACATCATGGACCCGTTCGCGATCGAGCTGGGCACGGTGTCGGTGGGCAGTCAGTATGTCAACGTGCCGCTGACGCTCGTGAACACGGATTGATGCAGTTCGCGATTCGTAGAGAATTCTCAAGACGCCGCCCGCAAAACGGGCGGCGTTTTTTTCGGTCGCCCGCCGCAGCGCAGGGTGTGACGCGGAGAATCAACCAGCGATATGACCTCCAGTAGCCGGGAAACTCCGCTTGGGCGCAACTAAGTTCAAAGATGGACTGGCCTATTCATTGCCCGGTCCGGCATTCTTTCTTTTCCGCTGTTTTCCTGCTAAAATAGGCCCAAAGGGCGACCATACTGTGGACACACCGACACCGGTCACGTTGCAACCACTCTTGATGGACGATCCCCGCGCGTCAGCGGCCACGGTAACCAGTTATCGGCACAACTATCCAAAGGTCACGCTTGTTCTGACGGTCCTGTTCGCGGCCATTCTCGCGGTCCCCACGGTCCGGGCGAACGGGCACTTGGTGCGGACATTCGCGGGTTTGTCGGGCGCGCTGCTCATCTGGCAGGCGATTTTGTGGGCTATGGTCCGGCGGCGCGGGCGGACGTTTGACTTCGAGTTGGTAGCGGTCAAATCGCACTATGTGCAGGCAAGCATACAGTTTTCGATTTTGATGTATTGGGGTTGGTTTGCCAAAGATGTGTATGGGCAGTTGCCGCTGATTTTTGCGCAAGTGGTTTACCTGTACATGCTGGAGGCGCTGCTGACGTGGTCGCGGGGGCGGAAGTGGCGGCTGGGGTTCGGGCCGCTGCCGATTATTTTCAGTACGAATCTGCTGCTGTGGTTCAAGCCGGATTGGTATGTCTTTCAATTTCTCATGGTGACGGTGGGGGCGCTGGGCAAGCAGTTTGTGACGTGGGAGCGCGAGGGGCGGCGGACGCACATTTTTAATCCGTCGACTTTCGGGCAGTTTTTGTTTGCGGTGGGGCTGATCGCGACGGGGATGACCAATGAGCTGACGCTGGGCAAGCAGATCGCCTCAACATTTGATACCCCGCACATGCTGGTGGTGATTTTCATCGGCGGGATCATCGTGCAATCGCTGTTTCATGTCACGCTGATGACACTGGCGGCGGTGGCGGCGATTTGCGTACTGAACATCGCGTATACGCAGATCACCGGAACATACTTCTTCGTGAACACCAACCTGGCGGCCCCGATTTTACTGGGTACGCACCTGCTGATTACCGATCCGGCGACCTCGCCGAAGAGCAACGTGGGGCGGATTATTTTCGGCGCCCTGTATGGGACGGCCTATTTCGTGTTGTTCCGCGTGCTGGTCTATAACGAAGTGCCTTCGTTCTGGGACAAGCTGCTGCCGGTGCCGTTCCTGAATTTGTGTGTGCCGCTGATTGATCGGTTGGCGCGGAGCGGAATGGTCGGGCGATTGAACCGCTGGTGGGAGGGGGCGCTGCCGCCGAAGAAACTGAACCTGGTTCACATGGGCGTGTGGGTTGCGTTGTTCGCGACGATGTGGCTAACGGGCTACGTGGACGGGTCGCATCCGGGTAATTCAATCACGTTCTGGAAAAAGGCGCTCGCGGACGAAAAGGTGTTCGCCGGACACAGTTTCGTCATGGCGACTGGCGCACAGGCGGAGGGTGGTGGGTCGGGTGCGGCGTTCAATGAACTGGGGCTCATCTGCATGGAGGGCTCGGTTCGCGAAGTCACGCAGAGCAACGCCCGGGCCGCGAAATACTTTGGGCGGGCGTGCGAGCTGGGAAATGTGAATGGGTGTGCCAATGTGGCGATTCAGTTCTTGTTTTTGAAAGAGCGCCGGTCAGATGAGGATGTGGTGCGGGCGCTGGATATGTTGGAGCGGGAGTGTGTGCAGGAGCCGGATTGGGGGATTTGTTTCCTGGTCGGCGTGGCCTATGAAAATGGCAAGGGTCGGTCAATGGATAAGGCGCGCGCGGCCGAGTTGTTTGAACTTTGCGGGTTGGACAATTTGTATGCCGCAAAAGGGATGGCACGGGTGGCGCTGTCGAGCGGGGTCGCCGGCGTTGACTTGAGCCAGGTGGCTTCGATACTGCAAACGTCGTGTGGGGGCGGCGATGGAGAAAGCTGCTGGTACGTCGCGTACATGCATCTGGACGGGATCGGCCTGGAGCGCGATGAGCGGAAGACGCGGTCCATGTTGGAGCGCGCGTGCGCGCTGGGTGCGGCGAAGGCGTGCGCAGCGGTAAAGTCCGCGTCGCTGCCACCGTATACGAATCCGCTCATGCTGGTGCCGGGGTGGTCGAC
>CAZKIN010000429.1:0-3006 GCA_964552515.1 uncultured Phycisphaeraceae bacterium
TGACCAAGTCGCGGCGTGAATCGGCCCGTGCGGAAGGCGTCGCGGTCACGGTAAAAGCGCCGCCTTCCGAAGGTCGTCCTGACGATTATTCCGGCGCGCTGGGCCACTTCGAAATGAAAGTCGACGCCCAGCCGCGCCGCGTGGAGGAGGGCCAGCCGGTGACGCTCACCATCGCGTTCCGTGGTGCGCCGCTTGGCGGAATCGCCCCGCCGGACCTGCGGCGCCTTTCCGACCTCGCCAGCCGCTTCGACTATACGCAGGACGAACTCGTGGGCGACATGGATGGCGAGTGGAAGGTTTTTCGCCGGGCGATTTTTCCCCGGCAGGCGGGTGAGCAGACCGTGCCCGCGATCTCCTGGTCTTATTTCGATACCGCGAGTGAACGATATGTGACACTTTCCAGCGAGCCGATTCCCATTGTCGTCGACGCGCCGAAAGCCGCCTCCGGTCCCTCGCTGTCGTTCAGCCTGCCCACTCCGCCCGAACGGGAAAGCGAACTCACCGTACTTACCGGCGGCATTTCCCCGAATTACATCGACCCGGACGTCGTACTCGTCAAACAGGCATTCGTCCCCGGCGCGGCGCACGCCATTGCTTTTGCCTCGCCGCCGTTTGTTTATCTCGCATTGTTCCTCATGGTCCGCAGACGCGAACGCCTCCGCACCGACGCGGGCGGCACGCGCCGTCGCAAGGCCCTGAAGTCGGCGCTCTCCGCCATGCAAGCTGCGTCACGCGTACCGGACCCGGCGGAGCAAATGCGTGCTCTGGCCCGAACCGTCGCCGACTTCGTTTCCGATCGCTTCAACCTCGCCTCCCAGGCGCTCACCCCTGCGGAAGTCCGCGCGGTGCTCGCTGCCCATGGCGTGCGCGACGAATTGGTGCGTGAGGTGGTGACGTTTCTCGACCAGGCCGATGCCCTGCGCTACGCCGGCCATGCCGACGCCGCCACCATGGACGGCGCGGCCGAGCGCGTACGCGGGTGGCTCACCGAATTGGAGCGCCAAACATGACCATTCGATCCGCTCGCGCAATCTGGTTGTTCGCCGCGCTGCTTGGCGGCGCCGCGCCGTTGTTCGCCGACGTCCGAGCCGAAGGCCTCGACGATGAACTCACTGCTGCTTTGGCTGACTTTGACCGCGCCCAGCAAGCACTAGCTTCCCAGCCGGAAGTAGCCCGGCCTCTCTTTCGCGCCGCGGCACAGCGCATGGAAAGCCTCGCCGCCCGTGTGCCCAACGGCCGCTTGGAATACAACATCGGCAACGCATTCCTCCAGGCCGGCGACATTGGCCGCGCCATCCTCCATTACCGCCGCGCGGCGCGCTTCGTTCCGCGCGACGAACTGCTGGCCGACAATCTGCGCGAAGCACGCTCCCGTTCCATCCTGCCCATCAAGCCCGGCGCGCGGGATCGCGTTCTCGGAACGCTGTTCTTCTGGCATGACCAAACTTCCACCCGTGAGCGTGCGGGTGTCGCCATGTTGACATTCGTGGCATTATGGACGGCGCTGGCAGTTCGACTTTTCGTCCCGAAGCGCTCACTGAGTGTGACGGCCATTTGCTGCGGCGTGGTCTTTCTCATCGCCGCCGCGTCGGTCACGCAGGAAATGTGGAAGGATCGCAGCGCTCCGCCCGGCGTCATCCTCGCGATGGACGTTCCCGTCTACAAGGGTCCGGGGTCCTCCTATCAGCGCCAATTCGAACAACCGCTCCAACCCGGCGTGGAGTTCACCCTTCGCGAGCGCCGCGGCCAGTGGTGGCGCATCGAACTCTCCGACGGCAAGAACGGCTGGATCGATGCCGCCAACGCCGACCTGGTCGTTACTGAGCGCACCTTCGCGCAAATAGGTTGACAGAGTGACCGATAAGGGTCATTGAAACCGCGCCGCGATGGGCATCCTCCGGCCCGACCCAAACGCCCGACTGGTCACCTTCAGTCCGATTGCCGCCTGCTTGCGCTTGTACTCGCTGGTCTCCACCATTCGCAGGACCCTGCGCACCGTCCCCGCGTCGAACCCGCGCAGTACAATCTCCGCCGCTGGCAAATCGTGTTCGATGTGCAGTTCGAGGATCGCATCAAGCAGATCATACGCCGGCAGCGTGTCCTGGTCCGTCTGGTTCTCCCGCAGTTCCGCCGAAGGCGGTTTGTCGATCGTCCGCTGGGGAATTGGCTGACGCGCATCCGTCATATTGATATGCCGGGCCAGTTGATAAACAAGTGTCTTGGGCACGTCACTGATCGCCGCCAGCCCCCCGCACATGTCGCCATACAGCGTGCAGTACCCGACGGACAGTTCGCTCTTGTTCCCCGTGGTCAGCGGCAGCCAGCCGAATTTGTTGGACAGCGCCATGATGAGATTCCCGCGAATTCGCGCCTGCAGATTCTCCTCCGCGAGGTCGGGGGGGCGCCCCCCGAATACCGGTTGCAGCGCCCCTTCGAACGCGCGGTGCATCGCATCAATCGCAATAGTCTGAAAATCAATCCCCAATCTTAGTGCGAGGTCTTTGGCATCTTCAATACTGTGCGTGCTGCTGAACCGCGAAGGCATCGCCACGCCGTGTACGTTTTCCGCGCCGAGTGCGTCCGCCGCAATCACCGCCGTCACCGCCGAGTCAATTCCGCCGGACAGTCCGATCACCGCCTGGGTAAACCCGCACTTGTGCAGATAGTCGCGCGTGCCCAGCACCAGCGCCTGTCGAATACTCTCCAGGTCATTCGGGTAAGCGGTCTTTTGTGTCGTCGTGTTGGCACTCAGGTCGGCGATGATCATGTCCTCGGCGAACGCCTTCGCCCGTCCGATGATTTCCCCGGTGGAGTCGAAAACCATGCTCGCCCCGTCGAAGACCAGGTCGTCGTTTCCGCCCACGCAGTTCACGTAAATCAGCGGCGCGCGATGTTCCCGCGCCTGCCGCGCGAAAAGTGGTTCGCGCTGCGCGATCTTGCCCACGCGAAATGGTGAAGCCGAAAGATTCACCAGGATCTCCGCCCCCGCCCGCACCGCCATTTCGA
>CAZKIN010000430.1:0-2994 GCA_964552515.1 uncultured Phycisphaeraceae bacterium
CGAGCGCATTTTCTGAACGTATGCGCTTTGGCCATGCGGCAGATCCTCATCAATTACGCACGTGATCGTGGCGCCGACAAACGCGGTGGAGGATGGCAGCGCATCACCCTATCAGGATTCTCTCAGGAGGAGCAGTCGCTCGATGTGGACGCGGCCGCGCTACATGCGGCACTTTCACGTTTGGCACAATTACACGAGAGACATTACCACGTCGTCGTGGCGCGATTTCTTGGGGGGTTATCGGTTGAGGAGGCCGCGCATGTGCTCGGCGTTACCGAGCGTACCGTCAAGCGCGACTGGCACGCGGCGCGGGTCTGGCTGGCGCTCGAGCTGAGTAAAGTTGCCTGATGCTTCCCCATTGAATAGAGAGCTTGCAAAAAAAGAAGCCGCATGGATTCAGAACTGTACCAAAAAATCACCGATTTGTTCGACCGGCTCTCCGAGATGAACCCCCAGGATCAGGCGGCGGAATTGGAGAAGATCGGATCAGCCGACCCGAAATTGCGTCAACAGATCGAGGCGTACCTTCGTCAGGCTGAGGAGTTACCTCCTTACTTGAAAACGCCGGTCATTCAGGATGCGATGGATCAATCGAACGACGCTTTATTGTCATCCCGGCTCGATGAACATCCACCTGAGCGCATCGGTCACTATACGATTCGTCGCAAGCTGGGTGAGGGCGGGATGGGTGTTGTGTATCTGGCGGAACAGGACGAACCACGCCGCCCGGTAGCTGTCAAGGTGGTGCGGCCGGGTGCGATGTCGAGGCAAATGCGGCAGCGCTTTCAGCAGGAAGCGCGCGTGCTGGGACTGCTGCAACACTCCGGAATCGCACAGATTTACGAAGCGGGAACCGCAACCATCGAAGGCCGCGAGCTGTCCTTTTTCGCCATGGAGTACGTGGAAGGTACTCCTCTTACGAAGTATGCGGATAGCCGGCAACTATCGCACCGCGCGCGACTGGAACTGCTGGCGGGGATCTGCGACGCTGTTCATCATGCCCATCAGAAAGGCGTGGTCCACCGGGACCTCAAGCCGGACAACATTCTTGTCGACCGCGCCGGACAATCGAAAGTGCTGGACTTCGGGGTTGCAAACGCGACGGATGCAGACATTAAGACGCTCTCGATTCAGACGCAGGGGGGGCAACTGGTCGGCACGCTTCCTTATATGAGCCCCGAGCAGGCACTGGGTGACTGCAATGCGGTCGATACCCGGTGCGATGTGTATGCACTGGGCGTGATAGCCTATGAGCTTCTTGCCCATGAATTGCCGCTAGACCTGGCGCGCAGCTCGATCATCGAGGCCGCACGGATTATCCGTGAAGTGGAACCCAAGCGCCTCGGCCAGATCAGTCGCGCCTTTCGGGGCGACATAGAGACGATTGTCGCCAAGTCGCTGGAGAAGGATCGCGATCGCCGCTATGCATCCGCTGCCGAATTGGGCGCGGACATTCGGCGTTTTCTGCATGATGATCCGATCGTCGCCCGTCCCGCTTCGACCATGTATCAACTTGGCAAACTTGCGCGGCGTCATCGCGGTGTCGCCACCGGTGTGTGCATCGCCGCGCTCGCATTAATCGGGGGCAGTGGCGTCGCGATCTGGCAGGGGTTGGAGGCCCGATCGGCCCAGCGCATCGCTGAGGGGCGCCTTACGGACCTGCACAGTTTTGCGCACAGTGTGATCCTCGACTACCCACAACTTCAGGAAACGAAGGGCGAAACGCGGGCACGAGAATTTCTTACCAAGACCACGCTGCAATACCTCGACAACATGGCCCGAGATACGCGCGGATTGGATATGAGAATTCTTGAAGATCTCGGACTCGCGTACAGCAGGATAGGTGATCTTCTCGGCCGACCCAACGGGCCAAATCTTGGTGACCCTAAAGCGTCACTCGAGAGCTACCGAAAATCCGTGGCCCTGTTCGACGATCTGGTCGTTCGCGATCCGGACAATATCCAGCTTAAGCGGCACCTTGCCATCACCTGCGAGCGGATGGGAAACCTCTATCTTCAGGACCAGCAAAACGAGCAAGCCTTGGAAGTCATTCGCAAGGCTCATACCGTCAAACTTTCCGTTTCGGAAAAGCACGAAAACGGACCGAAGGACCTGTCATTCAGCTACAGCAAACTCGGCGATGTCTACATCAAATTGGGACGAACCGCAGAAGCCTACGACATGTACGGCAAGAGTCTGAACATCCGCAAGCAGCTCGCCGAAGAGAAACCCCAGGATGGCGAGATGCAGCGCGCCTACACGGTGGGCTTGAATCGCGTCGCGGATGTCCTGCTGGAGCTACACCGCGACGCCGAGGCGCTCGAGCTTTGCGAGACTTCGTTGCAGCGACGCATGAACCTGGCAACTTCGCAACCGGATAACACGCAGGCCAAAATGGATCTCGGCGTGGGCCATTTCAAGCGGGCTCAGGTGCTCGCGCGGATGGGCCGGTTGGACGAAGCACTTCCCGCTTATGAATCCGCCCGGGCTATTCTGAACGGCATGGCGGATGCCGATCCGAGCAACGTGACGGCGCGAACCGGCGCCGCTGAAGTATCCGGCGAGATGGGGCGAAACCTCCTTGAGGCAGGCCGCTTTGACGCGGCAATTCCAGCGTTGACGGCGTACACGCAGGAGATGGAACGGAGCATGCCCGAGGACAAGATGACGTCAGGCATGCGTGAGCAGCTCGCATCCGGCCATCATCGTCTCGGGAAAGCACACCTGGCATTGGCCCGAGCCAAAGACGCGACAAGCGAACAGGCGAAGCAGCGCACGGCTCAGGGTTGTTCCGCACTGCGCCGGACGATGCAGTTGTATGAATCGCTCGGCGTCAGCGGCGGGGGAGTTCCGCCCGAATTGCGTTCTGAATTGGAAAACTGCCCGGCAAATGACGTTTCGGAATGAGGCGATACACGGGCGCGCAATTGCGTTGGTAAGAAAGGAATGTAGGAAAAAGTGGCTTGTTGCGACGCGCAGAAAAACAAGTGCTAG
>CAZKIN010000431.1:0-2994 GCA_964552515.1 uncultured Phycisphaeraceae bacterium
GTGGACCAGAACGGGCAGAACATGCCGAATGAAGACCTGACCGACAAGCAGGCGCCGCGCGTCGCTTACGGCGGGAATGCCGCGATCTTCCCGCGCAACAAGTTCACGAAGCAACTCTCCGGCGGGCTGCGCGTCAATACTTTCGCACGGGACAACATGATCAAGCGCGCCGCGGGAACGATCCTGGCCGCGGAGTTCCTGGATAATTGGAAAGCGATCGGAGTACAGAAAGGCGGCGGCGTCGAGAGTAAATCGCACCGTCCGATCAATCCGTTTTACCATGTGGCCAGCGGTTTTAATGAATATGCGTCGCCGGATGCCAACCCGGGTTACCTTTATGGAATTCCCTCGGATGTGAACACGCATGGCCTGCTCGATTTCAAGCAGGTGCGCGACCGCACGAACATCCTCGACCATACGTCGGGGGTGACGCAGATCAATGCGCTGGCGCGGCACCATCCGACGGTGGACATCAAATATCGCAAGAAATACGGCGGCAGCGGCAATTACCTGTTTGCCGACGGACACGCCGAGAACATGACCATCCTGGAAACGGTGGACAAGCGCATGTGGGGTGACCGGTACTTCGCCATTTCGGGCGAGAACCAGGTATTGAACTTCAACGACCAGGGGAACACCACGGCGTCGGTTCCGTAATGAAAACACAACCGTGGCGTGGAGTCTGGTTCTTTCCACCCGCGGGCCACGAAGGATTCGGGGTCGCCCGCGCTGCGGCGCGCGGCGACCCTTTCCATTGAACTGATGGATTGTGCCAGACATTGGTCATCTCAATATGAAGATCTGGTTGCCGCTGATACGCACTCATCCCCATACAACCTGCGCGCAACTTTTGCGCCCCAGTCATTAAGTGCTCACACAGCTTCGCTACTTTGCACGCTCGGCTGACCCGCGGGTCGTGCAGGCACGCCCGCCCACCAGCCGGAAACGCATGAACTGAGCGGAGTAATGTCCTTTCGTTTTCGTCATTTTTTGGAAGGAGTATGGAGGTATGAGAGACATGGCAAAGTGGTATCGGATGTTGCCGATGTTGATGGCGATGTGTATCGCCGCACCGGCCGCTCGCGCGGATGAAGCGGGCACCAACGGCGACTGCGTCAATGATGGCGCGGGCGTGTTCAACAACGATCATGGGCAGTTCACCATCAACGGCGGGCAGATCAGCGGCGCGGGCGCGACGCTGTTCGTCGACTTCTTCCGTGCCCCGGCTTCAACCAACGATTTCATCGACGTGGACAATGACGGCCTGCAGGGCAACCTGCCCGGTTTTCCCTTTGTGGATCAGTTGGGAACGCAGTTCATTCCCGGCCTGAATCTCACCACCTACTGGCAGTTTCAATATCGCAGCGTGGGCTCGGTCAACGGATTCAACGAGTTCGTGGCCAACCAGATCTGCGAAACAATTCCGACTTCCGTTCCAGGGGAGGCCGGCATTTTCAACGGATTTGAATATGCCACGGGTGGTTTGACCAACTGGGCGGGTCCGTTTGCAAATACCAGCGGCACACCGTTCGAGCCGTGTGAAATTGAGTTTTCGTTCCTGGACGTACCGAGCGTGTGGGCGGTACAGGTACCGCCGGATGTGAACAATCCGCCGCGCTGGAATGCCAAGCCTTTGTCACTTGGCTACGGTCTGAATCCCATTGGATCGTCCACCGGCTTCATCAGCAATCTGCAACCGCTGACCCGCGCCTGCACACCCGGAACCTGCAGCATCACCGTGGCTACGACTTGCAGTTTTGACCAGGATTGTCCTTCGGGTGAAACGTGCGTCGGTGCAGCGAATTTCGCCTCGCTCAACCAGAACTTCGGCAGCCCGAACGCGGATACCATTTATGATTTCATCGGCGCATGGGTTCCGGTCACCTACATCTCAAACCGTGGTACGGGTCTGCAGGATGTGAAGTATAGCGAAATGCAGCATCTTTTCGTCACCGGTCGCATGCCTACCGGCGAAAACTTCGTCACGGCCACGCGGTCCGTCGGTTCGGGAACGCGCAATGCGATCATGAATTCCACCGGTATCGATACGAGCTGGGGTCGCGGCGAAAACACGAACAACGAAAACCCGGTGACCGGCAACTTCAACGTCGGACCGAGCACCCAGGCCAGCAATGCCCAGGGCTCCAGCCAGATTGAGCAGGCCGTTCTCACCAAGCGTCTCGCGGTCGGATACACTGGTCTTGCGGGTCCGAGCCGGTCCGCACAGGACGCACAGAACGGTCTCTACGAAATCCTCAACCTTTGCAAGGACGTCGATGGCAATGGCAACCCGCTGTGCGATTGTTCAGCACAAGCATGTGGATCACGGATGGGATGCAGCGACACCGGCGTGACCTGCGTCACGGCCGCGACCTGCAATCCGGGCGCTTCGTGCATCGCGATCGCGGACTCCGACCGGGCGAATAACGGTTATGTTCGGGCGTCGATTTCCACCGTGCTGGATAACTGCGATGCGTGCTGCGGCTACACGATCGGCGGCAACGGATCGTTTGTCACGCGCGGAAACCCGGATGCGAACCGCGACCTGCTCGATCCGGAATACAATGCCCTTGATCCGGCTCTGGATAACCAGGAAGTGGCCAACTACATCCTCAACATTGAGGACAGCATTGATGCATTTTCCGGAAACGTATTGAGCAAGGTATGCTCGAATGACATTACCGTGGCATGCACTGCAGCGACGCAGTGCAAGTTCTGCACGATCAGCGGCAACGCCTGCACCACCGTGGGGGCACCGGGCGACTGCCCGATAGGCGAAGGCAACTGCGTACAGGGCAACTGCGTCGATCAGCTCAATATGCCCGGCCAGTTCCTGGCGACCACGTTCTTCCTGCCCGCCGGTCTTGATTGCCAGCAGGCGCTGAACGACGGCATGGATTTCTCGACCGTCACCAGCCCGCTCAATCAAACTCTGCAGAGTTTCATTCGGGCCAACAACGGCCTGGGCATCGGCGGAGACACGCCGGCCTTCGG
>CAZKIN010000432.1:0-2987 GCA_964552515.1 uncultured Phycisphaeraceae bacterium
GCGCCTGCTTGTCGGTCAGGTCTTCATTCGGCATGTTCTGCCCGTTCTGGTCCACCTGGCCGCCTTCCCAGTCCTCCGGCTTGTTACCGGGGTTGGTACGCGGGTGTCCGCCACTTTCCATCTTTGGACACTGGAACGCCTTGTCGCCCACGTTGCCTTCGTCATACAGAAAGTATGACCAATGCACATAACCGTAAGGCGGCGGCGTCTGCTGATTCTTCGGTTCAAAAGTTCCGTCCGTGTCCGTGGGGTAATAGTAGGAGGGCGGATACACGCCACCCGACGTGAACAGGTAGTTGGCCATGCCCTGCGACACATGGTGCAGGTTGGAATTGCACACCACCGTCTTCGCGTGTTCCCGCGCACTTTGCAGGCTGGGCAGCAGAATTGCGATCAGCAGTGCGATGATCGCGATCACCACCAATAGCTCGATCAATGTAAATCCGCGCTGCACGCCTCGCGCTAATCGGGAAACCACGTTCCGCGTCGATGTCATCCTGTAAGCTCCGTTCTTGCGCGACACCTGAAAGGCAACCGGCAAAAGTGAAAGTCCGCGCCGTTCCTCGTCACTTGACCGCCGGCTCCGCGCCATCCCTATGCGGAGCTGGGTGGCGCTGATTGGTTCGCGCCACGTTGTTGCATGACCGGAAGGGTACGACTCAATGATAAACGTGGGATGAGCGGCAAATGAAAGAGCGTTGAATCTTTGATGAGGCTGGTGTGTGTGCTGCGTTAAGTATTAAACAACTTGGCGAATCATTTTCTGTGAATTTAGGTCGTCTGGTGGGTACCCAGGTCGCCGTTTACGGTCGCGATGCCCACCGGAACGTCCGCTGGGATTGACTGACGGACAATTGGCACAAACTGGAATGCCTTTTCGCCAGCTTCACGTGCCGCCTCCCGCGCCGCATGTTGCAGTACCACCTGTGATCGCACCGGCGCGGCCCCATCCGGCGGCGTCAGCCGAACGTAATTCCCGTCCGTTTGTAACACGCGCGCTTTCACATTGTCCGCGAGAATAATTGGAAGTATCTCCTCAACCATCCGCGCCTTGAGCTTCGGATCCTCTACCGGAAACATCACTTCGATGCGCCGGAAAAAGTTACGCGGCATCCAGTCCGCGCTGCCCAGGTAAACCTCGCCCGTTCCGCCGTTCTCAAAATACATGATACGGCTGTGCTCCAGGAAGCGATCCACAATGCTGATGACGCGGATGTGTTCCGATACCCCCGGCACCCCCGGCCGCAGGCAGCAGATGCCCCTTATGACCAAATCAATCATGACTCCTGCCTGCGATGCGCGGTACAGCGCATCAATTACCGTCGGCTCCACCAGGGCATTCATCTTCACGATGATTCGCGCGGGGCGACCTTCTTCCGCATGAGTGCGTTCGCGGTCGATCAGTTCGATGACCCGCTCGCGTAATCCCATCGGCGCGACCACCAGCTTGGACCATGCCTGACGCTGCGAGTAACCCGTGAGCAGGTTGAACATTTCGCTCACGTCATCGCCGAATCGAGCATGCGCGGTGAACAGCCCGACATCCGTATACACGCGCGCCGTCTGCGGGTTATAGTTGCCGGTTGCCAGATGCACATAGCGGCGGATGCCGTCCGCTTCGCGGCGCACCACCAGTGCGGCCTTGCAGTGCGTTTTCAGCCCGACCACGCCATACACCACGTGTACGCCCGCCTGTTCAAGCGATCGCGCCCACACGATATTGTTCTTCTCATCGTACCGGGCCTTGAGCTCGACCAGCGCCGTCACCTGCTTGCCGTTTTGCGCGGCGCGGGCCAGGGCATTGATGATCGGACTCGGCGCGCTGGTACGATAGAGTGTCTGCTTGATCGCCAGAACCTGCGGATCGTCGGCCGCGCGGTCAATGAAATCCACCACGCAGCCGAACGACTCGTAAGGGTGATGCACCAGGATGTCCTGGGTACGGATGACGTCGAACATGTTCTGACCGGACTGCAGCGGCTGCGGCAGGCGCGGCACCAGCGGCTCTTCGCGCAGCGTCTTGAACCCTTCCAACTGCTGCAGCGCCGACAAGGCCAGTAAATCCACCGGACCGCGCACGCGATAGACCTCACGCGAGTCAATCTCCAGGTTTTCTTGCAGAACCTGTACAAATCGTTCATCGGACTGACTGAATATCTCCAGCCGAACCGCTTCACCGCGGATACGCTGCCGTAATGTTTCCTCGATGGTTTCCAACAAATCTTCCGCTTCATCCTCCTGAATGACCAGGTCGGTGTTGCGCGTGACGCGAAATACCGTGTGGTTGACGATGCGAAAGCCGCTGAACAATTCATGCAGGTGTCCGCCGATCACATCTTCCAGCAGCACGAACCGCCGCCGGTCACCAATGCGCGGAAGAAGCACCACGCGCTCCAGCACGCCGGGGACCTGCACGACCGCGAACAATTCCTGGTGCCGACCATCCACTTCACGCTCGATTTGCAGGGCGATGTTGAGACTCTTGTTGTGGACGTGCGGAAAAGGATGTCCGGGATCGATGGCCAGCGGCGTGAGCACCGGATAAACATTGGAATCGAAAAAGGTTTCAATGAAGTTGTGCTCGTCCGCTGTCAGTTGGTCAGTGCGCACCCATTCGATTCCCGCTTCGGCCAGTTTCGGGAACACCTCGGCGTGCAGCACCTCATATTGAGCATCCACCAGTTCATGCACGCGCCGGCTGATTTCCGTCAGTGCCTCGGCGGGATCCATGCCGTCCGCGCCATAGTCCTGCGGTTCCAGGCCTGCCTTGAGCTGCTGATGCAGGCCGGCTACGCGAACTTCAAAAAACTCGTCGAAATTGGAACTGACGATGGTGATGAACTTGAGGCGTTCGAGCAGCGGGTTGCCGCGATCCTGCGCTTCCTGCAGGACCCGCCCATTGAATTCCAGCCATGACAACTCGCGGTTGACGTAATGCTGCGGGGGAAACACTGCCGAAGCGCGCTTCGCCATGACTATTCACCCTT
>CAZKIN010000433.1:0-2987 GCA_964552515.1 uncultured Phycisphaeraceae bacterium
CTTCGGTGGCATGCACGGTCTACTGTTCCTCCTCGCCGCCGGTGCCCTGACCGTCTTCTCCCCGAACAGTCAGATGATTCCACGCCCGCGCCATCCCGTCATCGCCGCCGCGCTCTCCATAATCGTGGTCATCACCATCACCACGCTCCGCACCGAAGCGCCGTTTCTGTATTACCAGTTTTGACGCATCAGGAAATGTGTCCCACTCGGGATTCGGGACAATACACCGCGACCTTATTCCTGCGAATCAAAGAAATAGGCTCGCAATTGGAAGAACGAACAAGTAACTCAGAAGCAGCCCAATAAGGCAACTCAGCGCCATTCGCGCGCACACGTGGCGTAACGAACGCCTACTCCCCCTGATTACCCTGTCCAAGTGCCACGCAAGAACTCCGATTGGCACAGCCAGAAATGTATAGAAATACAATCTGCCTCGGATGGTAACCGACCACGTTCCGCACCAACCTCCGATGGCCGAATGATGAACAAACGACGCAAATTCCCGGAGGATCAGCACGTTTAACCCAACCACCAGCGCAATCGCGAACCAAGATTTGCTTGGATTGCCATTCATGTGCCTACGAATGTTAGGCAGGCTTCACCGTTGATTCTATGGTGGCTATTCCAATTCACACCACAGTCATTCCTTGTCCGGGTGTCGTTTGAAGTTTCGACATTTCGTGCCGTTCGCTCTAAACTCCCCTCCCTATGGCCAGCACCTTGGATCTTACCAAAGTCCGTAACATCGGCATCGCCGCGCACATCGACGCCGGCAAGACCACCACCACCGAGCGCATCCTCTACTACACCGGCCGCACCCACCGCATGGGCGACGTCGACGATGGCACCACTACCACCGACTTCGACGAACAGGAACAGAAACGCGGCATCACCATCTTCTCCGCCGCCGTCACCTGCCCGTGGAAAGGCCACACCATCAACCTCATCGACACCCCCGGCCACGTCGACTTCACCGCCGAGGTGGAACGCTCCCTCCGCGTGCTCGACGGCGTCGTCGCCGTCTTTGATGCTCGCGAAGGCGTCGAGGCGCAATCCGAAACCGTTTGGCGACAGGCCGACCGCTACCGAGTCCCGCGCATCTGCTTCATCAACAAAATGGACCGCATCGGAGCGGACTTCGAATTCGCGGTAAAATCCATCCGCGATCGGCTGCACATCGAACCGACGTTGCTGCAGATTCCCATCGGCACTTGCGACACCTTCCGCGGCGCAGTGGATCTCATCACCATGCAGGCCGTCATTTACAATTCGCAGGAGCAGGGCGCGACCTACACCGAAGAGGACATCCCCGACGACCTGATTGAATCCGCCCATGCCGCCCGGCGTGACATGTTGGAGTCACTCTCCGAGCATTCCGAGGAATTGATGGAGCAGTATCTCTCCGGCACCGAAGTCAACGAAGCGTTGATCCGCCAGACCATCCGCAAGGCCGTCATCTCCCGCACGCTCTATCCCGTCCTTTGCGGAAGCTCGCTTAAATATGTCGGCGTGCAGCGCCTGCTCGACGCCGTCTGCGATTACCTCCCCAACCCGCTGGATGTTCCCCCGGTCGACGCCGTCGACTCCCGCGACGCAAAGAAAATCGTGAAAGTCAAATGCGACAACGCCGAGCCCCTCGCCGCCCTAGTCTTCAAAATCGTCGCCGAGAAGCCGGTCGATCTTTATTACATCCGGGTGTACTCGGGCGTCCTCAAAGGCAACATGCGCCTGCTCAACGCCAACACCGGCGAAAAGGAGAACATCAGCCGCATCTTCCGCATGTTTGCCAAGCGCCGCGAACAGCTCGACGAAGCCGAAGCCGGCGATATCGTCGCCATCATCGGTCCGAAATCCGCCCTCACCGGCCACACCCTCTGCGACCAGCGCCGCACGATCCTCCTGGAACCCATCAAGTTCCCGGAAACCGTCATCAGTACGTCCATCGAGGCCCGCTCGTCAAAGGATCGCGACAAGTTGCTCGAAGCCTTGAAAGCCCTCACCCGTCAGGACCCGACCATCTCCGTCGCGGTTAATCCAGAGACCGGCCAGACTCTGCTCTCCGGCATGGGTGAATTGCATCTGGAAGTCAACGTCCACCGCCTGCGCAACGACATGAATGTGGACGTCGCTGTCGGCAAACCGCGCGTCTCCTACCGCGAAACCGTGACCGCCCGCGGCTCCGGCACCGGCCGCTTTCAGCGCCAGTTCGGCGGCAAGGATCATTTCGCCGTTGTGCAGCTCCGCCTGGAGCCCCGCGCTCATGTGGAAACCGGTGCCAACTTTGAAATCCATTGCAATTTGTCCGAGGAACAGCTTCCCGCATTGTTTCGCACGCCGCTTGAAACCGGTATCAAGGATGCGGCACTCAGCGGCACGCTCGGCGGCTACCCGGTCATCAACTGGCGCGCTACCGTCGAACGCGTGGAGTGTCACGATACGGACAGTACCGAACTCGCCTTTGAGAACGCCGGCCGCCTTGCCTTTTACGAAGCCATGAAGGCAGCTACGCCCGTGCTCCTCCAGCCCATCATGAACGTGGAAGTGGTTACCAACGACGAATACTTCGGCGCCATCATGTCCGACCTCAATGCCCGCGGCGCCATCGTCCGCAACACCGAAATGCGCGGCCCCAGCCGCGTCATCACCGCCGACGTCTCCCTCTCGCAGATGTTCGGCTACGTCACCAAGCTCCGCAGCCTCTCTCAGGGCCGCGCCACCGCTTCCATGACACCTTCGCATTACGCCCCCGTCCCCGCCGACGCCATGAAACTCCTCGTGGGGTAGGGTGTGTGCTTGCACTCACCATTCTGCTGATGCGCGATCTCTTCTACGCTTCCGGCGCTTGGGGAATCCCTTCTCCCAAATCCGCGTGCGAAAATTCCGTCTCACACCAATTTTTCCGGGAATAACTCTCGCACCGCGAAATCTTCTCCTTCGTGCCTTCGTGCCTTCGTGCCTTCGTGCCTTCGTGCCTTCGTGCCTTCAAC
>CAZKIN010000434.1:0-2969 GCA_964552515.1 uncultured Phycisphaeraceae bacterium
CATCCACAAACGTCCCCGGCCACCCGCCGCCCTTGTTCCCCACCCGCCGATACTCAATGTTCCAGACCGCAAAGCCCTCCTTCGCCAGAGCATTGGCCAGCCCCCGGTTGTGCGCCAGGTCATACTCCGCCAGCCAGCATCCCCCGTGAAAATTGATCACCACCGGAAACGGCCCCGCACCCTGCGGCAAAGTCAGCTCGCCAAACTGCAGCGCCTCCGAACCATACGCATGCCTCTCGCCCGCCGGCGACTTCGCCAACTTATCCAGATCCGTCCCGGCCAGCGCCATCCCCGCCCACCACCCAAACTGAATCGCCAACAAACAAATTCGTAGCGCTGTTCGTCTCATAAACGCCTCCCGTAATGGGCCAACTGTTGGCGGTGCCGAAATCCAGGGTGACCCAGCGCCAACTTCGACGCTGTCGATCGGCCCGTGCCGCAAATTCTCGTGACAAGCAGCATCCCGCTGGTGTATCATCGCCCTGTTCACGGACAACGCCAAGTCACCAAGGAATGAGACTATGAAACGCGCACCCTCGTGCCGTCGTCTGCGCCGTTGCATCACCGCTGCGGCCATTACTCTCGTCGTCGGTTGCTCGCTGCAGGTCGGCCCGGGCGGGATCACCGGCTCAATCATCCTGGGCGGAACCGCCTTCACGATCACCCTGAACGAAGCCGGCCTCTTCCTTGCCCGCGCCGACGCCATCGTCCGTAACATCGCCGATGCCGCACCCTTCGCCGACACCGCCGCCGACGAACCGGCCAGCGGTTACCTCCGCCTCCGCGACAGCAGCATCATCGTTGAAGCGCCTGACACAACCACCAAAGCCGTGAACCAACAGGACACCGTCATTTCCGGCACCGCCACCCTGCGCGTTCTTCTGGACGCGGGCGGGGCGGCCGCTCCATGCGACACCGGCGAAGACTTGGGCGAGTTCGAAATCACTGTCGAAGATTGCATCGTCACCGGCGTCAGCCCGGAACTGCTCCTCTCGCTCGCCGCTGTGGACTTCTTCAAGAAGAACTCCGTCGCCCTGTGTCTCGAAATGCGTACCGATTTCGACGCCACGATTCGCATCTCCGGCCTCGATGTCATCTTCGGCCCCTCCCGCGCCGGGTCCGGGGGCAGCCAGCAGGTAACTTTTGCATTGCACAATGCCTCCGGCGAAAACATTCACTTGCTCATGCCCGGCGAGGAATTTCGCGAAGACCTCAACCGGGTCACGCCCGGCTCCACCCGAACCGTCGGACCGACCACGGCCAACATCAATGACCTGTTCACCATCCGCGCCGGTCGCCAACAGCAGGTCTTCGCCAGCGCAACCTGCCCGGCCCTGCGCTCGAACAACACGACCTATCGCGTCATGTGGCAGGGCTTCAGCCTGACCTGCGAAGCGGAATTACCGCCCGTGGAATCTGAGGCTTGCTGCATGCCACCGATCGTCGGATATGAACTTGAAGCCTTCGATAACTTGTTCTACCAGATATGCGTGGATATCAATGGTCTGACCTCTCCCCGCACCCGCGCGGATTGCCTGTTCTTCGGCGGCGTTCCCCAGGGCCCCGGTACGACCTGTGCGGGTTTGACCTGCGCTGCGCCGTTCATGGGATGCTGCATCGCGCGGCCCGGACTGCAGACCTATTGCAACGAACTTATCGCCGCGGACTGCCAGCGCCTGGGCCACACGTCGCAATCCGCAAACTGTGACCTCTTTCCGTGCGGGGGCCGCCCCAATGAGAACCTGGTCGCCTGCTGCAACGAAGGCGAATGCATGGAAGTGGAAACCGAACCTTGCACATCAATGGGCGGCGTCCCGCATGGGCCCGGCTCAGTCTGCTCCGACACCCCATGTCTGCCCGGCGCATGCTGCATCGCCGGCGCGTGTTCGAGGCTTTTCCAAGGCGAATGCACCGCACAGGGCGGCGTGTACCACGGCGACGGCGTCTCCTGCTCCACTGGCGTCTGTACTCCGGCCGCCTGCTGCTGGGACAACGGCTGCGCCAATGCGGACCTGCCCAGTTGCATGGAATTGTCGGGCGGCATGTACCTTGGCGTCAGCCTGGACTGCACACAGGAATCCGTGGACTGCGCGGAAGGCGCCTGCTGCTGGACCGGCGGATGCACAGAGTCGTCGCGCGGCGATTGTGCGCAGCTGCCCGGCGGCGTCTTTCAAGGCTGGCAGTCCCTTTGCGCGGACGCGCCGTGCGCCAGCGGCGCGTGCTGTGCGGGCAACTCCTGCTCCGTAACCCAGCGCTCCGCATGTATCGACGACGGTGTCTTGATGCAGACATTCATGGGTGCCGACACCGCATGCTCCGACGCATTGTGTCAGTTCGGTGCATGCTGCGTGAACGGTTCGTGTGCATCCACCACGCAGGCGTTCTGCGTTAGTCCTTTTTCGGGCGGCCCGGGCACCTTTGAAGGCGTTGGCACCGCCTGCGCCGATGTGACCTGTCCTTGATGGACCATAGAGCTGCGCCGCCGCAACATCCGTACCGATTGAATCCGCAACCTAACTCCGGCTCCCGCAATTACTTACGAGAATCCGCGGACTCCGCTTGACTTTCCTTGGATTGTTAGGTATAAGTTAAATAGTGTTTTCGGTGCGGCTTCGCGGGTGGCCCCGCGCTTCAGCGGTGGGGGAGCCGAATATGACGTAGTACAGGAACAACTGATTCTTCGTTGTGATCAGTTGCCTCTGTGGTGCATTCTTCTTCGTCTAACGTAGCTCCTGCGAAAACACCGCGCCATGAAATTGGTGCCTTATATGTGGCACACTCAAAAAAATAGAAAAACAAAGCCAAACTTGCGCGGGATAGGTAAGATGGGAAACTGGCGAACTGCGATGAACCTGGTGACCTATGTTGCGGCCGATGCCTCGCTCACGCAGCGCCGATTTTGGGCCGCCTTTGCCGATACTGACCGCCCCAAGTCATTAAATGTCTGCCCAAACGGCGCGTTTTTTTCC
>CAZKIN010000435.1:0-2964 GCA_964552515.1 uncultured Phycisphaeraceae bacterium
TGGTTGATCCGGCGCTGTGTCCGGTTTGTCCGTGAGGGGAAGGCACGGAGGCACGAAGGCACGAAGGCACGGAGGAATTAAGAATGACGAATGACGAATTGCGGAAAACGTTCAGGTCAAAGTCATAGAGTTGATTTGCGGGCAAGTTGCGAAGCGTTGACATACATAACAGCATGGCGGCGCTGCGCTGGGGTCAAGGATATGGACCAGGACTGACTATTACCTGGCACTTGGCTTGCTGTGCGTTTTCTCGCATGTTGCGCTCCGGTTTTGGCCGTGCCACCACAGAGACGCCACTCGGTCGCCCCGCGGCCGCTCACCTGTCATGATTGCGCATCTCCCGCCCGCCGCAGCAGCACGGCCCCCAGTAAGCAGGGCATAAACCATGGAATAGCCGGGATCCCGGCGATCACACCTGGCCGCGTGTACCACGGTGCGGTGTTGGCGGAAATTTCCGGGAACTGGAGACCCCTCAATACGAGAAGCAGCACGAGAATTCCACACGCTATCAAGTAAGCACGAGTAGCGCCGCGGCTTAAGAGGCGGGCCCGCCCCAATGCGGTTGCGAAGAATGCCGTCGTAACGTAGGTCAGTAGGCACGCGAAGAACTCGAGTGCGCTGAAAAGTAATGCCAATATCGCGGGCGGTGGCGTCTTGTCTCCGCCCATGACAACGGCAACTCCCGCGAGGCTCAAGTTGAGACCAATGAGATAGGCGCCTCCGGCCGCCAAGTTCGCGGCGAAGCCGATAGTCGAGTAGAAGTGCTCGCCGACTTCGTACAGAGCATCTTTCAGGACGACGAATGCGCTGGTCACGAGGATCGAATTCGAAACGAGAACCAGACAACGCATGTAGTTCTCTGGGAGCGTGGCCTGAAACGGTGGACCAATTCCCACCCACAATAGCGAAATGATTGCCCAAGGCAGAATGAAGAGCACCCCGGCCAGCGCCAGCTTGCGCGGGCCTGCCTCTTTGAGGCCGATCACACGAGAGCCGACGGACCACGCGGCAATCGCCACCGCTGTGAACAAGATGATTCCAATGATTTGATATACACCCGCAATCCGAAGAGGCCGCGCCGCGGCGGCCCCAAGGGCGAGAAAGGGGAACACGCAAAGGAAGTAGTAACCGAAACGGCGAACACGCTCGTTCATCGAAGGTCTCCTTTGTAATCTATCATACAAGCGGCCCGACGGTTGTTGGGCGGCTTGTCATTTCAGTCCCAGCTCTTTGCCGCGAACGAGGAGACGAATGGCCTAGAAAAGGTGCATAAAGAAGGGCCCTACCAAAGCACACGTTATTCCCAACCGAACTTCAATAACGGTCTTCCGCACTTCGGACAAGGCGTGCGAAGCCTGGAGAGCTGAGTGTTGGCAATATGGCAAATAGGACAGTAAACACCGTCATTTTCAATCGAGATCGACTCCCTGACCTGCGACAATCTCGCGGCAACTTCATAAACCTCGGCGTCGCTGGCATCGACTGGCGGCAAACCACCCCATTCTCCATTTGGATTCATCTTGTTCATTGGAGCGGTCGAAATCCACTCATCGGGCTTGAGTCGCTCGTTGTCGCCGAAAGTTTCAGTGATGTCTAACTGGGTGCACAAAATCCGATCGGTGGCCATCATCGGTATTGTGTGCTGCATCTTTTTCTTAAATGGCCACATAGTGCGTGGGAAGTAGTTTAACCCGAATGCTAAGTCTCTCCTAGGCCCGCCCTGCTCTACGGCGCGGTCGCGGAGAATTTGGTGAAAGTCTTGCCGTCGTAGCGGCTTGCGCCGGCGTCGACGCTTCCAAACCAGATGTTTCCGGCTTTGTCTTCGTGCATGCAATAGACAGTGGCGCTGCCGAGGCCATCCGCTTGAGTGAAATGCTTGAAGGAATTGCCATCATATCGGCTCGCGCCGCCGCCGCTGCCGTCTGGAAAACCTCCGGGATGCCCCAGCCAAACGTTTCCCGCTCTATCGACAATCAAGGAGCCAACAAAATCACCCAACAGCCCTTCTTTGGAAGTGAAAGCTGCCAAAGTCTTACCGTCATAGCGAAAGGCACCCTCTTGGCCGCCGAACCAAAGGTTCCCCGATCGGTCCACAACTATCGAGCGAATATTCGCAAACGATCTTCCGACTTGATCGGCGAAATTGGAAAACGATTTTCCGTCATAGGAGCAGATTCCGCCCTGAGTTCCAAACCAGATTCGGCCCGACGCATCCTGGGCGATCGCATAAACCGAGTTGCTGACGAGCCCCTCCCTGGTGGTGAAGTTGGTCATCGATTTGCCGTCGTAACGACTGACACCGTTGTTGGTGCCGAGCCAGATATTTCCATCGCGGTCTTCGAAGATCCACATCACGTCGTTGTTGGCCAGGCCCTCTTGTTCCGTGAACTTCGTAAACGATTTTCCGTCATACCGCGAGGCCCCGCCGGTGATGGAACCGAACCAAAGGGCACCCGACCGATCTTCCAGCAGCGAAAAGACACGCGTTTTCGCCAGGCCCACTTCTTCTGAAAAGTTCGTAAAGTCTTTGCCGTCATAGCGAATCGGGCCAGCAAACGTGGCGAACCAGATGTTGCCCGCGCGATCCTCCCGAATGTTGCGAATGATCACCCGCGGCATGTACGAGGTCGACTTGGCTGCGGCCGGCGTGAAGTATGGATCGCGATTCAGCGCTTGGGCGAGGGTATGGTCGCTATGCATGAGCACCATGCCGAAAACCAAGATCGAGAGGTTCAAGAAACCGATGGTGTCGCGCGGGGACATAGTTGTCATGACGTGGTGCATCCTGGGATTTCGTAACGGATGGTGACCGAACACGCACACGGCGTTCGATAAGTCGCGTCGGGCGGCAACAACACGTTGCGGCGACTGCGACTGCGCAACCATACTCAACGTCAGTCCCTTTTCAACAGCCCACGTTGGCTAATGACATTGGCGGTACGTGCCCATTTTCGAACATCTCAT
>CAZKIN010000436.1:0-2961 GCA_964552515.1 uncultured Phycisphaeraceae bacterium
CAATCTGGTGACGCGTATCGGACATCGGCGGACCGCGCGACTGGTCGTCGGATCGCTGGTCGGCGCTGCGGGGATTCTGGCGTTGATCCTCACGCAGCAGGATTTCCGCGCGGCGCGGCGGGCGTTTGAGGTGGATTCGGCCATTGCTGCCGGTGACTATGAAGCGGCATTGGCCGGCGCTCTGCAGGCGACCAATCAGCTCAGCCCGCAGCGCGCATTGTCCAATCTTTATCGACTGTCCGAGGCGCGGATGCAGATCTCGCGGAATCTGCTGTCGCGGGCGACCGATCGCGAGGCCCGCGCCCGGGCGAGTGAAGTGCCGGACCGCGCCTTGCAGCAACTGGCGGCGGCGGATCGGGCGGAAAGTGAACTGCAGGCGGCGGAGGCGAACCGGGTACTCAAGGAACTGGTCACGCGGTCGCCGGGCTTTATCAACCACGGTTATGTCGAGTTCATTCTCAACCTGATCGCGGCCGACCACGCGGTCGCCAAGGGTGACAATCAGCAGCGACTGCTCTCCACGCAGAATGCGGCGCGGGCCATTGAGCGCGAAATGCGCCGCCAGCCGTTCGATACGCATATCGCGCGCGATTATGTGCGGGCGTGGCATCCGTTGGGCGAACTGGACGCGCTGCTCGCGGCGCTCGCCCGGCCGCTGAGGCACAACGGCGTCTCCGGGGATGATGTCACGGTACTGACACCGCTGGCCGAGCGCCCGGAGTTTGAACCACTGCTGCGTAAGCTCATGGAGGGAAGCGCGGGCGAAGTCGGCGCAGACGGGAAAGAAGATGCGCCGGCGAAGTGGCGACCGGAGGAGTTGCGGCTGGCGGCGGCTCACTGGTTCTCCACCGGGAAGTACGACGACGCAATCGCGGCGCTGCAGGCGGCGACGAAGCTGTACGCGGAGATGGGCGCAGCGCCGCTGATTGGTGCGGCCTCGGCTTATGCGGAACTGGCTGATGTGCTGTTCTTCGCCCATCCGGATGACGCGATGCCGTCACTGGCCCAGGCGGAAAGCGCGCTGGCCCGGCTTCCCGATTCACGGCCCGGACGCGAACTCCGCACCGCGATCAACAACCGCCGCATCGATTATCTGCTCGCCGCCAACCGCGAGGACGCTGCGCGGGAGTTGCTGGTGCAGACGGCGGTGGGTGCGGTGACGGATGAACAACTGACCGGCGAAATGGCGGATCGATACCGCCGTCTTTCGGACGCGATCCTGCGCAGCCGCTTGTCGCCGGGTGTTACTTCGGTCGCGCCGCAGCTGCTGTCACTCGTTCAAGCTTGGCTGACCCGTGCGCTGGCGCTGGATGAAAGCAGTGCGGGTGTGCGGCTGTCCTTGGCCAATGTGCATTTCCTGCAGGGTGACGACTCCGGCGCGGCCGGGCATCTGCTGGCGGCGCTGGAGAGGGGTTTGCCGCCGGAAACCGCGCAGCGCTTCGTGGAAATCGCCCGCGAGCGCGGCCGGGATGTGCAGGCGTATGCGGCGGTGGCCGTGATCCTCAGTGCCACACCTTCGGCACCCCCGACGCCGTGACCGTTGACCAATTGCGATAATCCGCGCAATCGACGACCATCTCCGCAGACCCGGACATTATCGATCTTCGGAATTCTCCACATGGAATCCGTATTCCCTGCTGAGCCGCTGACGCGGGACACGCCCTGTATCCACTGCGGGTACAACCTGCGCGGACTGGTGCCCGGCGGGATGTGTCCCGAATGTGGACATGCTATTGATGAGTCATTGCGCGGGGACTTGCTGCGGTTTGCGAATCCCAACTGGCTGCGGAGAGTGCGGCTGGGGGTTCGGTTACAGTTGTGGGTGATTGGGCTGGACTTCGTACTGTCGGCCGTCAGTAATGCACAGGTAATTGGCTTAAGCATAAAGCCAAATGAATTTCAAGTAGCGCGATGGGCACCCATTTTGCTCGCAATCTGGGGTGCGCTGACACTTACAACCCGCGAACCGCGCGGAACAGTGGAGCACGAGGGTGTGTCCGCTCGGACATTCCTGCGCGCTGCAACGTATCTGTTGCCTGTCTTTCAGGTGATGCATATATCGGCGGACCTGCTTCCCCAAACCGTCGTGCTGGTGGTCATAGCCGTCAGGACCTTTCACTGGCCATTGCAATACGCGATGTTCCTGATTTTTCTGCGGCGTTTTGCCCTGCGGGTTCCCGACGAGGAGCTCTTTCGATCATCAACTCGGTTAATCTACGTCGGCTCGGTATGCTATGGATTGGTCCTGCCATTTGTAGTCCATTTGTATATCCGAATTCATTCTGGC
The DNA here is from genome assembly GCA_964552515.1 of uncultured Phycisphaeraceae bacterium. GTDB lineage: Bacteria > Planctomycetota > Phycisphaerae > UBA1845 > UBA1845 > JACQXM01. The sequence goes on from CAZKIN010000436.1 coordinate 2,288, forward strand.
CTCACACCAACTTTTCCCGGGGAGGCATTTCTTGGTCCAACTGGCCTGAAAGCCATTTCCAGTGCAGTCATGTGCATCCTTCCGATCTTGTTTCTCTGGTATGTGCGTCTGCTGAACAAGTATCGCAAGGTGCTGGCGGAGCAGGTCAGGTTGGCGGAGGCAGCGTGACATGCGAGAGGCACTCTATAAAGAATTCGGAGGATCCGGCGGTCGACTTATTGCGATAATTTGCCCGCTCGACGAACATTTCGAACGAACTTGACCATGAAACCCTTCGGAACCTTGATAAATGGAACCGGTGCCGATTACCACCGTCGAACCGCTGGCGCAGGACACACCGTGCATCCACTGCGGGTACAACCTGCGCGGGCTGGCACCGGGCGGGATGTGTCCGGAGTGCGGGCGTGCCATTGAAGAGTCACTGCGCGGGGACTTGCTGCGGTTTGCGAATCCGGATTGGTTACGGAGAGTCCGACTTGGAATCACCGTCCAATTAGTGGGAATCGTAATATCGCTTGTCATGATTAGCGCTACAACCGCCCTCGCCGTTGCTGGAGTCATTGACCCGCTGTACATCGAGTTTGCCTTTTGGCCTAAGTTCATTTTGGAGACGTTGGCAGCGTTCATCTACACGGCCCGCGAACCCAGGTCCCTCTTACGCCAGGAGGGCCGAT
>CAZKIN010000437.1:0-2959 GCA_964552515.1 uncultured Phycisphaeraceae bacterium
CGACGGCGGGAAAGTAGCGGGCGTAGGCGGAATAGCCGTCGGACAAGCCAATCGAGATTTCCTGATACGTCGCCACGCTCAGCATCGTAACCACCCTGTGATTTGAGCCAAGTGATAAAGCAGAAATGAATGCGGCGAAACAAATTTTTTCGCTGGTCGGAGGTGGTCGAGGAGGCGGCCCCATCCTCGCTGTGTTTTCTTGTAAGAGTCTCTCGCGTTCGGTACACTGCGGGTTCCTGAAGGATGGGGTGTCGTTTGGCACTCCATCGGCGTGTTGTTCTCCTTAAGAGTGCGTCAATTTTTGGGAGAGTGTGTCATGAGAAAGTCAGCGATCATTGTGAAGGTCGGTTTGTTCGCCTTGGTGCTGGGTGCATTCTTCGTCGCGGAGACCCAGGCCGCCAAGTCCAAGTGCCCGCGCGACATCAACTGCCTGGACGTCTACAATCCGGTGACGTGCAGCAACGGCGTGACCTATCCGAACGCGTGTTATGCGTATCGGGCCTGCGCCACCGGTTGCGGGTCAAGCGGGGGCGGCGGCGGCATCTGACAGGAAAGCTGAATCGCGGAATAAAAGGACCCCGGTCTGCCTCATCGGCGCCGGGGTCTTTTATTGCCGTTGGTCATGATTTTTCGCCGACACAAAATTTCATGCAAGTACAATCGTCATGCGTCGCCGCAGGTTGAGGGCATCCGTGTGGATGACTCCTGCCGCATTGGGTTCACCGTGAAAATTTCGGCGTCCAGCGGATTGCCGGACGTCGTGAGTGTATTTTCTTGTAGATATTTCCCATGGTCGGTACACTGCGGATTCATGAGGGGCGGGGTGTCGTTTGGTGCTCCGTCGGCGTCTAGTTCTCCTTAAGAGAGCGTCAATTTTTGGGAGAGTGTGTCATGAGAAAGTCAGCGATTGTTGTGAAGCTCGGCTTATTTGCCGTCGCGCTCGGCGCCTTTTTTGCGGTCGAAGCCTTGGCCGCCAAACCCGGTGGTGGCGGCGGCGGTGGCGGTGGTTCGAAGTGCCCGCGTGACATCCTGTGCCCTGATGTCATGGCTCCAGTGATTTGCAGCGATGGGCAAACCTATTCAAACGCATGCTACGCGTATCAGCAGTGTGCAACCGATTGTGTCCCCACGGGCGACGTCTGATTGTTGCTATTTCTGTTGGACGAACCGTGAGCCAATAGAATCGACCTCGATCGCTTTGCTGCGACCGAGGTCGATTTATTTCTGATCGCTCCAATATGCAGAGAATTAAGACCATGCAGTTCGCACGCGCTTCAATCCTTCTTCCATCTTCTCCATGCTCAGAGCAAACGAAAGCCGCACATGCTGATCCAACCCGAACGCATCGCCCGGTACGACTGCCACCCGCGCCTTTTCCAGCAGCCATTCGGCAAATTGACCGGAGGTCTGCGCGCCGACCTTGGAGAAAAGGGCCGAGACATTCGGGAAACAATAAAACGCGCCGGTAGGCTTCGGACAGCGCACGCCCGGCAGGGCAATCAGGTGCTTGTACATGATCTGTGCGCGACGTTCGAACTCGATTCGCATGCGCTCCACGTCACTCTGGTCGCCGGTGAGCGCTTCGGCGAGCGCGACCTGATTGAACGTGGCCGCCCCACTGGTGGTCTGCGATTGCAGTTTCATCATCGCTTCAATGATCGGTTTCGGACCGGCCGCATAACCGATGCGCCAGCCGGTCATGGAATAAGTCTTGGACGCGGCGTTGAGCGTCACCGTCTTGGCAAACGCCTCGGACCCGCAGGCCGCCCAGCTCAAGGTCTTCTGGTCGCCGAAAAGCAACTGGTCATAGATCTCGTCGGACAGTACGCACACGTCCCGGTCGGCCATGACCGCCGCCAGCGCACGCACTTCCTCCGGGTGGTACGTCACGCCGCTGGGATTGGACGGTGAATTGAAGATGAAGAGCTTGGTGCGCGGAGTGACGGCGCGGCGGAGGATGTCCGGTGTCAGTTTATAGTCATTCGCCTCCGGCCCGGCGGTGAACACGGGCACTCCGCCAGCCAGCTTGACCATTTCCGGATAGCTTACCCAATAGGGAGCGGGGATGATCACTTCGTCGCCGGGATTAACCAGCGCATGAATGGTAAGATAGACACCCATCTTTCCTCCGGCCGTCACAATGACCTGGTCCGGAGCGTATGTCAGTTGGTTGTCACGCGCGAACTTCGTGCACACCGCCTTCTTCACGGCGGGCATACCGGAAGCGGGCTTGGAATACTTGGTCATGCCGTCCTGAATCGCCTTGATCCCGGCGGCCTTGATGTGCACCGGCGTGTCGAAGTCCGGCTCGCCCGCGCCGAAGCCGATAACGTCGATGCCGGCCGCCTGCATCTTCGCCGCCTTCGCCGACACCGCCAGCGTGGCCGATTCCTGCAACAATTCCACCCGATTGGACAGTTTCATCCGTGAACTCCCGCGCCGCTGTTTTTGCGCATATTCCTCTATGAACCAGGCCTGGTCCCGCCGCAGGACTTATTTACTCGTCTCCATCGCCTCGTTCTCGCGCTTTACCCAGGTGTAATGGTAATCCTTGTCCTCGATGGAGTCGGCCACCGCGGTCATCCAAAGTGTCTTGAACGTGTCACACATCACCGCCAGCTCGCTGGTGAAGTCATGACCAATGGATTTTTCGTACGTCCCCGGATGCGGACCGTGCGGCACGCCCATCGGGTGCAGGCTGATCGATTCGCTTTCGATCCCCTTGCGGCTGGTGAAGTTGCCCGCCACGTAATACAAAATCTCATCGCAGTCCACGCTGTTGTGGCCATAGGGACAGGGAATCGCCTTGTGCCCGTGCGCGTCGTAGTAATCCACCTTGCGCGGCACGAAGCTGCAGATAACGAAGCCCGGCCCGGCAAACGTGATATGCGTCGTCGGCGGAAGATGTACGCTGCCGGTGCGCGGCTGGTAGTCGTGCATGTTGAACGCCACCGGATAG
>CAZKIN010000438.1:0-2956 GCA_964552515.1 uncultured Phycisphaeraceae bacterium
TTCCGCAGGTGGACGCCATCGCCCAACTCCTCCATCAACTTGCGCTCTTTCTCAGCACCCTTACTGACGAACAGTACATCACCAGCCCGGTCGGCCCCATGAGCAGCAGCATCGGTGGGCACATTCGCCACAACCTCGACCACATTCGCGGGCTCGTCGTCGGCATTGAGCAGGGCGCCATCAATTACGATGCCCGCGAGCGCGGTACGCCCATCGAAACCAGCCGCCACGCCGCATTGAACGAAATGCGTTCACTCGAAGCCAAGCTCCGCGGCATTTCCACCCTCATGCTGCCGCAGCCGATTGCCCTGCAATTCCTTCCCGCCGCCGACGCCGACCCCATCACGGTCACCACCACCATCGGTCGCGAGTTGGCATTTGTGCAAAGCCACACCATCCACCACAATGCGATGATCGCGACCATGGCGTCGCTGTTGGGGGTTTCGGTTCCGCCGCGCTTCGGCTACGCCCCCGCTACCCTGGCGTTTGTCGATCAGGCGGCATGTGTACCGTCACCATCATCCCGTTAACCGCCGACCATCCGGGCACCCGACTCGCGTGCAACCGCGACGAATCGCGCCGCCGCCCCCCCGCGCTCCTGCCGCAGGTTCGTGCCTACGGACCGCGCCGCGCCATCCTGCCCATTGATCCGGTTTCCGATGGGACTTGGATCGCCGTTAATGACGCTGGTTTGACACTCACGCTGCTGAATGTCTATCAACCGGCGGAAAACGGCGACCCGCCATCCATACCGCCGCCGGCCGCCCCACACCGCAGCCGCGGAACCATCATTCCGTCACTCCTGCACCTCTCCGATGCACAGCAGGTCATGACGCAGATGCGCGCCCTCGCCGATCCCGCGCACTTCCCGCCCTTTCGCCTCGTGGCGGTCGACGCGCGAACGGTCGTCGATGCCCACGGCGACGGATACCGCGTGCACCTGAAGACCACCACGCACGGCAACACCCCGCTGCTCTTCACTTCCTCGGGTCTCGGCGATCACATCGTCGAAGGCCCGCGCCGGCAACTGTTTGCGGAGTATTTCGCCGCCGGTAAGAACTGGTTGGCCCAGCAGGATGCCTATCACCGCCACTTCTGGCCGGACCGCCGCCATCTCAGCGTCTGCATGAGCCGCGAAAAGGCCCGCACCGTGAGCTTCACGATCGTTGAAGTCGCCGCCGAATCCGTCACGCTGCACTATCATCCCGAAGCGCCGGACATACCGGCCGAGGCAGTGTCGGTCACGCTGCCGCGCACCGAGTGGAATACATGACGAAACCGCAAACTCTCTGGTGCCTGCTCCTCACCGCCGTCGGCATCGCCCTGTGGGCCACGCCGGCAACCGCGCAACCGGTGGCGGAAACTCACCAGCCGACCGCCGAGGAGCGCCTCGAAGCCAAGGCGACCGAGGCCTTCTCCGCATCCAATCCCGTGCTCCAGGTTCTTAAGGTGATGGCCGGTACCCTCATCTCCGAAGACCTCACCTGTATCATGGTCGGACTGCTCATCCGCAAGAATATTCTGGACCCCTACGTCGGCATCCTCGGCTGCTTCCTCGGCATTCTCCTCGGCGATTTCACCCTCTGGCTGCTCGGGCGGCTCGTGGGCTATCGCGCCCTGCGCTGGAAGCGCATCACCAAGTGGATCTCTCCACGACAGGTCGAAAAACTCGAAGGCTGGTTTGAGCATCGCGGCTGGACCGCGGTGCTGGCCGCGCGCTTTCTGCCAGGCACCCGCATGCCCGTCTACTTCATGGCCGGGGCGGTCGGCCACCACGCCGGACAATTCCTGCTTTGCGCGCTCATCGCCGCGATTTTCTGGACCCCCATGCTCATCCTCCTCGTGGCCATGTTCGGTCACCAGATCGTCGCGCCGCTCGAACTGGTCTTCGGTTCCGGTTTTCTTGCCCTGCTCGTCTCCGCGGTTTGCATCATGCTGATCATTCGCATGGTGAGCATGATGTTCACCGCCGCAGGCCGTTCACGATTGGTGGCCATCTTCTCGCGCATCTGGCGCTGGGAATTCTGGCCGCAGTGGATCTTTTATATTCCCGTTTTGCCGTGGATAGCGTGGCTGGCCCTGCGCTATCGCGGCGTCACCGTTCCCACCGCCGCCAACCCCGGCATTCCGCATGGCGGCATCATCGGCGAATCCAAGATCGACATCCTGAAACGCCTGCCCCAGGACGCGATCGTACCCAGCGCCATCATTCACCCCGGCGAATTGCTCGATCGCGTGCACGAACTGAACCAACTGATGAGTGTCCATCACTGGCACTTCCCCGTGATACTCAAACCCGATGTCGGCCAGCGTGGCATGGGTCTGCGCCGTATTCGCAACACCGAAGAGGCCACGCTCTATTTCCAGAACTACACGCCCGCCGTCCTCGTGCAGACTTATCACCCCGGCCCGTTTGAAGCCGGGGTTTTCTACTACCGCATGCCAGACGAACCAACCGGACACATCTTCTCCATCACCGACAAACACTTTCCGCATCTCATCGGCGACGGCACCTCCACCGTGGAACAATTGATCTGGCGACATCCGCGATTGCGCATGCAGGCCCGGACTTTCCTGCAGCGGCTGGACGTACTGGCCGACAGCATCCCCGCGGCCGGCGAAAAACTGTCCCTCGCCGTCGCGGGCAATCACTGCCAGGGCACCCTCTTCCGCGATGGTGCGCATCTCATCACGCCGCAGCTGGAACAGCGCATCGACGCCATCGCACGGGAATTCTCCGGCTTCTATTTCGGACGCTTCGACATTCGCTACACGGACATGGACGCTTTCAAACGCGGCGAAGACATCGGTATCGTCGAATTGAACGGCGTGCTCTCGGAATCCACCAACATCTACGACCCTTCCTGGTCCATCTGGTCCGCCTATCGCGTCCTCTACCGGCAGTGGTCGCTGGTCTTCGCCATCGGCGACCAGAACCGCCGCCGCGGTAAGCAGA
>CAZKIN010000439.1:0-2936 GCA_964552515.1 uncultured Phycisphaeraceae bacterium
TCGAAGAGGTTGCGGATTAATCCCAGACGTATCGTTCATCAACCCTGATCTGGAAACCATAACGCCTTCGACGTATTCAAGCCACGTTTTCCTTTGGTTATCGGGTTGAACTGTTTTTGTGCTGACCAATTTGTTACTTCGTTTGCGGCGCGTCGGATCGGTATTCTACACTTGCATCGGAAAGAAGCCCATCGGTTGTCCGGAGGGGAAAGAAGCACATTTCAAGCGGAGGGGAAGATGAGAACGACCCGCGCCTTGCGCGTCTTGCTTGCGGATCATCAGGAATCGTCGCGCATCGCGCTGCGGCGGTTGCTGGAAAGCGCCGGTCACGAAGTGCAGTCGGCCGCCACGGCGGGCGAAGTGCTGCTCTCCTGCGAGACCATGGCGCCCGAGGTGATCATTCTCGATCTCAACCTGCCCGACGCCGACGGCTTTGAACTTTGCGAATGCGTTCGCCATGAACTGCGCGACGACAGCGTCACCATCATTCTCGCCACATCCCGGCACGATGAGCTGACCCGCAACTACCTGCACCAAATGGTGCCCTTCGCCGGCGGCGACTATTTCTTCACCAAGCCGTGCGACGGCAAACTCGTCTTGTCGTTGCTGGAACAAATCGCCGAGGCGGATGCCGAAGTAAGCGCGCATGGCAAGGCCTGCACCTTTCCCACGCGCGTCGTCTGGCCGACCGCGCGCCAGCGGCAACACGCCCTGCTCCGCGCGTTCTGATCCATTCACCTGCAGCGAATTCACCAGGCACGTTGAGAATATTCCGATCGGCGATCGGAAAATTTTTCCGCGAAGCCGCGCCGCCCCTTGGGACGAAGTCCCTCCGGCCATATAACATATCCAAATCAAACCGCGATCGGTCGTGACGGCACGGCCACGCGCGGGACACCCCTTGCACAGCGGGAAAGTCATGAATCGTTTTTGCTGCATTGCTCTTTTCGTCGGTGCGTTCATGCTGGGCGGCAGCGACGCGCGCGCCTGCACCAACTTCATCGTGACCAAGGGCGCGTCCATCGACGGCTCCACCTTCATCACCTACACGGCCGATTCGCATGTGCTCTATGGCGAGTTGTACTATCGCACCGCCGGCAGCCACCTGCCCGGCGACATGCTGGACGTCCATGAATGGGACACCGGAAAGTTTCTCGGCCAGATCAAACAGGTGGAGCGCACCTATGCGGTCGTCGGGAACATGAACGAGCACCAGGTCGCGATCGGCGAAACCACGTTCGGCGGGCGCACGGAACTCATGAACCCCAAGGGCATCCTGGACTACGGCAGTCTGATCTACATCACGCTGCAGCGCAGCAAGAGTGCGCGTGAGGCGATTGAGACGATCGCCGCCCTGGTGAATGAGTATGGCTACTACAGCAGTGGCGAATCGTTCTCCATCGCCGACCCCAACGAAGCGTTTATCATGGAGATTATCGGCAAGGGACCGGGCGCGAAAGGTGCCTTGTGGGTGGCACGAAAAATTCCCGATGGCTATATCAGCGGCCATGCCAACGCGCCGCGCATCCGCCAGTTTCCGATGAATGATCCCGATACGCTGTTCGCGCCGGACGTGATCAGCTTCGCGCGCGACAAGGGCTGGTTCACCGGCAATGACGGCGACTTCAGCTTCGCCGATACGTACGGCGCGCTGGACTTCGGCGCGCTGCGCTTCTGCGATGCGCGGGTGTGGTGCATGTTTGAACGTGCCGCCGCTGCGCAGAATCTTTCCGCGGATTGGGTAAAGGGCGTATCCGGCGCGCAGCCGCTGCCGCTGTGGGTCAAACCGGATCGTAAGCTCGGCGCATATGACGTGATGGAACTGATGCGCGATCACTTCACCGGTACCGAACTGGACATGACCAAGGACCTGGGCGCCGGTCCGTATGCGATGCCTTATCGCTGGCGGCCGCTCACGTGGAAAGTCGGCGAGAAGGAATATCTCAACGAGCGCGCGACTTCGACGCAGCAGACCGGTTTTTCGTTCGTCGCGCAGATGCGCTCGGGATTGCCCAACGCCATCGGCGGGGTGCTCTGGTTCGCGGTCGATGACACCTACAGCACGGTGTATGTTCCGATGTATTGCGGCATCACCAAGATTCCGCACGGCTTCGCGGTGGGCACCGGTTCGTTTCATGAATTCACCTGGGACTCGGCGTTCTGGGTGTTCAACGCGGTTTCCAATTACACCTACCTGCGCTACAGCGAAATGATCAAGGACGTGCGCAAAGTGCAGCGCGAGATTGAAAGCCGTTTCATCGCGGAGCAGCCGGGTATCGAGGCGGCCGCGCTGGCGCTGCACCAGCAGGCGCCGCGACTGGCGATTGAGTATCTCAACAAGTACAGCAACGACTCGGCGGAGATGGTGATTGCGCGCTGGCGGAAACTGTGGGAGCAGCTTCTGTACAAATACCTTGATGGAAATCTTAAGGATGAATCCGGCAAAGTGACGCACCCGGGATATCCGGAGTCGTGGTACAAGCTGGTGGCGGAATCGACGGGCGCGAAATTGGAAGTTGGAAAAATCGACAGCGAGAAAGCAGCCGAAGCGGAAAAGAAAATCAAGGAAGATGCGGAGCGCAGCGCGCTGCGCGAGGGGATTGCCACGCTGCTGCGCAGCCGCGAGATCATGGTGGACGCGGATACGCAGAAGAAGGTGGAAGAGACGAAGGACATTGAACCGCTCAAACAAATTCTGATTCGCGCGGCGACGGTGAAGGCGGCGAAGGATCTGCTCGTGGAAGAGCCGAAGCCGGCGACGCACTAGGCCGCTTTGACTGACTGTTAACGTACACTCTCTGCGCGACGGTTGCGCGACTTGCGCGCCACGGGATGACGAATCTCCCGGAGAAAAGCGTATTTGGCGGCGCAATTTTACCACGGAAAAAAACGCGCCGTTTGGGCAGACATTTAATGACTTGGGGCGGTCAGTATCG
>CAZKIN010000440.1:0-2916 GCA_964552515.1 uncultured Phycisphaeraceae bacterium
CCACCTGATAGCAGAAACGCACGTCCTTTTTTCGCGCGTCGATCGCGCGGCGCACGATCGACCAGGCGCGGATGGCCTGCGGAGAAACGCCCAATCGTTTGGCCACCCACTGCGGGATGGTCTCCTCGGACGCGGTGAGCGGCATATAAATTTCGCGGACCAGAAAAGGCATAACGCATTGATACGGGCAACCGGTCGGAATCGCCAGTTATGCGTGGCGTTTCCGCTCATCTTTGTACGAGGGTGCATGGATCTGCCTGCCGACGGCGAATTCTCGGACCCGCAGGAATTGCGGGGAAATAGTGGCCAGCGAAATCGGCATATCGTACATCTTCGAAGGGATATCGCGCGTGCAGGAAATGCCGATCCCGTCGCCGAATGATGAGGACGCAGTGCACGCGCGATAATGAGGGGGAAACCATGTCCAGCACACTTACGATCAGGTCCGGCAGCGCGGCGGGCTCCGTCCGAAGCCTCGTTTCGTGGCTGAGAAATGCGCGGCAGGAATTACTGACGCAGCGCCCGCATTCCAAGTCAGTTGCGGGAAAACACGTTTCCACCCGAAAGCCAACATCGAAAATTGTTCGCAATAGGTCAGCACGAAAAACTGCAACGATGCGCGCCATCGCGAAAACCAGCGCCTCCTGAGGCGACTGATGTGATTCCTCTCGGGCTGTAGCTTGAGCGGGAAGCCATTGATCCACGTGGGTGGGGGGCAAAAAATGTTTGTGCAGTCTTGTCGCAGCGCCTTCGGCCATTGGTCGAACCGAACGGGGGTTCACGCCTTGATCGCCTGTTCGTGTTGCGGGGCTTTCGCCTTTGGTGAACTGCCGCGACCAGCCTTCGGCCCACCCGGTAAACAGGAATTGACCCCCGCGGCCATGGAAGCGCTGCCCGATGCCAACCCCCTCAACTTCGGCCGGCACTTTCTCACTGGACTTCGCGTAGAGGGGATGAACGAAGCGGAGCTTTGCGCAAACCTCGGCGATAACCCACGACTGGACAGACTCGACCGTGACAACTTCGCGTTTGACGGCACCGCCGGTGAAGAGGTGGCCATCCGACTGGCACCCTCCGGCGCCAATTTCCAAGGTACGCATGCTTCGCTGGTTCTGGTGGACCAGATCCGCAACATTCAGTTTTTTCGGGCGGACCACTCCGCTCTACCCAATGCCCTGCGCGGTAAGTTGCCGGCCACCGGTCGCTATGTCATCACCGTACAGGAGGGCGCCGGCGTGGCGCGGGAACGTCCGTACCAGGGTGACTATTGTCTGACATTTCGCTCAACAGGTAACGCCGCCGCATCACTGCGACCGACCGATTCCGTGGAAGGTGCGAACAACGTCCCGCCAACCGCCAATGCGGGGCCGGACCAGACCGCGGCGGATACTAATGGCGACGGATCGGAAAGCGTACAGCTTGACGGTTCCAAATCGAAGGACACGGATGGCCGGATTGTTTCCTTCGACTGGTCCGAAAACGGGAAATCCATCGGCCAGGGCATGCAGCCGCGCGTGACCCTGCCGGTCGGGCGCCACGATCTGACGCTCACCGTGACCGATGATGAGGGGGCTACCGATTCAGACAACGTGCAGATTATCGTGGAAGAGAACATGGCGCAGTGTGCGCTGGATGAAGATTGTCCGGACGATCACAACGCCTGCACGGATACCTATTGCATCCTCGGACAATGCGAGAATGTGCGTATCGACGACATTGAGTGCAACGACAACGATGCCTGCACGACCGATAGCTGCGATCCGATCGACGGATGCCAGCACGCCACCGTGGGCTGCGACGACAACGACGCCTGCACTACCGATACATGCGACGCGGCCACGGGTTGCGCTCATGCGGCGGTTACGTGCAACGACAACAACGCATGCACCACCGACACGTGTGATCCGGCGGAGGGATGCCGCTTCACCGACAATTCGTCGCCCTGCAATGACGGCGATGCATGCACCAACAACGATCAATGTACAAATGGAAGTTGCGCCGGCACGGCGCTGCCCTGCAACGACGGACTGTTTTGCAATGGTTCCGAATCCTGCGCGGCCGGCGTATGCACAACCACCGGACAACCCTGCAGTGCGGGACAGGTGTGCGATGAAGCAGCTGATGCCTGCGTGCAATGTGTCACCAATATGGACTGCACGGATACCGATCCATGCACGAGCAACCTGTGCGTCAATCACCAGTGCCAGACGCAGCCGGTGCCTGGATGTTGTCGCACGACCGCGGACTGCAACGACGGCACGCTGTGCACCCTGGACCGCTGCGTCAACAATGTTTGCAGCAATCCGCCGCGCAATTGTTCCGACAATAACGCCTGCACCGTGGACACCTGCAGCCGGGTTACGGGCTGCGTGAGCACGCCGATTTCATGTGAGGACGGAAACGTGTGCACCACGGACAGCTGCGATACCAAGCTCGGATGCCGCAACCTTGCCAACACCGCGTCTTGTGATGACCAGGACTCCTGCACCATCGCCGACACCTGCCAAAACGGCACCTGCGGCGGTGTGGAGCAGGACTGCGACGACGGGCTGTTCTGCACGGGAACGGAGAGCTGCCTCGATGGTGACTGCTCATCGTCGGGAAATCCCTGTGCTGATGGACAATTCTGTGACGAAGTTTCGGGGTGCACCAACCAGGCGCTGACATCGGGCACGAAAAGCGGGACGTTGAAGAACAAAGAAGCTGGGCGGCCGACGATGTCGGCAACTGTTGAGGGTGGAAAATAACCCAAAGAACTGTACCCGGCAGAAAAACGTTCAATCAGCGTGCGGGTAGTCGGGACCCCGTGTCCCAGGAAATCGATGTCTGAACCATGGCATTAACAGTTGCGTGCCGCCCCAGCCATGTCGGCGGCACGATCACTGAACAGGCCTGCCCGCGGCGCCGACCACGGAC
>CAZKIN010000441.1:0-2905 GCA_964552515.1 uncultured Phycisphaeraceae bacterium
ACTTGACGATTGCCGGTGGAAATGCGGACGGAGCATGCTGCGGTGCGGTGGCCAATGGAGGTGGGTTGTTCGTGGCCCCCGCGACCCTGCTGCAGGACGTTCCGGATGTGCAGGTCATAGGATGCACTTTTCGGAATAATTCCGCCAATCGCGGGGGAGCGATTGCGAGCATTGCCAGTGGGCTGGTGCTGCAGAATTCCGTGTTTGAAGGAAACAGGGCCACCTACTTTTTCGGCACCGGAGCCGCGCTGTTCGCGTTGACGGGAACCGCGTCCATCAGCAACTGTTTTTTTGCGGCCAACGAAGCGGACTTATTCGGGGGCGCGGTGGTTAATGGCAGTACAATGACCATGCAGAATACAACCATGGTCGCCAACATTGCTGGCGAGGACGGCGGCGGCGTATATAACTCGAACTTGCTGACGATCAGTGATTCGATCCTGTGGGATAATCTGGTGACCAAGGGTGGATCGTTTGGTGAATCGGCGCAGGTGGTGAACACCACGCTGCCGGAAGCGCTGGTGGTGGATTATACGTGCATACAGGGTCTAACCGGATTGCTCGGCGGCGTGGGGAACATCGGCGATGATCCGCTGTTCCGATTCGGTCCGCTGGATGATTATTATCTGGCCGACGGGAGCAGCGACCCCGGTGCGGCGAGTCCGTGCGTGGATGCGGGAAGCGACAGTGCCGCCAATCTGGCACTTGACCACCTGACCACCGCAACGAACGAAGCGCACGACGTGGGCGTGGTGGACATGGGTTATCACCGGCCGGTTTCGGGACTGCCAGCCCCCATGACGGGCGACGGGGATCGCGATGGGGACGTGGACCTGCGGGATGTGGCGGCGATGCAGGGTTGTTTTGCGGGGCCCGACCAGCCGGTGGGGAACTCGTGCCGGCCTTATGAGTATGACGGCGATGCGGATATCGATGAGCTGGATTATCCGCCGTTCGGCCTTGATCTGACGGGGCCGTGAGAAGTAATTGAGAATTAAGAAAAGCGAATAGCGAAAGAGGAAAAGAGATCCTCTTAGACTATCCGTTCGGCGTATTGAGTCCGCGAATCACTTCGTTACTTTGGCCACCACTTGCAGATGCGCTGCGCGACCCATGGCGGCGGGATCGCGGCAGAGGGATTTTTCGATCTGGGCGAAATGTCTGCGCTGCTGCGATTCGGCGAGCAATTCGCGGTGATGGCGCATGGGCAGGACGGTTTTTCCAACCAGGTCGACGATGGTAAAGCCGCTGATTTCCATGAGCTTGCGCAGTTCGGCGGGGCCGTAGGTGTGGATGGGAAATTGTTCGGCGGCGTCCTTGGTGAGCCAGTGGGTGCGGCCCTGGCGGAGGAACGCTTCCAATTCCTCGGGTTTTCCGGATTGCAGGTAGAAGTCGATGGCGGCGAGGCGGTTGTCGAAGGTGGCGATGAGCAGGCCGCCGGGGGTGAGGATGCGGCGGATTTCCTTCAGCGCTTTGGTCGGTGAATCGGTGCAGCCGATGGGATCACCCATGGCGACGGCGCAAGTGAAGGTGTCATCGGGAATGGCGCGCATGTCGCAGAGGTCGGCCTGGAGGAACTCGCAGCGCGGCGCCGAACCTTGTGCGGTGAGTTTTTCGCGGGCCTGGTCGAGCATCTGCGGGGAGATGTCGACACAGGCAACGTGGTAGCCGCTTTTGGCGAGCTTGGCGGCCCACTTGCCGGTTCCGCAGCCGAGGTCGGCGAGGCGCTTGGACAAATCAGCGGGCAGGTACGGTTTGATGTAGTCCCAGGTGAGCTGATCGTGCCACTGCCAGTATTCGTCCTCGTAGCTGCTGTCGTACTTGTGGGCGACGCGGTCGTGGTACTTCTGAACGGATGGTCGGCGGGATTTGGACATCAAATTCACTTTCAATGACTATGCGCATGCCCCGGCGGCGATGAGGTCACCGTGGCCTTCGCGGCGAACCACGGGCGGCCAGTCGCGCGTGGGGTCGTACCATTCGTCGAGGACGCGGGTGAAGTCTTCGGGGGTTTTGACGGCGATGTAGGCGTCGCGGACCTGTCGCGAGAGCGGGTGATGCTCGGCGTATTTGATGCCGAACTTACGCATGATCGCTCCGGCGAGATGCGTGCCGTAATGCGTGACGTTTTGGTCCCAGTGCCACGCGATGGCATCACGCTGGCGGGCGATGGAGGGCGGATCGGGCAGCGGGTCGCCGCGATGCAGGGCGCTGCATTCTTCAAAAATCCAAGGGTTGCCGATGCAGCCGCGGGCCACGGTTACCCCGCTTACACCGGTTTCCTCCATCATGCGGATACAGGCTTCCGCGGAGAACAGATCGCCGCTGCCGAGGATGGTGCGGTCGCCGACGTGCCGTTTGACGCGCTGCAGGAAGGACCACTGGCTGGGGCCGACATAGCGCTGTTTGACGGTGCGGCCGTGCACGGTGATGGCGGAGACGCCGATTGAAAATGCGCCATCGAGAATGGTGAAGAAGTTGCGTTCACTTTCAGGCGAGTCGTCCATGCCACGGCGCATTTTGAGCGTGACCGGATGGGTTTTGCCGACGGCATCGAACACGCCGCGCACAATGTTGAGCGCGGTTTGCGGCTCGGACAGGAGGAATCCACCGCGACAGCGCCCGAGCACTTTTTTCACGGGGCAGCCGAAGTTGATATCGATGATGTCGTAGCCGGCGGTGGCCATCAGGTGCGCGGCGGGGGCGAAGACATCCGGGTCCGCGCCCATGAGTTGTCCGCCGACGGGATGGTCGTCGGCGGCGACGTTCAGGATTTCGCGCTGGGTCTTGCCGCGCTGGATGACGAGCTTGTCGAGGACGACTTCGTTCAGCGTGTAGACTGCGCCGTGGCGGCGGGCGAGGCGGCGCATGGGCAGGTCGCTGTAGCCGGAGAGGGCGGCCTGTA
>CAZKIN010000442.1:0-2904 GCA_964552515.1 uncultured Phycisphaeraceae bacterium
TCATGGACGAATACTCATGCGTTGCGGCAGGCCGCTCCCGCAGCGGCGCGGCTCGCAAGGGATGGTAAGAAAGAGTGCGTGGATTGGCCAGTAGGGTGGTGGTTCTTTAGCACGGTTTGGCACGGTTTGGGCAAAACAAACGTGAATCGCAGGGCAACGGCAATGTAACGAAAGTTCTCATTTCTGTGCGTGACGTTGGTGCCCTTTTTTTTGCACTGAAAGGCAAGGTGGAGGGCGACATGCGGGGGGACGATGGCTTGCTTTAGTTGCTTAGGGAGATGTCGCGCCGCCCAAATGCCACCTTGGCGACACACAGCAGCCCCAGGGCAGTGATGAGGACTCCCCACTGCGAGGCGGTGGGAATGGCGGCCACACAGCCGGGCGCGAAGATGCGATCATCCGCGCCGGGACACTGGTCGAGGCAGTCCTGAGTCGTATCGTTGTCGCTGTCGGCCGTGTCACTGAGTCCGCAGCCGCACACACCGGGCTCGATCTTTGCCGCATCGTCGGGACACTTGTCGCCGCATTGCGCGTCCACGCCGTCGCCATCCGCATCGCCTGCACAGGGTCCCATTCCATCGGTTGCCACGCCACCCGACGCTGCGCAGCAAACCGGGTCGAGCACCGCACATGAACCCGAAGGCTGACAGCAAAGTTGCGGAGTGGTGCAGACGGCATGGGGAATTAATAGGGCATTGCACGCGGGTTCAATGCTGTCGACACAAGTTATGCCAGCGCAACACGCGCCCGGTGTGGGCAATGTAAACTCCACGGTGTTGACCGTGGTGCCGTCATTTAGGGTAAACCGCGTCGTCGCGCCGATCGGCATGGGGCGGTCGAGGATGATCTCCACGATTTCCGGTTCGCTGTTGTCGAGCCGCTTGGAGGCCAGCACCATCGGAACCGGTGTACCCGGTAGCCCGAGCACTTCGACGGAAATGTCATCGACGAAAACGTAGTTGGGTGCGTCAAAGGTAACCGTAAATCGGTCGAGGGCAGGATACTGCGTAGCGTCGAGTTCGCCATTGGGTGGACTCGTGGAGACTATCTGCTCGCCGTAGCTTATCTGCCCATAACGCACGAAATCCCATTCGTTGATTTTGTTGGGGATGTTGTCCCATGTACAGCCGCCCTGGCCCTCAATTTGAACCCAATGATCGATTTGGAACGCAAGATAGTCGTCGTCCTCAAACAGCGGTTTTCCGTCGACGTAAATGGTGTAGTGCCCACCGTCCGGCGTCTCGAAGCGAAACGTACGTAGAGTGTCAAGCTCAAGGTCAAGGAGTTCGGGACCGCCGTGCAAGGGGAAGACTGCGTTGCCGTTTAACTGCAATCCATCAAACACCGTGTTGTAACGGATCCTGAACGAAGCGTCACATAAATGGTGAAACTGGGTGAACGGATGGTTGGACTTGAAGCTCCACTCCACCCAAAAGGGCGGTGCTGGCGGAAGCTGTGGGGACTGGGCGATGAAGTACGTGTAGTTGATATAGCCTCCTAAGGTTGGCCAGCGCACGACCAGATGCCCGTTCTCCGTCGACTCATGGCACGGCGGCTCACAGTTCTGCGCGTTCGCCCACCCTACGTCTTGCGGCAGGGCGTCGCCTTCGTAGCGATAGAGCAGCTCGTCAGCGCGGGTGGAAACATGCGCGACCAACAGAAATGCCAATGCTCTGACTATGATGGTGCGCATCAAAGAATACTCTCCCAGAACCCGCAGTGCATTCTAGTCGAAAGCCCCACGATTCCAAACGATTTTTCGGATTATCAGGACCGTGATTTGACCACGATTGCTACACTTCCGTCAAGACATGGCCACCTTGGGTATGAGATGCACCTATGAAATCCACTATTTTTGAAGGGCAAAGCCATACCTGATTTGACCGGCGGCGCATGCCACCCGATGCGGTCATAAACCGCATGGCGGCAATGCGCGGTCAAAGTATAAGGCGTTGGCTGACTATGATGTGGCACTTGCGTTGCCGCGCGATTGCGCCCCTGACGCGCTGCGCTTGGCCATGCGACGCCGCCGCTACGCGGGCAGGGGAAGTTCGTAGACATAGTAAGAAACGAAGCATTCGCCGACGAGCGGAAGGTGGGCTAACGACCGGGCGAGCCGACGCAATCCGTCTCCACCGCAGCCGTGCGTTTCGCTACGGAGAACTCGCCATCCCGCACCACTGAGCATCCGTTCCCAGTCGCGGCGATTCAACTTGTTGAGAAACGGATGGAAGCTGCGCGTCGTGCGCCATTTGTTGGGCTTGCGCTGGTTGGTGGCTTCGTCGAGGTCCCACTGGCGTGGCACAAATTCCGCGCAGTCATAGATTCGGGCGCAGGCTTCGAAAATGGCGCGCTCGGAAAACAGCAAATGTATCCACGGCAGGGGAATGAGCGACCGGAGATGATGTCCCCACGGATTGCGCCAGGGCGACCACCAGATCCAGACGCGTCCGCCCGGCCGCAGCACGCGCCGCCATTCCCGCAGCGTCGCAGGCAGGTTCGGGACATGCTCAAGCACGTCGAAACAGCAAATCAGATCGACACTCTGGTCGGGAACCGGAAGATGCTCCGCCGATTCCGCGTGGACGAATCGCGGCGCGGGCACCGGAGTCTCCTGGGATGATGCGCAACTGGTCTCCGCCTTGCGAATCGCGGCGGATGACAGGTCGACGCCGGTGATGCTGCGCGGCCGGTGATCGGCGAGCAGGAAGGAAAGTTCGCCCGTGCCGCATCCGAAGTCCAGGACGTCACGTCCGGCGAGTTGCGCAGCGTCGAAATGAGAATGCAACTGGGAAGACAGTTCCGCGCGCCGCCAGCCGCGATACGCGGAAGGGGAAAGGGTGCGGGTGATGTCGGGGTCGGTGCCCGGCTGGCGACGCAGTGCCCATCGGGCCGCGTGGAACA
>CAZKIN010000443.1:0-2882 GCA_964552515.1 uncultured Phycisphaeraceae bacterium
TTTTCGCCGAGCCAATCGAGATAGCTCTTGGTATACCGCTCGGGGTACACCCGAATGCGCCCATCGATAGCCGCATCCATCGCCGACTGCGCGAGGCCCTTGTCCAGAAACTTCGTGGCTCCTTGGCTTCGTGGCTTCGTGGCTTCCTCCGTGCCTTCGTGCCTTCGTGCCTCCGTGCCTGCCGTCTTAACAAACCATTGATCCGACAAGTACGGCTCAATCGCTGTCTTGCTGCGGTCACTGTGGCCGACTTCGCGATCGCGATCCTCGACGTGGTCGAGCAGTCCGCGCTCTTCCAGGTCCGCCACCACGCGCTGCCGCGCATCGGTGGTAAACGCCAGACCCTCATAGCGCGCGCTGTTCTTATTCACTGATCCGTCGGGCTCGATGATGCGCGCCACCTTGCCGTCCGGCGCGAGCACGTTGAGCATCGGCAGGTTGTGTCGCAATCCAACCGTATAGTCATTCGGATCGTGCGCGGGAGTGATCTTTACGCATCCGCTGCCCAGAGACGGATCAGCCCACTCATCGGCAACCAGTGGAATCTCCCGGCAGACCAGCGGCAGCTTGATCTTCCGCCCCGCCTTGGCCATGGCCGCCAGTTTGATAAGTCCCGGCAAATGCGACTCGCGACGCTCGCGAATCGCCTCCAGTTTCTTTTCGATATCCGCACGATCCTTGGCCGCCGCTTTGGCCAGCGAATCGGTCAGCTCCTTTTCGAGCCCATCCAGCGCACCCGCGGGGTCCGGATTCACTGCCACCGCCGTGTCACCGAGCATCGTTTCCGGACGCGTCGTTGCGATGATAACATACTCCGGTTCCCCGGGTTGGAGATCGATCACCGGATACTTGAAATGCCAGAACTGACCCTTGATCGTCTCATAGTAAATCTCGTCGTCCGCGACGGCGGTCTGCAAATCGGTGTCCCAGTTGACCAGCCGCTTACCTCGGAAAATCAGCCCGTCCTTGAACAGGTTGAAGAACATCTGCCGGACTGCCCGGGCGAGCCCCTCGTCCAGCGTAAAACGATTGCGTTCCCAATCGGCCGAGCAGCCCACCAGCTTCAATTGTCCGATGATGCGCTTTTCGTATTCATCCTTCCATTGCCAAATGCGGCGGACCAGCTCCTCGCGACCCAGATCGTGGCGGCTCTTGCCCTCCTGCTCGCGAATGCGGCGCTCCACCACCGCCTGCGTGGCAATGCCCGCGTGATCCGTACCCGGCTGCCACAGCGTGACGAACCCGCGCATGCGGTGATATCGAACGAGAATATCCTGCAGCGTGTTGTTCAGCGCATGACCAAGGTGCAGCGCACCGGTCACATTCGGCGGCGGCATGACAATGGTGAACGACCGCTCATGCGGAACCGGCGGCTCCGCGGGCTTTGAACGGAACGCCCCCGACTTCTCCCAGGCGGCATAGACTTCCGGCTCGACCGAGCGCGGACTGTACAGCGGTTCCAAGGCGGGCAACGTGGTCATGAGTGAATACTCGGAATTTCCCGAAAAAAATCGATCCTGACCGGAGCGTACGGAGCAGGGTCGAATTGTCAATGATCGCGCCGCATGGCCGGACCGCCTCTGCGCTGCGCCACCGCCAGCGCCACCGGCCGCACTCTCCGGCGCCACTCCCACCACCCTGCCGCTTCGGGTACAATCGCGGGACGTATTTCGGGTCCGGAAAGCCCGTGCGCGCGGCATGGATTCCGCCCGCACCGCACCACCAAAAAAGGGAATGACGCCGTATGTCGGATACACCGCAAACGCCACTCGATCGCATCATCGACCAGCCGCTCGTCGAGGAAATGCAGGACTCCTACCTCACCTACTCGATGAGCGTCATCATGGCCCGGGCACTGCCCGACGTCCGCGACGGCCTCAAGCCCTCGCAGCGCCGCATCCTCGTCGCCATGAACGATTTGAACCTGACGCCGCGCGCGCAGACCAAGAAATGCTCCAAGATCTCCGGCGATACCAGCGGTAACTATCACCCGCACGGCGACGCCGTCATTTATCCCACGCTCGTTCGCCTCGCCCAGCCGTGGAACCTGCGCGAGCCGCTCATCGAAGGCCAGGGTAACTTCGGCTCCATCGACGGCGACCCGCCGGCGGCCATGCGATACACCGAGGCCCGCATGACCAGCGCCTCCATGTACATGCTCGAAGACCTCGAATACGAAACCGTGGACTTCGTCCCCAACTACGACAACTCCCGCGAGGAACCCACCGTTCTGCCCGGCAAATTTCCGAACCTGCTGGTCAACGGCGCGACCGGCATCGCCGTCGGCATGGCCACCAACCTGCCGCCGCACAACACCGGCGAAATCTGCGACGCCCTGCTTGCCTTCCTTGATGACCCGAATGTGTCACTACAAAAACTCATGCAGATTCTCCCCGGCCCGGACTTCCCCACCGGCGGACAAATCTGCGGCCGCCAGGGCATTTATGACGCCTTCAGCACCGGTCGCGGCAGCATCACCATGCGCGGCCGCTGTCACGTGGAGGAATCCAGGACCGGCCGCAAGACCATCGTCATCGACGAAATTCCTTACGGCGTCCTGCGCAGCACCATCGTCGAAAAAACCGCCGAAGCGGTGAAAGGCGGCACGATCAAGGATGTCGCCGCGGTCAACGACGCCTCCGACCGCAAACACGACGTCCGAATCGAAATCGACCTGAAGAAAGACGCTAACGAAGAAGTCATCATCAACCAGCTCTACGAATACACGCCTTTCCAGAGCAACTTCCACATCATGAATATCGCGCTGGTCGATCGTCAGCCGCGCACGCTCCGCCTGAAGGACATGCTGGACCTGTATGTGCAGCATCGCAAAATCGTCATCCGCCGCCGCACCTCCTTCTTGCTGCGTCGTGCCAAGCAGA
>CAZKIN010000444.1:0-1360 GCA_964552515.1 uncultured Phycisphaeraceae bacterium
CTAGCGTTGCCGCTGGACACCCGCCCCGTTACGATCCCGTCCCCATGCAATGGCTGGCCAACCTCGTCTATCTGATCGTAGGACTGCTGTACCTGCCGGTCCTGCTCTATCAGATGCTGTTTCAAAAGAAAAACCGGCGCGGCTGGTTACAGCGCTGCGGTTTCGTACCTCTTTTTGACGCAGCACGTCCACGCATCTGGATTCATGCCGTCTCTCTCGGCGAGATGAACGCCACGCGCTCGCTGGTCAATGAAATCCGTTCTCGCCGCCCGGATTGCGATCTCGTCTTCTCCACCACCACGGACACCGGCTACGCCCGCGGCGTCGAACTGTACGGCGAAGCAAACGTCATTCGTTTCCCGTTCGACTTCAGCTTTGTCGTTTCGCGCGTGCTGCGCCGCATCGCGCCGACCGCCATCGTGCTGATGGAACTCGAAGTCTGGTACAACCTCGTGACCATCGCGCGCCGCCGCAATATCTCGGTCGCCATCTCCAATGGTCGCCTGACCCAGCGCAGTGCCAGGCGATTTCAAAACATTCGCTTCGCCGCACGGAGGATGTTCGGCGCTCTGGAATGGGTCGGTGCACAGGACAAGGTCATCGCCGACCGTTTCCTGCTGGTCGGCGTACCCCCTGATCGCGTAGACATTGTCGGCTCGGTTAAATGGGACACCGCCCACGTCTCCGATTCTGTTGACGGCGATGTGGCACTGGCCTCCGCGCTCGGCCTCGATGGCAACCGCCCGATCTGGGTCTGCGGCAGTACCGGCAACGGCGAAGAGGAATTGCTCATCACGGTTTATCGCCGCCTTCTCGCCAAGTGGCCCGAATTCGCCCGTGCTTCGCACTCCAACGGCGGCCCCACCATACAAGTATCCGCCCCGCCGATCCTCGTTCTCGTTCCGCGAAAGCCCGAACGATTTAACGAAGTTGCGGCGCTCATCTCCAAAGCCGGCCACACTTGTGTCCGTCGTTCGGCACACGCGGACGGCACCACACGTCCCGCCATTACCGACGGCGAAGTCATACTCGGCGATTCCATGGGCGAATTGCGCAAATTCTACGCGCTCGCCAGCGTGGTCCTGGTCGGTCGATCACTCGTTCCCATGGGCGGGTCCGATCCGATGGAAGTGGCCGCTCTGGGCAAAGCCATGGTCATCGGCCCGCACACCGAGAACTTCGCCGAACCGGTCGAACTCCTTAGCGATGCCAACGCCATCCGTGTCGTCGACGGCGCGGAGGAACTTCCCTTCGTGGTCGGCACACTCCTTTCCCGCCCGCACATCTGCACCAAGCTCGGCCAGTCCGCGCGCGAAGTCGTCCTCGCCCAGCAAGGAGCTACGCAGCGCACGGCGGATCG
>CAZKIN010000444.1:1460-2874 GCA_964552515.1 uncultured Phycisphaeraceae bacterium
AAAAAAAGTGGACGAAGTTCCGCGAATGGGATTTCGAAAAAGACATCTTCATCCGCTACTTCCTCGGCGCGAAAACCAACATCACGTTCAACGCCCTCGATCGCCATCTGGCGAAGCGCGGCGACCAGACCGCCATCATCTGGGAAGGCAACGACGTGGGCCAGGATGGCAAACTCACCTATGCACAGCTGCATGCCGAAGTCTGCAAGTTCGCCAACGTTCTTAAGAAGTTCAACGTAAAAAAGGGCGACCGCGTTTCCATCTACATGCCCATGATTCCCGAACTCGCCATCGCCATGCTCGCCTGCGCGCGAATCGGTGCCGTTCACTCCATCGTCTTCGGCGGATTCTCACCTGAATCCCTCGCCGACCGCATCATCGACTCCACCTGCGAAGTGCTCATCACCACCGACGGCGTCGCCCGCGGCGCCAAGACTCTCGACCTCAAAGCCAACGCCGACGCCGCCATCGACAAATGCACCCAGCGCGGCCACACCGTCCGCACCTGCATCGTCACCCGCCGCCTCGGTGAAAAACACATCAATCCGAACATGCACGCCGGTCGCGACCACTGGTGGCATGACGAAATGAAAAACGCCTCGCCCCTCTGCGAACCCGAATGGATGGACAGCGAAGACCCGCTCTTCATCCTCTATACCTCCGGCTCCACCGGCAAACCCAAGGGCGTCCTCCACACCATCGGCGGTTACATGGTCCACACCGCCACGACGCACAAATATGTCTTCGACTATCACGACGGCGACATCTATTGGTGTACCGCCGACATCGGCTGGGTCACCGGCCACTCCTACATCATCTACGGCCCGCTGTGCAACGGCGCCACCACCATCATGTTCGAAGGCATCCCCACCCACCCCGACGCCGGCCGCTTCTGGGACGTAATCGACAAATATCAGGTCACGCAGTTCTACACCGCCCCCACCGCCATTCGCGCACTCATGCGTGAAGGTGAAGACCCTGTGCGTAAACGCAAGCTTACCAGTCTGAAACTTCTCGGAACGGTTGGCGAGCCCATCAATCCCGAAGCCTGGCTCTGGTATCATCGCAACATCGGCCACGAAAAGTGCCCCATTGTTGACACCTGGTGGCAGACGGAAACCGGCGGCATCCTCATCACCCCCCTGCCCGGCGCCATCGCCACCAAGCCCGGTTCGGCCACCCTTCCCTTCTTCGGCGTCAAACCCATCATGCTGACACCCGAGGGTCAGCCCATCACCGGCCCTGGAGCCGGCGTACTTTGCATCGCCGAGCCGTGGCCCGGCATCATGCGCACCGTCTACGGGCAGCACCAGCGCTTCAAGGAAACTTACTTTTCCACCTACAAAGGTCTCTACTTCACCGGCGACGGCTGCCGCCGCGATCCCGACGGCTACTGGTGGATCACCGGCCGCGT
>CAZKIN010000445.1:0-1060 GCA_964552515.1 uncultured Phycisphaeraceae bacterium
TTCCTTTCAAACTGAAGTTCATTGCCCACGTTTCGCAATGCTCCGCGCATGCTTTCGTGTACAGATGTTCCCCGCTGCCGGGGCCTTGCAGACATCTGTCGCATTAAGTCACAAATATATACTTGCTATACTTTTCGTCAAGCGTACAATCCCGTCAGAATGTCCGCCGCGCCCGACCCGAAATTCATTGACCTCTTCCATTTTCGATGGACCGTCCCCATCCTCGCCGAATTGCACCGCCACCAGGGAGCCAAGTTCATCACCCTTACCAATCGCCTCGATATCTCCCGCGAATCGCTCAGCCGCACGCTCGACATCCTCATTCAGCGCGGCTGGGTCATGCACAACCCCGGCCACGGTCACCCCATGCGTCCCGAATACCTGCTCACCAAAACCAGCAACCGTCTGGCCCCCGCCTGCGACCTGCTCATGAAGTCGCTGCACACCCTCCGCGCCGAGGAAATCGCCCTTCGCAAATGGTCCATGCCCGTCACGCTCGCCATCGGTCGCGGACTTCGCCGTTTTAGTGAACTTCGCACCGCCCTCCCCGACGTCACGCCGCGTGCCCTGACCTCCACGCTCAAGGACTTGCAGCCCGTCGGCCTGGTGCGCCGCATCGTCACCGGTGAATACCCGCCCACCAGTGCCTACGACATAACCCCGCGCGCCACTCGGCTCATTCCCATCTTGGACCGTCTTTGACCACGCCATCCGCGCCGCCCGAACACCAAAATAATCCGACCATCGCGGGCCTTTCCACACCCACCGAAAATCCATCCCCGCTCCCGGTGGACTCCGCCCCCAACTGACCGTATAGAATCCGTATGCACGCAAGCACGGAGGCTAAATCGGCGCAGCTCCTTACCGGTCTGACCGCTCCCCAGCAGGAAGCGGTTCTGCACGTGGATGGCCCGCTCCTCATCCTGGCCGGCCCGGGTAGCGGCAAGACCCGCGTCGTCACCCGCCGCGCCGCATACCTCGCGCAAAACGTGATCGCGCCTTACCGCATCCTCGCCATCACCTTCACCAACAAGGCCGCGAAGGAAATGCGCGAACGCGT
>CAZKIN010000445.1:1160-2857 GCA_964552515.1 uncultured Phycisphaeraceae bacterium
GTGCGCCTCGAACAGAATTACCGTTCCACCAAGCGCATCCTCGCCGCCGCCGATGCCATCATCGCCAACAACACCCAGCGCAAGGTAAAACGCCTCTGGACGGAAAATGACACCGGCCTGGCAGTGCACGTGCGCGAATACGAAAGCGCCGAGGATGAAGCCGCCGCCGTCGCCAGGGAAATCAAGGCCATCCTCGCTTCCCCCGAGCGCCCCGACGGGATCGCCGTGTTCTATCGCGTGAATTCCCTCAGCCGCGTTCTGGAAGAAGCCATGCTCCGCGGGGGTGTTCCCTACCAGGTCGCGCGCGGCGTCGAATTCTACAACCGCAAGGAAATCAAGGACGTTCTCGCGTATATTCGCGTACTCATCAACCCCGCGGACGAAATCTCCTTGCTCCGCATCATCAACACCCCCACGCGCGGCATTGGCGATACCACCGTCGATCGTTTGAAATCCGCCGCCCAAAGCGCCGGCCGCACCGTTTTTGATTTCATGCTTTCCGGCGAAGGCGCCGAAGAACTCGGTCGCGCCGCCGGCAAGGTGCACCAATTCGCACGCACATTAAACGACATGCGCGACTGGGTCGAAAAACCGGCGCCTGATGCCATCGCACACGTCATAAACTCTTCCGGCCTCCGCGCCATGTACAAAGAAGAAGGGGCCGACGACGACTCTCCCACCGCCAACCTCGACGAACTCATCACCGCCGCCGCGGCCTTCACCGCCGAATTCCCCGAAGCCACGCTTATCGACTGGCTCGAACACGCCGCGCTGGTCAGCGATGTCGATGCCGTGCGTGAGGAAGGCGGCGGGGCGACACTGATGACGCTCCACGCCGCCAAAGGGCTGGAATTCGACGTGGTCTACATGGTCGGCCTCGAAGACGGCCTCCTGCCTTTCCGCCGCCGCGAAGAAGGTTCCGTCGACATGGAAGAGGAACGCCGCCTTTGCTTTGTCGGCATGACCCGTGCCCGCAAACGCCTGACCCTCTCCCGCGCCAAGTACCGGGCCTTTCGCGGAGTGGCCGAGCGCACCACCCGCAGCGACTTTCTCGACGAACTACCCCGCGATCAGATAGAATGGGAGAAACCGCAGGAGCTGCCGGCGCGCGGTCCGACAGCTACCGCGGTTCAGGATGTCGGCAAGCTGCCCGATGATATCGAACTGTGGGAAATCGGTACGCTTGTGAAACATCCGCAATACGGGTTGGGACAGTTGATCTCGCTGCATCGCGGCACGCGCCGCACCCATGTGGACGTCCAGTTCAAGGACGGTTCGCGCCGCTCCTGGATTCTGGAGTTCGCCAGTTTGCAGCGCGTCGAGTTTGACGATGTCGGGTAGAGCAGTTTTTGCGTAATGGGTAATGCGCAATTTGTAATTCATCCCGTTCCGCAGTGGATGAGATGAAACGGTGGATCGAGGTGTCTTGTGCGGTACGCAGTCATCATGGCCGGTGGAGCGGGCGTACGGCTTTGGCCGCTCAGTCGGCGCAAACGCCCCAAGCAGCTCATGCGCATTTTCAACGGTACCAGCCTCCTGCGCCAGTCCTTTGAACGTGTCGCCACCATGCTGCCCCCGCAGCAGATCTACATCATCACCAATGAATTGCATCTTCCCGTGGTCGCCAAGGAATGCCCCGAAATTCCAACCGCCAACCTCATCGGTGAACCGGTCGGTCGCGACACCGCCAACGCCGT
>CAZKIN010000446.1:0-2853 GCA_964552515.1 uncultured Phycisphaeraceae bacterium
AAGAGGTTGTCCAAAGCGACGACTTCGTGTCCGTCGGCGAGAAGCCGATCGCACAAGTGACTGCCAAGGAAGCCCGCTCCGCCGGTGACGAGAGTACGCATGTCTAAGTATTCCCAATGAAGAAACGTGACACGAATTTAAATCCTACATTCACAAGTCAAAAATCAAGAGAGCCGATTTCAATTTTCCTAAACACGTCTGGCTTCCCACTCCAAGAACCCCTTAATCACATCTTTGTCGATTCCTGCAGTTGGAGTGCTTCGATTTGCCCTACGGCGCATGTCGGCGCGCAGCAACACTTCAGAGAATAAATGAAATTTCTCAAAGAGTAAGTCATCATCGCATTTCTCGCGAATGTGCTTAATATAGTGACGAACAGCCGCCCAATAATTGGTTATATCATATGAGAATACGTCAAATGCCAGCTCTTCATCAACTAGACCGCGAAGGGCGAGACTTGCCGTGGTTTCAAAAAAAATCAATGGAGTATCATCAATTTCTAATTCGTTCGGGTTCTTTAAGAGTGACTTTGCGAGACGAACCCGGTGCGCTAGCATCAAGTCAGATTCGTAGTGCTGAAAGAGCTGGACACAAAGGGTTCTCGCCGCCTGTTCCCGAGATTCCTTTACTTGCGTCCTAACAGTGTAGATCGCACATGCGACTCCAACCCAACTGGCAATAACTAGCAAGACATTTATTGTCGTTTCCGTACTCATTGCATTGGATTCTGTATTGCAGTTTTCCGCTATGTACGTCAATGTCCGCGGCCCGCCGATTGAAACAACGGCCTCGGCACTCCCGACTTGCCCGCAAACTCTTTCACGCACTCCGCGACGTAGCGGACGTCGTCGGTGCTGAGCATAGGGTGACACGGTAATGACACGATGCGTTCGCACGCGCGTTCGGTCACCGGCAAAGAGCCTTTCTTGTAGTTAAGATCGGCGAAACAGCGCTGTAAATGCAGCGGAACGGGGTAGTAGATGCCCGTGCCGACGCCCTTGTCCTTGAGGGCGGCCACCAGTTCATCGCGGCGGTCGGCGAGGATGGAGTATTGGTGGTACACGTGCTCGTTGCCGGCCGCGACGTAGGGCGTCGTGACCGGCGAATCGGCGAGGAGCTGGTTGTACATGGCGGCATTGGCCTGACGCTTGCGGGTGAATTCGGAAAGGTGTTTCAACTTCACCAGCAGCATGCCCGCTTTCATGGTGTCGAGGCGAAAATTGCCGCCCACCCGTTCGTGAATGTAGCGTTGCGATTCGCCGTGGTTGCGGAGCTGCCTGAGCACGGTAGCGAGCGCGGCGTCCTGCGTGAAGATCATGCCGCCTTCGCCGAAGCCGCCGAGGTTCTTCGTGGGGTAAAACGAGAGACTGGCGGCATCGCCCAATGTGCCGGCCTGTTTGCCGTGATAGGCCGCGCCGATGGCCTGGGCCGCGTCTTCGAGAACTTTCACGCCGTGTTTACGGGCGATGGCGTTGATAGCGTCCATGTCGGCGCACTGGCCGAAGAGGTGGACCGGCATAATGGCTTTGGTGCGCGGCGTGATGGCAGCCTGCACCGCGGCGGGGTCGAGATTGAAGGTGCGCGGGTCGATGTCGGCGAAGACCGGCTTGGCGCCGAGTCGATGGACCGAGCCCGCCGTGGCGAAAAAGGTGAACGCGGGGACGATGACTTCATCGCCGGGGCCGATGCCGAGGCCCATCAAGGCAACGAGCAGGGCATCGGTGCCGTTACTGATGGCGATGGCGTGGGCCGCACCGACGCGCGTGGCGAGCGCCGTTTCCAGCTCCGCGACTTCCCTGCCTCCGATGAAATGCTGGCTTTGCAGAACGCGGTCAATGGCGGCGCGGATGTCCGTTTCGAACAGGCGAAACTCCGCCTGAAGGTCGAGCATGTTGATGGATTTCATGGCGGGAATTGTAAGGGTTTCAGCCGCAGGTGCCAATGCGGACGACCGTTCGGCGAAGCTGCTTACCGACCGTCACCGGGGGCCTGATACTCGTAATATTCGCGGAATTGCTCACGGAAATAGCCCCCGCGGGTTACCTGCGCGGCGTTGAGAATGGCTCCGAAAACGCGCGCCCCAACATCAGCCAGCAGGACAACGGCACGTTTGGCGACACCCCGTGAATTGGCCCGGGCACGGACTACGAGGATGACACCGTCCACCGTAGAGGCGAGGACCAGCGCATCACTGGCGATCAGGAGCGGCGCGGCGTCGATGATTACCTGGTCGTACGCGGAGGTGGCCTGTTCGAGTACTTTGGCCCAGGCGCCGCCCACGAGCAGTTCGGCCGGGTTGGGCGGGATGCGCCCCGCGCCGAGTATATCCAGACCGCCGTAACCTGTTTTGACCACGCAGTCAGTGAGATGCGCGCCGCCGATAAGGATGTTGCTGAGTCCCTCGGCGGGAATGTTCTTGAACACCTTCTGCAGGCCGGGCCGATGGAAGTTGGCGTCAATGAGCAGCACCTTGCGGCCACCCTGGGCGACGGCGATGGCGAGATTGCAGGCGACGGTGGTCTTGCCGTCTTCGGGCCGGGGGCTGGTGATGAGCACGGAGCGCTGCCGCTCGACCGGTGCGGTGAACTGCAAACTGGTGCGCATGCGGCGGAACGCATCGGCGATCATGGAGCGGGGAGTATCGACCAGTGCGGTTTCGACCTTCTCGATGCGCACTTCTTCGTCGTCCGTATCGGGCACCACGCCCAGCACGGGCGTTTCAAGGTAGCGGCCGATGTCCTGCGGCGTACGCAGTGATTTATCCATCCATTCCAAACCCAGTCCGATGGCCAGACTCATCACCAAGGACATGAAAACCGCGACGGGGAGCAGCAGCTTGCTCGGGCTGCTCGG
>CAZKIN010000447.1:0-2849 GCA_964552515.1 uncultured Phycisphaeraceae bacterium
TCACTTTGCGCGCATCGGACGCCGGTGGCGCGGAGCCGGGTTCACGGTCACCCTTCACCACGTGGATGTCGATTTCGCCGCTTCCGCGAATCAAGTCATCGACGATGGAGCCGCGCATCCATTGCCGCCAGCGCGACAGTTCGGGTTTCCCGATGACGATCTTGGTGACGTTACGGCTTGTGGCGTAAGCCAGAATCTCGTCCACCACATTTTCACCGGCGAGCACCGTGGTTTCCGCACCCAGGCGCTCGGCGAGTTGGAGATTGCGGCGCACCTGGACGGCGCTTCTTTCCGACTGTCCGGTTGTTTCCACGCTGGCGGCAATCCACTCCGCCTGGGTGGCGGAAGCCATGCGCCGCGCGGTGCGGATGACCCGTCCGGACAAGGGGCTCGGACCGACGCAGGCGAGAATCCGGTCAGCGGTCGCCCAGGGTCGGGCATCGCCTCGTCCGGCACGTTGGGCGAGGACCTGCGCGCCGACGCGTGCGGCGGTCTCGCGCAGGGCCAATTCGCGCAGCGCGACCAGATTCTCACGGCGGAAAAATCGCTGCGCGGCCGCAGCCACCTGTTCCGCCATGTATACTTTTCCGGCGCGCAGGCGTTCCAACAATTCATCGGGTGGCGTGTCTATAAGTTCGATTTCATGCGCCCGCTCGATGATCGAGTCAGGTACGGTTTCGCTGACGGAGACGCCGGTGATCTGAGCGACGACATCGTTCAGCGATTCGACGTGTTGTACGTTGATGGTTGTGTAGACGTCGATCCCGGCGTCAAGGAGTTCGACCACGTCCTGCCAGCGTTTGGCGTGTCGAAGGCCTTCCGCGTTGGTGTGGGCCAGCTCATCGACCAGGATCAGTTTTGGCTTGCGTCGCAGTGCCGCATCGAGATCGAATTCCCTCAGGCGCACGCCGCGGTAGTTGACCCAGCGCGGAGGCAGTTCCTCCAGAGCGACTTTGAGGGCGTCGGTTTCCGGTCGGGCGTGCGTTTCGATGTAGCCTAAGACGACCTCGGCACCCGCATGGCGTTTTTCCTGCGCTTCCTGCAACATCGCAAAAGTCTTGCCGACGCCGGGAGACATGCCGAAGAAAATCTTCAGTCGGCCGGAGCGACGCTGCGGATCCTCGGCCTCGGCACGGGCGAGCAGCGCATCGGGATCGGGTCGGGAATTTTCGCGGGCTCGGTCCATATCTCGTCTCCGCCGCGTATTGTCACCGCCCTGTCGCGATACGTGAAGTCAGCCGGCTCTCTACGACCTTCGAACGTAAAGCGAAAAGCCGCATCAACGACGTAATCGGGACACTTTCAGGCAGAATGGATGGTACGTTCATCATCCGCCCAGCCCATCCAGGAAGATTCCCACGAGTCCAGTGAACAACGCTACGAGCACCTCGAACAACAGGTCAATAAAGAACATAAAAAGCGTTCTCCTTTCGGAAAATGGAATTAGAAACGGTAACAGGCTCCGATCCCCGCCTGGAAATCGGGCGCTTCCTCGTTCAAACCAACACCGACGCGAATATCAATTTGGAAGTTTTCGTTGACCAGAATGACCGGTCCAAAGTCAATGTTGTGCTGACAGTCGCCATCGCGCGTACTGGGATAGAGACCGTAGTACTCCACGAATCCACCCAGTTTGGGCGTGAACTGGTAGAATGCGGCCAGCGATGCACCCGATTGAAAGAAGCGATGCTCTTCGCCATCAGTCAACCATGTCGCCAGGCCGACGCCATACACGGTCAACTTCTCACTGAGTGAGTAGTTCCACGCCAGACGTATCTCCGGGTCCACGTCGCCGGTGGACTTTGAATTTGTACCGGTGGGTATGGATATGGCCGGTATAATAGACAAATTTGGAATGAGTCCGTCCTGCTTGAGCAACTGCGATTTGAATCCGATGCTCATGTCGGTTGCGCCGTCCTCATGATCAGTCTGCATGATGTTGCGACCGGAAAAGCGGCTGCTGCCTTCAAAGTGCGACTCGGTCATGGAGAATCCGGCCCATTTGAGGCGCAGTTCAAAGTTTTCCACAAGGCCGTTGCGCAGCGAGAATTCGCCCAACAGGTGATTTTTGGTGCGGGTCTCGTTCTCTTTGTCATAAGTAAATGAATATCCGGTCTCGAGTTGAATCTGTCCTCTCAGCACGACGCACACGGCATCCGAGAACCCGGGCCGATCGGTACAGAGGTTGCCGGATTTGGCAACGGGATGGGGCCAAATCCAAAACCCTTCGTCCTCCGTGGCCGGTGCCTGCGGTGCGGCAGTTTCAGAACCGGACGGCTGGGCCGAGACGTTCTCTAAACGCATGGAGAGGTCACTTTGAGCAGGCGATGGTGCGCCCTCCTGCGCCCGAATCGCGCTCGGCAGAGCACAGGCAGCGACCAAGGTCGCCCACAATATGATGTTTTTTGGCATGGTCCATCCCTTTCCTGGATTCATGAACCGAAGGGCCGCGGGACGGCGGACCGGCCCTCGAATGCCACCCTTAACATAGCGTCGAGAATGCACGACCTAAGAAATCATGCCCTATCTAGTTACAACTTTTCCCACCGGTGCATCGATAGCCAGATTAAGCGTCAATACGTTGACGCGTGGTTCTCCGAACAGGCCGAACTGGCGGTCCTGCGTATGCAAGGCCACAAGCTTTTGAACGGAATCCGCGTCCATTCCGCGCGCCCTGGCCACCCGAGGAATCTGAATCTGCGCCGCGGCGATGCTGATGTGCGGATCAAGACCGCTGCCTGATGCGGTCACGAGATCGATGGGAATCGCGGTGCCTTCGGGAATTCCGGACTCCCGCAGTTTCTTGACGCGCTGGCCGATTGCGTCGATTTGCGCCGGATTACTGACCG
>CAZKIN010000448.1:0-2836 GCA_964552515.1 uncultured Phycisphaeraceae bacterium
TTGAAGATGCGCGTCGTGCCGGAGTCCATTTTGACGGGAATGGTGAAGTGAAACTCGCGCATCGGCCAGCGCAGAAATTCCTTCGTCGCCGCATCCAAACCCAATCGAGCGGCCGCTTCGTCAAACTGCTGTTGAGCCATGACAAAAGGATTCATGTCGGACATGCAGGGTCTCCCTCAAATGAAACATACAATTCCGTCTATTGCCAGACCTCAGGAAAGGGGCACACCAAGTCGGTCTCCATTCTATCACAGGCTTTGGACCGATGCGACAGCAAAAAGCGGCCCGCTCGCGTAACGGGCGTGTTTCGCATAGGATTCCGGCCGCGCGCTGAGCGGTTTGGCGGCGGTTGAAAAAGCAGGAAACCTGAACAATTCACTGGGAGATTCTCAAGATGATTCGGTTGTGTCGATTTGTGTTTTGCGTGGCGGCGGGACTCATCTTCGCGGGGCCGACGGTGGCGGATACCGTGGAGGATGTGCAGAAGAAGCTCAACGACGCCCACGGCAAGGTGAAGAGCTATGCCGCGAAGACGAAAATGATCCAGGACATGGAAATGTCCGGCGTGAGCATCAAGGGCGAAAACACGGGCTTGATTCTCTGGGCCAAGAAGGGTGACAAAGTTCTGTCACGCATCGAGCAGAAAGGCAGCATGACGCAGAACATGGCCGGCCAGGAAAACAAAGTGGACATGTCCAGCCTGACCATCAGCGACGGCGACTTTTATTACACGCTGGCCGAACACTCCGGGCAGAAAATGGCCACCAAGCAGAACATTGATCCGAAGGCGACGATGGACGTCCAGTCCATCATCGACGACCAGAAGGAGCAGTTCACCATGAAGGTCATGCCCGATGATAAGGTGGACGGCGCGGACTGCTATGTGCTCGAAGGCACCCCGAAGGAAATCGAAGGGTCGCCCTATGCGACGACCACGATGTGGTTCCGTAAAGCGGACGCCATTCCGGCCAAGATGGTGGGCAAGGATAAGGCCGGCAAGGAAGTTTACTCTTACCTTCTCAGTGACATCAAAGTGAATGAGGATATCCCGGCCGATCAGTTCAAGTTCACCGCGCCCGAGGGCGTCGAAGTGATGGACATGACGGGCGGCACGGCCGGCCTGTCCGCCCCGAAGAAGGAAGAAGAAGGCAAATAATCGAATTCAAGAGTTGTATGAACCGGGAAAGGCGGGCCGATCGGCCCGCCTTTTTTGTTGCCAATGTACAGGCATCTATTCGGCGATCTGGTCCGCTTAGCAGGTAAGGCCAATGGTGTTCGTTGGTCTGCGACGATGCCCAGTTCGAAGTATTCAAGGATGTAACATTTCATCCCCACTCGCAAGCAATGGGCGCATTTTATAAAATGATTTTGGCTCGCTGGATGGCTCAGCGAGGGTGATCGTGGCGATAACGAAGTTTCAATATCAGAGGGTACAACGATGACAACGTTGTGGCGGATGGCGACCTGCGCGGCGGTGGTGCTGACTTTGGCGGGCGGTGTTCACGCGGAATCGGTCGAGGAGGTGGAGAAAAAACTCAACGATGCGTTCGGCCAATTAAAATCCTATACCGCAAAATCCGAAACGGTACAGGATATGGACCTGCAGGGCATTAAGATCGACGGCAGGCACGAGGGGAGCATTCAATGGATGCGCAAAGGTGCCAAAGTTCTGTCACGCGTTGAGCAAAAAGGCAATCTGACCCGGAAATACGATGATCAGGTGGAGACCGCCAAATTATCCACGCTCACCATCTGCGACGGTGATCACAACTACACCATTGCCGAATACTCGGGAACCGGCAACGAGGCCGGCACCAAGACAGTCACCAAGCACAGTATTGATCCGGCGGCCGCGAGCGACGCGCTGTCGGTCATCAATTCCCAGAAGTTAGACTATAAGAAGCGGCTGCTTGCGGATGAAGAAATTGACGGAGCCGATTGCTTCGTGATCGAAGCTATAGCGAAAAAAACCGATGAATTGCCGCACATGTCGTCAACCCTCTGGATTCGCAAGTCGGATGGAATAGTCGTAAAAATGGTCGGGAAAGACGACCAGGAGCGAGAGATCCATTCGTATGTACTCACGGACATCGAAGTGAATAAAAACATTCCGGCCGATACGTTTAAGTTTACGGCGCCGGATGGAATAACCGTAACCGACCTTACCACCGCAGCGAATTCGGGTGCGGAGGGAAAATAGCGTGCCCTTATTTCACCACCTGGGGCGCCGCCAAACACCACCCAGGCACCACCCGGGCGCACCCGGGCGGGACATGCCAGACAAAGGGCACTGCCCGTGCCGCGGATGGGCCTGAATTCGAGATATCACAGGGTCCGATAAGTAAATCCATCCTGCCTTTGCGTGACACTCTCTGTGTGATGGCCGGTCCGGGGGCGAGGCACACGCCGCATAGTGCCACGTTGTGGCACTTGCGAGCAGGTTACCCGGAAGTGCGAGGCACTTTCCTGATGGTCCACCAGGTGGCGATGGCGATAGTGGCGACGCGGAGCAGGTTCTCAATCAGCCCGCCGCCGCCCGCACCGCCGCCGGCACCGGCGAGCAGCCAACCGAAATTCATTCCCGCGTGCAGGGCCATGGGAACCCAGAGTGTTTGCCAGCGCGCGAGGAGCCATGCGTACCAGAGACCGCCGAGGCCGGTGACGAGCAGATTCGGCCAGCCGCCGGCGAGTGCTTCCATTTTCCAGGTCACATGAATCGATGCGAAGAGCGCGGCGGCCGCGAGGCAGTTACGCCAGAACGCGCGGCCGGTCCAACCGAGCGCGGCGGCGGCGGGGACGGCAACGAGGAGTCCGCGAAAGAGAAGTTCTTCGGCGA
>CAZKIN010000449.1:0-2834 GCA_964552515.1 uncultured Phycisphaeraceae bacterium
TGCCTTCGAGCACATTGGCCAGTTGGAACTGCGCGGTGTGCGGGTTGAGCTTCTTGGCCCACTTGATCGTCCGCTCGGCCGTCTCCGGCGTTTCGCCCGGAAATCCCAGGGCGAAATCACCGTGAATGCGCAAGCCCGCGCGCTTGGCGTTCTTCGTAAACTCCTCCATGCCTTCGAGCGTCACGCCTTTGCGAATGTTCTTGATGATCTGCGGATCACCGGATTCATAACCCACGTGCAGGTTGCGGCAGTTCGCCAGCTTCATCTGCTTCATCGTTTCATAGCTGAGGTTGCTGCGCGCATAGCACGACCACGAAATCTTGATGCCGCGTTTGATGATCAGATTGGCCAGGTCCATCCCGCGATCGTCGGTCAGCATGTCATCCTGGATCATGATCGCGCGCACTTCCGGCAGGTCCTTCTCCACAAATGCAAATTCGTCAACGACATTTTCGACGCTGCGCAGGTTGTACGTCTTGCCGGTAACGAACGTGTGCACCCACAGGCAAAACGTACACTGGCCCCATTTGCATCCGCGCCCGCTCATCAGATCGACGAACGGAAAATGCTCGGAAATCGTCTTGTAATTGTGCAGGTCAAGCTGATTCTTGAAGAAGCGCGTAACGAACGGAATCTTATCGAGCTGCTCACCCGTCAAGTAGGGTCGCTGCGGGTTCTGAATGATTTCCCCGCCTTCACGGTACAGCAGATTCTTGATCGCGGATGGTTCGTAACCGGCCGCGAGTTCCGCGAGCGGATAATCGAATTCTCCTTCCACGCCATAGGTGACGGCCTGCGACTGCGCAAGAAACTGCTTGGCCTTTGCGGAAAAATAAGGTCCGACCAGCACGCTGATGCAGTTGAGTTTCTCGGTGAGGCGATCCGCGATGGCGAGATCGTTGATGCGGCTCTTTTGTCCCGCATACACCACCAGCATGTCCGGCCGCCATTCGGTGATGACGCGCTCGGTTTCCGCATGATCAAGATGGGCGGATGGCGCGTCGAGCAGTTTCACTTCGTGGCCGCACTGTTCAAGCCAGGACCCGGCATAGCCCAGCCAGATGGGATACCACTGCGACGCGGAGAGCGACACGAAATCGCAGCGCGCGTTGCGCATGTAGTCGGTCAGGTACGGCGGGGAAAGCAGCAGTATTCGCATAGCTTGTTACCTGTCAGTTATTTGGCACCTGGCGGCCAGTTAGTCCCGAAGACGTCAATCCATGAAACGCACCCAACGGTTGAGCGTCTCCACGACGCCCGCGTGCTTTTTCTGCATCAAACTCGGCACCAGCACGGACAGCGCCATCGGCGCCTTGCCCGGCTGAAACGCGTTGCAATTCCGACAAAACGGCTCATCTTTTCCGCGACCGGCAAGGTGGTCACTGCGCAAACCCTGCAGCCGCGGCGTGTTCCAGAGTTCGTTGACCGATTGTTCCGCCTGATTCCCAAAGCTCTTGTCCGCGACGCCGTAACAGCACGGCACGAACGCACCATCCCATTGAATCAGCGGCGAACCGCGCCACAGGAACGGACAGGCGCGCGCGCCGTCGCGCTTGCGCTGGCCGTCAAAGGCCAGTTCCTCGGCAAACTGCAATTCGTCCTTCTTGATGCGCACGGCATCCACGCCGGGAATGTTCCACATGTCCTTGAAACGCTTCGCCTGTCCCTGCGTATGTTTCAACTCAATCATCTGCAGAATGAGCCACGGTCTGCTCGCGCTGCGCTGCGCTTTCAACGCAGCGAAACGCTGTACGTTGCCGCAGACCTTGTCGAAGTCCGCGCCGATGCGGACCTTCTCGTAGGTTTCCTTGTCCGCGCCATCGAAGGAGACAATGAGCAGGTCAAGCCCGCTGTCGAGCAGACGCTGCTGCCACTTATCCGTCAAAAACGTCCCGTTTGTCGACGCGCCCACCGCGATGCCCGCCTGTTTCACTTCGCGCACCATGGTGAGGAAATGCTTGTTCATCATGGGCTCGCCAAGTCCGGCCATCCAGATGAAGGAAGCGTGACCACGCACGCGCTCGAGAATGCGGCGGAATGTTTCCATCTCCATGTCCTTGTTGCCCACGGTGGTGCTGACTTCACGCGGACACATCGGACAATAGAGGTTGCACCGGCTGGTGACTTCGATGACGAATTCGTGGGGTACGCCGCGTGCGACGACGCGCGGACGCAGTACATCGTGCAGTTCGCGCATGCGATGCAGGATCGTGCCTTCCAAATCTGCGGCATGCTGAGCGCAGGGCGCAGTGACCGTGGGCAGCGCTTCCCGCAAGGGTGCGCCGCGCAACGTGAGCGAATGCAATTGGGTTGCGGCCTGGGTCACACAACCTCCTCGGCATGCAGCACGGGCAATGGCACATTCACCTTCAACTTCGGATTGGACACCTGCGCTCCCGGCATGGATCGCAGGTTCGCGCCGAGTTTCGTCACCTCGATGGTGCGCTGCGGCAGACGCGGCGCAACCGATTGCCACACGCTGGTCTGTTCCACGCACAGAGGAGCAAACGCACAGCGATCATCAATCCACGAAACCATCCGTGCGACCGAAATCTCCAACCGCTGCCGCAATCGACGCGACAGAAAATATTGCATGGCGTTCAGCAGGACGACACTCATGAAGAATGGCGCGGAGGCCACGGGACGCGAGCGCACCGGCAGGAAGCCACAGCGCTTCAGCAAACGCTGGTCGGACAATCCACCGAAGGCAATTTCATTTCTGGTGGCGGAGCTGGGATAATGCCTGCGACCTGTCACCAGACCAATCATCGTCTTTGCAGTGATCGCCACGCGCAGCAGCAGCGCGGACATCATGCTGCCATTGCGGTCGAAGA
>CAZKIN010000450.1:0-2814 GCA_964552515.1 uncultured Phycisphaeraceae bacterium
TAATTCATGTCACTCTGGGGGGATGCCAGGGCGCTTCAAGCAGGGGCCGTTGCTTAAGGAGCAGGTCCTTCTAAATTAGGGGTTCGCCGTACATTTTGCCCGCAGTACGCTGGGGGTTGTCTGTTTGGGGGTATGACTGCATGTTCAGTTTCTGCCGCAACCAGCGTCCGCGGTCCAACCACTCCCGGCATCCCATGCTCGAAATGTCCATGGCCTATGACGGATTCTAGGCATTTTAGTTATCGCCACTGTGGCGAATTTGAATAGGATTGAACGTATCAAACGGAGCTGATACGATAGGTTGCGCGGTTCCGCGAGTCTGGGCGGTTGCCGTACCTACGCGAAATGAAGGGGATGAACGATGAAGAGAACGTTGATTGGAATTTACGCACTGGGTCTTTTTGGGCTTTTGGGGTCTGGCGTGTTTGCCCAAGTGCCCAATGTGCCGGTCTTTTCGATGTGGGCAACCGAAGTCACCGACGGGATGGGTGGCCCCAACAAATGCACCAGTTGCCCAACGCAAAACGTGCCCTTGGGACAGATTGATCCAGGCGATGTGGTTCGCGTCGAACTCTTTGTCGGCACATGGGATGCGCAACCTGGACGTGGTTTCTGCGATGGCGATCCGGCCCAGGGCCAGAACCTCTCTTGTACGAATATCGGCACAACCGCACCCTGCCCCGGCAAACATTGTGCGAACAACGGCGCTTCATGCGCCACGGATTTGAATTGCTCGGGCTCATCGTGCGTTCAGAACACTTGCACGGCGTTCCCTCGAGTTGGTGCCTACACGGCCACCATCTTAGGTTCGAGTTTCTTGTCCGGCCAAGCAGGGCAATTTAGCCTCTACCAGATTCCCTGTGATCCTGCCGACTGCTCCGTACTGAGTGACGGAACTTGCCCATGCGCGCACTTTTACCAGCAAGGTTCGGATTGCACTTGTACTACTTCAGTTTGCAGTGCCAGCACCAATCTCTGCGACCGCAACGCTTCCGCCTTGATTGAAAAATCACGTCCGGACAACATATTCTTTGGCAAAGCGTCTTTTGAAATCATGGGCTTCTCACCCCTCGGCGATATCGATTTCAGCAGCGTACTCTTGAACTCTTTGGTGGATGGTGTCGTTGACAACGGTACCAGAAAACACTTGGGCTCGATGATTCTCGAGGCAAGTTCCAATGCTGGCGGTACCTTCACGATAAGTTTCTTCAAAGACCCGAATACAACCTTTGTCGTCAACGCAAACGCGGGCATTTTTGATAGCCTTGTCTATGAAGACCTGATCATTAATCTCCCGCCGATGGGCAACACCAATTGCACAATGATCACCACTGCCAGCCCGAACGACTGCGAAGTCGATGGCCGTCAGCCGCACGACATTGCCAGCGCGGTTCCCGCTCAGGGCATTACTTCGATTGATGTAACGTTCTCCAATCCCTGCAATGCTGCAACGGACTTGATGGCAAGCGATTTCACCTTGACGCTCACCCCTGCGGGCGGCACACCGCCAACGGTCACCAACGTGGCAGGTTCGGGCAACACCGCCACGCTGACTTTGAGTGCCCCCATCCCGCCGCAGAAGTGGACTTGCGTCACCAGCACAACTGCCCTCGGCAGCCAGACTTGTGTCGGCTTCCTCCCGGGCGACGTCAATGCCAATCTCACTGCCAACACGGCCGACGTCACCGCCGCGATCAATTCGCTCAACGGAACAGTGCCTGAGCCGCCCCTCGGCACGGACACGAATCGCAGCTCAATCCACACCGCTGAAGACTTGGTCCGCCTGCTCGACCTCTTCAACGGCGGCGGAGCCTACAGCCCGCTACTGAACACCACGCTCCCGGCCTGCCCGTAATTTCCTAGCCGAGAGCATCGAAAGAATTGAAAACCACCAGGGTGCGGTCGAAAATCGGCCGCACCCTTTTTTATTCTCAGACCCGCTACTGTCCAACACGCCGGCTGATCAACCCGCAGCCACCATGGACGCTATTTGCTCAGCAGCCATCCGCCCTGTTTCCGCCCCGCCGTTCATATATCCCTGGAAATCGCGGCTGCAATGTTCACCCGCAAAAAGTATATGGCCGACCGGCAGTCCCTCCGCACCCGCAAGACTTGTCCATTGCCCCGGCCGATAGCAGGAATAACCTCCCCGTGTAAACGGATGCGTCGGCCAGTGGAATCGCTGCGCCGCTCCCTGTCGCGCCGCGCTGACCCCCGGAAACGCTTTGTCCAGTCCCGGCAGCAGCCGATCAAGCTGTTCCCCCGCCGTTCCTTTTCCAACTTCGATTCCCGCGTGCCCGCCAGAGTACAACGTCAACCCCGCCTCGTTCGTCCCTTGCAACCGACTGTTGTCCCACGCCAGTTGAAACCCTTCATCGGAAAAAATATTGCCCGCATACCCTCCCTGCTGCCACGGCCGCTTCGATTGCCCGATGAACAATTTCGCGTTCATCCCATATCCCAATTCATGGATCGCGCGCCGCTTCAACTCCGGCAACTCCGAACGCCACTCCACCTCGCGCAGCACCGTAAACGGTATCGTCAGCAGCGCGAAATCCGCGGTCACGCGGGTCGTCTCCGCCTGTCCATTTGTTTCAAAGTACAGCGTCACCTCGGTCGAACCTTGTTCAATCGCCACCAGTCTCCGACCCAGCTCGATCTGCCCCGTCACCCGCTTTGCCAACTCATCGGTAATCCGCTGATTGCCGCCCACCACCTTGTACCGCTCGTCGCTCTCGCCAAACGCCTCAAACTCGCCTTCGCTGACATCGGTCCCGATCAAAAATAGCAGATTCAGCGCCGACTGATCACCCG
>CAZKIN010000451.1:0-2806 GCA_964552515.1 uncultured Phycisphaeraceae bacterium
GTCACATAAGCCTTCAGCACGAGCAGGAAAATGCCCAGCGCAATCCACGCCTGCAGCACGATCCAACCGATTACCAGCGCAATCGCGCGGCGCGCCCACGTCACCGGCGTCGCCAGGACCAGACTGCACAGCAGCAGCGTCGGGGCAAATGCGCGATACTGCCCTTTAAGCGGCTGCGTGCCGATCGTCTTGTTTGTCGTGTTGAGTACGTTCAGATCGGTGTCAAACGTGCCGCTGGATTTCTCCGGCTGCGCCAGCACCACCACCCAGGGAGACCCCATCCGGTGCAGCGTGCGGAAAAGCTGCGTATGTGTCTCTCGAAAGACATAAAGATACGGCCGATCCGCGCCCGCCCAGTTCCATGCCATCACGCCGATCAGGTAAAAAGCGATGACCTTCGCAAAGAACCAGCCGATCGCACGCAGCGGAATCATGCGGGTGCCGCCGCCGGTTTCTTCAGCGACCACATCGCCCACAGCACCCAGAAGAAAATGGCCAGCACGATGAACAGCGCCTGCCAGACGTTGACGTGCATGATCTCAAAAGTCTGATGGGAAAAATAAACGCCGACGTAGTAGAGCGAAACAATGCGAATCAGGTTGATGATCATCAGGCACACCGTGCCGATGAGCATGCCCGGAATTTTCCGCACGAATGGCGCGGGAAACGCGAGCACTCCCGCAAGAAATAGGGCTGACGGTTCAATGGCATCGCAGCCGCGCTCGATGGTCAACGCGAACCGTCCGCTGATTGATTGACCGCTTACCAAGATGCGCTCTTCAAACAATCCCAATATCCATCCGGAAACTATCGCATTGAATCGCAGGTAGGGCGGAAAGATGTAATCCTTCACGAACGACGTCGCGCCCGCCGCCCAGAACAACCCCATGAACAATGCAAACAGAAACACGAACCAGAATACCGGCCGGCGACTGCCCAGCGAGTTTCGTCGTGCCGCTGGTCGCAGGGCGCTGCCTGTGGCCGATGGGCTCGACGCATCACTGCCTGTTTCACGCGGTGTCATGGCGTTTATCTTAACCAACAGGCCCGCGATGCCCAGCCGACTCTCAAAAAATGTCTCAGCCCGGCAACATTCCTCGAAAGACTCGCCCGTGCGTGGACGCCGGGGTGTAAGGAAAAGTCCGTAGCCGCTATCATCCCGCACTTGGTTCGGCGTCGGAGAGTTCAAGAGGAAAAAAGGAGATCGATCATGCGGAATGTGCGTCGCTTTTTCGTCGTTGCGTTGATGGCGGGTTTGCTCCATGTGTCGGCCATTCGCGCGGCCGCTGCGGAGTTTGATTTCAAGGACCCCAAGGGTGTCAACGCCATGTCGTTCGTGCTTGATTCCCTGCTCGAGCCGATCATGGGCGTTGCGTCCGGCGTCAGCGGCAAAGTGAACTTCGATCCGGCCGATGTGACGAAAACCACTGGAAAAATAGTGGTTGACGCGAAGACGCTTTACACGCCGAACACCGGCATGACTGAAACGCTGCATGGCGGCGACTGGCTCAATGTCGGCAAGAACCCCACCGTTGAATTCACGGTGAAGAGCATCAAGGATGTCAAGAAAGTCGACGGCAACGTGAGTGAGGCCGCCGTCACCGGCGATTTTCTTTGCAATGGAGTCACCAAGGAACTGACCGTGCCGGTGAAATTCGCGCACCTGCCCGGCCGCGCGGGGGACCGCATGCGCGGCGCGCAAGGCGACCTGCTCATCCTGCGCAGCACGTTCACCATCTCCCGCGCTGATTTCAAGATCAAGCCGGGCGGCAATGATGTCGTCGCGGACAACGTGGAAGTCCGCGTGAGCATCGTCGGCATGGCCGCGAAGAAATAAGCGGGAAAAGCCGCAGATTTCCGCCTTTCCATTAGATAAGCGGGGTGATCTGCGGCGAAAGTTTCACCACCTGG
The DNA here is from genome assembly GCA_964552515.1 of uncultured Phycisphaeraceae bacterium. Classification (GTDB taxonomy): domain Bacteria; phylum Planctomycetota; class Phycisphaerae; order UBA1845; family UBA1845; genus JACQXM01. The sequence goes on from CAZKIN010000451.1 coordinate 1,912, forward strand.
GGCGCAGCCGTGCGCCAGCCAAACGCCACCTGTACGCACCCTGCGGCGTAGGGGGATCGACAGTGCCAATGGCGTGGCACTTTCGGGGTAGGCGACGGTCCTGAATTTGGGATATCACAGGGTCCGATAAGCGAAAGGAGGGTGACTGTTAACGCACACTCTCGGCGCGACGGCTGCGCGCGTTACGCAGGGTCCTTTGAAAAAGGCTGGAAATGCAGGGTTTTTTGTGCGCCCGAATGCGCGGCGATGGTGCGCGCCGGTGCGCGGCATTTTCGGTGAATTTAGAGGGCAGGAGACGTGGGGGGCTGTCCTGAAGAGGAGGGGGGCCGCGGGGCAGAATGTCGTAAGGTATTGTGAAATAACAAATTACGTGCGACCGGGGAGGCTGCGGAAGGAAAATGGGGCGAAAAGGGGCAGGGCAGCAGGGTGTCAGAGGTGTGACATCAAAGGATAACCGGGAGGGGGATAAGGGGAGGCGTTTGCGTGATTGTGTCTCTTAAATGACAGTCAGAACGGCGAACGAAGCGGGCGCAGTTGGGTTTGAAGCATGCGCTGTGCATCGGGAGGGTAGTCGAGTGACGAGGGATCAATCCATGACATCAAATACACGTCGAGCGAAGGCCGGGTGGTGGTTGCTGCTGGGTGTGGTGGTCGTGACGGGAGGGATTGTCGCGCTCAGTTTCATCACGCGTGACGTGCAGGTGGATGCGCCGCACCTTATCGGCAGTGTCTGGACGGCGTCAGTCGAAGGCAAACCGCAGGTCTATTTCCTCATGGAAGAACGGCGCGCGCGGCGCGGCTATTTCGATACGGATGCGTCCTATTCCTATTCTGTGCCCTATTCGATTTTCAGGCTGCATGCGCTCAGCGCGCGGGATGGCGCGGAAGCGGCCGT
>CAZKIN010000452.1:0-2799 GCA_964552515.1 uncultured Phycisphaeraceae bacterium
GATCGCAGGCCGGGTCGCTTAAAGCGAGCAGCACTTCGCGATGCGTGGCGATGAACCGATCCGACATAACACTCACCCGTCAACCAATGGCTAGACTTCTTCCGTAAGTAGCAATTGCAAGGCTGATGCCAGTGGGGATGGGCGCGGGATTGGTGGGGATTTCGTGTCGTAAATGTAGAATTGATAAGTACTTGTGATAGGATCAGGAGCGGCTGGCGGGTTGTGGGATGGCGGTCGAAAGTGGGTTTTCGGCTGTCATTTCGATGCATGGGGGCGGTTCTTCTGCCAGTTTGGCATGAGATGGGGCGGTAGGAGGCTTGGAAATTGCTGCGTTTTCGGGGACAATTCACATGCCGGACGTACAAATTGAGGATTTATTTTAGAAATCGTGGCGTCAATTGGCTGGCCGGTATGAGGGAAGGTGATTGGGCATGACAACGGTGGTTCGCAACATTGCGGAGTTGGTCGTCGTGCCGCCGGGGCCGGTATGCGGGTCGGCCATGCGCGCGGTGGAGACGATTGCCCGCGCGGCGCTGGTCATTGAGGGGGACAAGATCGCGTGGTTCGGGCCGGAGGCGAAGTGCGTCGCGCCGAAGGGTGCAGAGGAAATTGATGCGGGCGGCGGGTGCGTCGTGCCGGGGTTGGTGGATTGTCACACGCATACGGTGTTTGCGGGCACGCGCGAGAATGAGTTTGAGGCGCGGATTGCGGGGAAGAGTTACGCCGAGATTGCGGAGGCGGGCGGCGGGATTCGGGTCAGTGTGGAGTCAGTGCGGAAAGCGAGCGAAGTGGAACTGGCGGAACTCGCCCGGCCGAGACTTGCGCGGATGATGCGGAACGGCGTGACGACGGTCGAGATCAAGAGCGGATACGGCCTGTCGGTCGACGATGAACTCAAGATGCTGCGGGTGATCAAGAAGCTTGCGGCGGAGCAGCCGGTCGATTTGGTCGGGACGTACCTGGCGGCGCATACGACGCCGCGCGAGTTTGCAGGCAGCGCGGATGAATATCTGGATGTCGTTTTTGCGGACAGCGCGCTGGCACAAATTCGTGACGGAGGTCTTGCGGAATTCTGCGATGTGTTCTGCGAGCGTACGGCATTCAGCGCAGAGCAGAGTCGGCGGGTGCTGACGAAAGCAAAGTCGTACGGGCTGCGGCCGAAGGTGCATGCCGATCAGATTTCGCAGATGGGTGCGAGTCGCGTGGCCGCCGAGGTGGGCGCGATTTCGGCGGATCATCTGGAGTGCATTGATGATGACAGCATAGCGGCACTCAAGGCAGCGGGGACGATTCCCGTGATGCTGCCGGCCTGTTCGTTTTTCCTGGGGGTGGGTCAGGCACCGGCGCGGAAGTTGATCGACGCGGGGCTGCCGGTGGCGGTGGCGACGGATTACAACCCCGGCTCGTCGATGGTGGAATCATTGCCGCTGACCATGACCATCGCCTGTACGCAGATGCGCATGACGCCGATGGAGGTGCTGGTCGCGGCCACGGCGAACGCGGCGGCGGCGATTGGCCGCGCGGGGCGTGTCGGCGCGATCGCGGTCGGCCATCAGGCGGACTTGGTGATACTGGATGTGCCAAACATCAGACAGTGGATGTATGAGCCGGGAAGGAATTGCGTGCGCGGGGTGGTGAAAGCGGGGAGACTTGCGGCTGAAGAGTGAGACGGCCATCATAGGTGACGGGATCAAATGCAACTTCAAGTCGAGGGAAACATCTTCACATTTTGGTTCGATGTGCTGTGCGCTCGTTCGACCCATGTGGAAGTTGGGATCATACTGGATTTGGACGGAATGAGCCGGATCATTGGGGGTGAAATACTGTATGTCGACAAGTTTCCTCGCGCTTTCAAGCTTCTCAAAGGCGGGCCTGTATCATTCGATTCCGATGAGCAAATCATCAGTCTGCGTTTTACCGATGATGCACGTTGTTTGAACAGTATTGAAGTATTTGGCCAAGTCCTTTTTGATGCGGATAATACTTTTGTTGGAGTTCGAGTGACTTTGGACGAGTTCGCGGCCGTAGCGACCCAACAACTCTACCGAACCCAAATGATCGATTAGAAACAATGGAAGGCGCAATCATTCTTCAATCTCTCGTTCCGTTTCTGGACGAATGACGCGCCGCCGCCTCATGACTTCGCACCGCGCTTGGCGATGCGCTTCTTCAACTCCGCCCGGCGCTCATCGCGCCACTGTTTGGTCATCTCCACCGGCGGGCTGCCGTCGAGAGCGGCCAGTAGTTTGGCATCCACATGCTGAGATGATTCATGTTCAGTTTCTGTGGGCTGGCTGGCTTGGATGTCGCTCTGAACAGAATAGGTGAATTGCCATCCCGATCCTGATTTGAAAATATCGCGAAGCACTTCTAATTCTCAACCGTTTTCCTTGCGGCGGTCGGCAATGTCGCGCGCTACGTCATCCACGGACAAGTCCTTTAGCCACGTCCGGCGTTCCTGGGTGTAGTCGCCCCGACCGGAATCGGATTCTTGAAGGAACCTGATGGCGTCTGCCGGACGTAGTCGTTCGAACAGGGCGTGAAGCCCTTCCCGGCGTAGCTCATGGGCGGTCCTATTCTTACGTATCATCACGTGTCGGCTCCTGAAGCCAGGAAACTGGATTCTAACCATACTGGCGTATTCCTCGCGATTATAAAGGCGAATTCAAGGCGGCAACGGTCGCTGACACCCGCGGTTCCGCTTCATTCTCGGACCCTCCCCCATCCCCAAGAATTTTTTTCCTCCCGCGAAAGGTCCGCCCGTCCGCCTGACCACTTCCCTATGTGATTCGGCATCGG
>CAZKIN010000453.1:0-2797 GCA_964552515.1 uncultured Phycisphaeraceae bacterium
CTTCACGGCCCCGTGAACTGCAATTGAAACAGACCCACGTCGCGCAGGTCCACGTTGTCATCACAGTCCAGATCGAGCGGCACGCAGGGAGCAGTCGGTGCCATGACCGGCCCGCGCAGGCAATCCACAAAATCGTTCGCCGCCGCGAAGTCATCCGGCGAACATCCGTCGCACACGTCCCACGGCGCGCTGTTCCGGGCTTCGCAGTAGCCGTTGATCAATAAATAGCGGAATTCATAGGTGCCCGGCGCGACCGGCGCGGTGAACGTCCGGCAACCATCCGTTTCCCCGCCGGTGAACTGGTAGCTCAAGTAATTGACGTTGTGCGCGCCGACCGGATACATTCCGATCCAGTCATTATTCGACGATCCCGCCGGCGCGGTCCAGCAGACTTCAATCGGCGCGCCCCCGCCGATTTCCGGTGGACAAAACGAAATGGTGTAGTCATTCGCGTCCGGTCCGATGTTGCTGCACGCACCCGCCGTGCAGGTGTCCATTGTGCAGGGGTCTTCGTCGTTGCATTCCGCCGTCGCTGCGCACGGGCACGTAGGTGACAATGTTGCGTCACAAAAAGTAACGGTCTCCGTGGTGGCAAACGCGCAATTTCCGTTTTGGGGGAAGTAGCGATACTCGTAATCGCCTTCGTTTGGTCCGGCGGTGAAGTTCAAACAGCCCGACGCTGCTCCGCCGGTATATTGATAAGTCACGTACTGCGGATTGCCCGTGCCGACTTCAAACTGCGCGATCCAGTCACTCGATGTTGCCAGTGCTGCGGGTGTGTCCCAACATACGGAAATGGTTGCATGAATGGCCGAACTCGTGGGCGTCACATCGAGTCTCACCATGGCGGTCGCCGCCGATGTGTTGGAGCAAGCCCCTTGTTCGCACATGTCGATCGTACACGGGTTGCCATCCGAACAATGGGAATCAAACGCGCAAAGAACATTGACCGCGTTGCTGGTGGCTACGTCGTTATACAAATTCAGCGGCAAGTACCGGAACTCAATGCTTCCGATATATAAAGGCGCATTAAAATTTAGGCACCCGGATGTCGCCGCCGTGGTGTTGTATTGAAAAGCGAAATAGAGGTTGTTAGACGCTCCAATCGCATACATGCCAATCCAGTCACTACTGGCCACACCGTTGGCCGGTGTCGTCCAGCAAACCTGAATCGCCTGTCCCACCAGTGCTTGGGTTGGCGTCGCGGTGAGGGTGTACCCTCCGCCACCTGCCCCGGCCTCCACCTTTCCTCCCAGCAGGAGCAGAATTCCGACGGTCGCAATCCCTTGGACGAACTGGTACCGAGTATGACCACCAGACGATCGCATATTTCTTTCCCCATTCCTGTCGTTTTCCTGGCTTTCCTTTCGAAAGGTAAGCACGGGAAAAGTGAAAGTCAGTATACAAAAAATGCTCGGAATTCACAATGCTTAATGTGGTCCCATTCGTGACGCCCAACGTCCGATTTTGTTCGCAAGCCGCAGCGAAATAAGTGGATCGGAGTTCGCCGGTCGTGTGCCACTGTTGGACGAGCCGACTCTGCCGATTTCCCCAAGGTGAACACCGCTCCCGGCTCGACCAACGTTGTTTCGCAATTCCTCAAAGTGACCGAATTTCAATGGGCAATTCCTCAATTGCCCGTAGCTATTCCTTACGCCAAAGGCGTTACGGCCTCCAGCCCAAGGTTGCCTGGCGGAGCCTAAGCGACGCCGGGCTACCTTGGGTTCGCGTCCCCCGTCAATTCCAACCCTGAATGGGTTGCAGCCTCTTCATTGACTCGAATGTCTTTCGTAGCTGATAAAACCCTCGTGCTCAGTCCGCAGTTCGACCAGTGATTTAATCGCATGTCTTCGTGCGAAAATGGCGTTTGAACCACCAAGTACCCCATCCATTCCAGGAACCGGTCACATTGAGTAATTCGTAATCTTAACTTCTTACGTGCAATAATTTTACGAATTGTCTGCAATTCGCTTGACAACGCGGCGTATGTTAGGTATAAGTTAATAGCCGTGGGAGTATGGTCGCTGCACGAAAGTAAGAAGTGGCGTCGCGCAGTCGCCGCGCGCCGGTTTTAGTGACATCAATGTGGCACACTCAAAAAAAATTGCAAAACAAAGCCATTTGCTTCGGCCCCGCGATCCATGCGCTGCCGGAAAGCCCGTTATTTTCGGACCTTTGGTTTAACTTTACCCAAACCTCCAGCCCCGCGCCGGGACTTGCGTCCGCCGCCCCCTCCAGTCAAATGCAACCATGATCGTCGCATCTGCCATCACCGCCGCCCGCGACTGGGTCCGCACTTCGCAGCATGCCGGAGCGCGCGTCGGCCTGGTGCCCACCATGGGCGCCTTGCATCGCGGCCACCTTTCACTCGTTGCAGCCGCCCAAGAGCAATGTGCAAAAGTCGCGGTGACCATCTTCGTGAACCCGACACAATTTGCGCCGCATGAAGACCTCGCCGGTTATCCGCGACCATTGGACGCGGACCTCGCGCTCTGCCGGGCCGCCGGAGTCGATCTGGTCTTCATGCCCACGGTGGCCGACATGTATCCCGACGGTGCAGTTACTTCGATCCACATCGCGAAACTCACCGCTGGGCTGTGCGGCCCGTTTCGGCCCGGTCACTTCGATGGCGTTGCCACGGTGGTCGCCAAGCTGTTTCACATCCTGCCCGCCGACGCAGCCTTCTTCGGCGAGAAGGACTTCCAGCAGTTGCAGGTGATTCGGCGCATGGTCGCCGATCTCAACGTCCCCATCGAAATTGTCGGCTGTCCCACGCTCCGCGAACCGGACGGACTGG
>CAZKIN010000454.1:0-2793 GCA_964552515.1 uncultured Phycisphaeraceae bacterium
ACAGGCCGAACGGTGGATCGCGGGAAGGTTGGGGCGTGTGCCCGAGTGGCCAAAGGGGACGGGCTGTAAACCCGTTGGCGTAAGCCTTCGAAGGTTCAAATCCTTCCGCGCCCAGTAGAGTCAGCAACTATGCGCATCCGTCAGAAGCTCGACGAACGCAAACCTTCACTCTCGTTCGAATTCTTTCCACCCAAGGACGACATCGGCTTCTGGGATCTATACAAGACCATAGAAGCCCTCAAGCCGATTCATCCCACGTTCGTATCCGTAACCTATGGTGCCGGTGGCGGCACGCGCCGCAAGACCATCGACCTCGTTCAGCGCATCAAGCATGACATCGGCATCGAGCCGCTGGCCCACTTGACCTGCGTCGGCGCCACGCGACAGGAAATTGGCGCGGTGGTCGATGAATTCCGGCAACAGGGCATTGAGAACATTCTCGCCCTGCGCGGTGATCCGCCGACCGGGACGACGGCGTTTACTGCCACTGAAGGCGGATTCGCACACGCCAATGAGTTGATCTCATTTATTCGCGATCGGTGCGACTTGTGTATCGGTGCGGCCTGTTATCCGGAGAAACATCCGGAATCACCATCGCTTGACCAGGACATGGCACACGTCAAGGGCAAGGTCGACGCCGGCGCGGACTTTCTGATTTCGCAATTATTCTTTGATAATCAGGCGTTCTACCGTTACCGCGAACAGGCGGAGCGCGCGGGCATCACCGTGCCGATCATTGCGGGGATCATGCCGATCTTGAGTGTGAAACAAGTCAAGAAATTCACGCAGATGTGCGGTGCGACAATTCCGGTGGATCTGCTCCGCAAGATCGAATCCCTGGAAGACGACGCGGAGGCCGTGCGACATGTGGGAACCTATCATGCGACACAACAGTGTCATGATTTGATTGCGCAAGGTGTGGCGGGAATACACTTTTACACGCTCAATCGCTCGACGGCGACGCGCGCCGTGTATCAGTATATTCGAACGATGCTGTAATCTTACGCCGTCAAGCGTCGATTCCCGAACCATCGCGCGACCGGGGCCGGATCGGGTGAGTCGTCATGCGTCCCCAATCATCCATAACTTGAACCCAGTGCCACCTTTCGGGTATCGTTTGGAAGTTACGTTGAGCCGGCTCCAGTCAGGCGACCCGTCATGACGACTCCAACTCCGGAAGAGCTATTACGCGAATTGCGTGTGAAAGCGCTGGGGCTGCAGATGTCCCTGGATGACCTGCGGACCGAGATCGGCCGCGTGGAAGCCATGCTGCGCTCTCCGCCACCAACCCGCGACAATGCCGGAACTCCCGATTCTCACCATGCAGAAATATCGGCTCTGTTGAACGACATCCGACCCCCTGAAGCTCATCGTGTTGAACCAGCCGGCGACTCCGTAACGGTCGCACCCGGCGACAATCCCTGGCCGGTATTTCAAGGAACATTCCGGCGTGAAGTCGTCAGCCCGCATGCGGAACGATCCGCAGCCGAGACCGAGTTGCTGATTGGCCGAACCTGGCTTAATCGCGCTGGCGCAATTGTCCTGCTTTTGGGGATTGCATTCTTCGTCAAGTACTCCATCGACCAGGGTTGGATTGGTCCGGGGCTGCGCGTGATCTTCGCGGCCTGCACAGGATTGTCACTGTTGGTTGCGGGAGAACTTTGCCTGCGACGCGGCATGACGGGTGTGACCGCCGGGCTGATGGGCTGTGGTGTGGGAATTCTGTATGTCGCGGCGTTTGGCGCCCACAATCTTTACCACCTCGTCGATGCGCGGATCGCCGCGTTGATATATGTCGGTGTGACGGCACTTTCCGTTGCGGTTTCCGTCCATGCCCGGCAGCTTCCCGTCGCGGTCATCGGGGCGCTGGGCGGATTCGGGACGCCCATCGCGCTGAACACGGGCACGAACCAGCAAATTGCCCTCTTCAGTTACATCCTGCTTCTGGACCTGGGGCTGCTCTTCGCCGCACACCTTCGCCGATGGGACCCGCTTCGTCTCGTCGCGTGGATCGGAACTTCCGTACTGGTCATGGGCTGGTTCGGCAAGCACTATCGCGTTGACGCTTTATGGCAGACCTGGGCATTTTTTCTCGCATTCTACGCGACATTCTTGCTGACCACCGTCTGGTCGCTGCATCGAAACGCAATTGTATTGCCGAAAGTCGGCGCGATTCTGGTTCGATTGTCGAACGCTGTTTTCTTCGCCGCAACTTACTATTTGTGGCGGCGCGAGGCGCACGATTGGCTTGGCCTGTTCGCGGCCGGGTGCGGCTTCTTTCAATGTCTTTGCGCCTGGAAATTGCTGCCGCAAACATCGCTTGCCGCGCCTGCGCGGCGCACCTGCTGGATCGACGCCGCTACCATGTTCGCGCTGTTCATGCCGCTGCAGTTCGACCGACACTTTGTGACCATCGGCTGGTGCGTGCAGGCCGTCGTGGTTTTTGCTTTCTGCCGGCGCATCGACGATCGAATGCTCCGGCTTAAGGGTGCAGCACTCTTTGTCCTGGCCATAGCTCATTTGTATGCCTTCGACTGGCAAGACAGCGCGCTGCAGGTACATTGGTGGAGTTCGGATTATGGCGTCATAACGCCCTGCACCCTTCTTGTCCTCTTCACGATGTCCGCTTTGACTGTCAGTGCCCTTGTGCTTACGCGCAAGCGCACCGCAAACGACGAGGACGCGTCGATCGCGCATGCCGCCGTCATCGTCGCGATCGGGCTATTCTTGTGGCTCACCGCGGCACAGTGGGAACGTTTCGCTGCGACGTGGTGGTGGATGGCAGCAACCGTC
>CAZKIN010000455.1:0-2772 GCA_964552515.1 uncultured Phycisphaeraceae bacterium
AGTCGTTTGACGTGGCCCGGCAGGGCAAGAAGCAGGCCACGCACAAGAAGCTGCGTGCCAAGGATCGACCGCTGGCCAACGACTTCGTGAGCGATGCGGAATTCGATCGCCTGCTCGCCGCGTGGTTCGGGAACATCTCGCGCGTGCTGGTGCCTGGTCGATCATTCTTTATCTGGGGCGGTTACGCCAATCTCGGCAACTACCCGCCTGCCTTAAAGAACGCCGGACTCTATTTCAGCCAGGGCATTGTGTGGGATAAGGAGCATCCGGTTTTGACGCGCAAGGACTTCATGGGCGCATTTGAGATCGCATTCTACGGTTGGAAAGAAGGGGCGGGCCATCTGTTCTTCGGCCCCAACAACGTGACCGATCTGTGGCACGTGAAGAAGGTCAACCCAATGGCCATGATACATTTAACCGAGAAGCCGGTGGAACTGGCCGTGCGTGCACTGCAGTATTCTTCACGCGTGGGTGAGAACGTGCTGGATTTGTTTGGCGGAAGCGGCAGCACGCTCATCGCCGCACAGCAGACGCAGCGTAAAGCATTCCTGATGGAACTCGACCCGCCTTATTGTGATGTCATCGTCGAGAGATTCGAGAAGTTCACCGGTACCAAGGCGGAGCGGATTCCCTTGCCCCAGCCGGTGTGCGATGCCGCTCCCGCACTGGCTTAGGAGGACCCACCATGTCCGACGAACCCAAGAACCCCGAAACGATTGTTCCCGAATTGCTGGCATCCGAAGTCAGTGAGAAGCCATTGAAAGACCCGCCGTGGCTCAAGCCGCATCGCTGGCAGCCCGGTCAAAGCGGCAACCCGTCAGGTCGGCCCAAGGAATCGGGATCGCTCGCATTGGCGTTGCGCAAGGTAGGCGTCAAACCTGCCAAGACCCGCGCCGATCTGGTCAAGATTGCTCAGCAGCTGGGGATGGACCCCGAAGAGACCAAGAGCATCGATGTCATTGCGGGCCTGATGTATGACGGAATCACGCAGTTGCTCATCCGCACGGTCAAAGGCAGCTCCACCGCTGGCGATAAACTCGTCGGACTGCTGCAGATTCTCTCCAAGGCGTTGGACGGCGACGAGAAGCGCATCACGCTGAATGGTCCCGGTGAACTGCAATCGGCGTTGACCAGCGTCTCTGCGGTGCTGGGATTCAAGGCGGGTCCAACCCATCCCGACGAACCGGATACCGAGGCCGAACCGGCTTAGCTAATCGTTAGCTCAGCTAACTGACGCATGACGCTTAGGCCGCATCACCATCACCAAAACCTCCCGTAGCAATGTCTCCAGCTAGGGTTTTGGTGATGGAGAGGATGGTGAGACCACCCAATGACCGTGGCTCTCGAGGCAGAATACTCGATTGACGAAACTCCATCCCTGAATTGGTGGGACCATCAGGCCCGCTGGCTGGCTGATCCGTCACGACTTCGGGTCTGCTGCAAGGCCAGACAGATCGGCATGTCTACCGCCGTGGCGACGGAAGCTCTGCATGCGGCCGTCTACGGTGAAACCACGATCATTGTCTCAGCTTCTCAGCGTCAAGCGTCGGAACTGCTGCGCAAGGCCGCACACCTGCTCCCACTGGTGACGCTGGCTGCCGACGGTGCGGTGCACGTGGTTCGCCAGAACGCCGAAGCGATTGAACTATCCACCGGCGGAAGAGTGGTGTCCCTGCCTGCTTCAGCAGCGACGGTGCAAGGCTACACCGGCCACGTGGTGATCGACGAAGCGGCGTGGATTCCCGACGTGGACAGTTTGTGGATGGCTATCGTGCCGACCATCTCCACGCGCAGTGCTTATCGCCTGAGCGTGATCAGCACCCCCGGTCCGCGTGCGGGCATGTTCCATAAGCTGTGGAACAACGGCGACCCTGCCTGGTCCAGACACCGCGTGACCATCTACGACGCCCAGGCCGGTGGCGCGCCGCATGATATTGACGCACTCCGTGCCGCCGTGGCCGACGAAGCGACGTGGCGTGCAGCCTACGAATGCCAGTTCGTGGATGAAGCGCACGCCCTATTGCCTTACGATCTGCTGCTGGCACGTACCGAGGATACGCTTTCCTATCCGCTCAACGTCAAAACGCTCACCGCACCGGGTGATCTGTACGCCGGGTATGACGTGGGCCGCAAACGTGATCTGTCCGTGCTGATCATCCTCCAACGCTGGAAGGGGGAATTCATCTGGCGTGGGGCGGTGGAACTGCGTGAAGCGCCGTTCAACGAGCAGTACGAACTGCTCATCAGCGTCCTGAAGGCCCGTGGCCTGCGGCGGCTGGCCATTGACCAGAGTGGACTGGGCATGCAACTGGCCGAAGAACTGGCGCGCAAGTTCCCCACCAAGGTTGAACCCATCACCATGACCGCACCGGTGAAGGAATCCCTCGCATCTCGAATCCTGACTGCCTTCCAGCGCGGCGAAGTGACCATCCCCAACCACCGGCCCCTGATCGACGACCTGCATTCCATCCAGCGTTCGATCACCCTATCGGGCAACGTGCGCTACGCCGCACCGCGTGAAGCGGGCAGCCACGCCGATCGGTGGACGGCGATGGCCTTGGCTCTGCATGCCTCCGGTCCGGTGATCGGTCCGATCAACATCGTGCACTTCGTTCGACCGCTCAGTCGGAAGCAACAATTCCGCATGTAACTGGCCCCGGGCGGTCCATCTGGATGTTTCCTAACCCTTTTTGCCCCAAAGAGTTACGTTCTTGCGAGGGTGGCCACCCGGAGGTAGCACTGAGTTACGCTTTGTGCGAAATGTGTAGCTCG
>CAZKIN010000456.1:0-2768 GCA_964552515.1 uncultured Phycisphaeraceae bacterium
CCCTCCCCGGCTGCGGCGATCTTTTCAGTCTCTCCCCCGCCATTCGCTTCACCATGCCACTGAGCATCAACGGAAAAGAGGTCGGCGACGTCATCATCGACACCGGCGGCGATTACGAACTCATGCTCGGTCACGATCACGGCCTTCCGGTCATCGACGAAACCGAAGTACTCATTTTCGGCGGCCGCGAGACCGTTCAGGTTGTCGGCGAGTTTGAATACGCGGTCGGCGGCGTCCGCACCTCGGCGAACTCGGCGATCGTCGGCGTGCCGATCTGCAACTGCAATGGGCTGGGTTTCCCATTCTTCCGCAAGACCGGCATGACGCTCGGGCTGGATTTTGAAACCTCCTCGGCTGATTTTCATGCGATTCCACCCGAAGACGGCGTGGTCATCCCCTTTGATTCCCCGCCGGCGTACCTGCCCACCTTCGACAGCGCCTTTATCAGTGTGCTGGTCTATGCGGAGGGACCGTTGTGTGAGCCGCAGGAAGGTATCATTGTTGAAGCCGCGGATGACGGGGACGGCGATCAGAATTCCCTTGAAGATCGCAAGGAAAGCGCAGATTGTTCAGCCCGCCGCCTGTCGGCGATTCTCGATACCGGAGCGAGCGAGACATTGATCCGTCGCGGCCTCATTACCGAAACCCCGACGGACTGGCTGGGCCGCGTGCCGGTCAAGCTGCATCATCCGCAACTGGGCACCGTTCACGTAAACGCCCGTCAGTATGACAATCCGGAACTGCCCGACCTGATCGTCGGTACGAACGTCATGCGTGCCTGGAGCCCGCGTTGGCATTTCACTTACGACCCGCAAGGCGGATGGATCACCGCCTATCCACGGAATGCCAACAAGTAGTGCCACGCAGTGACACGAAGCTTACGGACATGCTTCGGGGGCAGCAAATGAATAGGTCTCGCCACGCGCGCCGAACACCAGTTGCTGAAGGTCGGAGACATTGATCAGTCGATTCGGCCGCTGCGGATGCAGATCCACCGCGAACTTGGAGGGAGTATTCGCCGAGCCCTGGAAAGCCTGGACACCCGCTGTCACATCATTGACATTCGCGAATCCATTCGGTCCGGTCCACGCGCCTGCCGAGAACACGCCAACCACGTCGCCATAGTGCTTGGGAGCCGGGATTTCCGCCGCCGGAACCGTCAGCGGAAGGGAGTAACTCTGCTCGCGCTGCGGATCGCAATTGCAGTGCATCGCCTGCACCACATATGATCCACCGGGTGCGATCGCACAATCGCCGATGGCAATCTCGCCGGGCTGCTCCGCCCAATCCACACAGGCGATCGAACGACTCAGCCGGAATACTTCCGCCGGATCGCCGACCTGATGTGCCGCCACCCACCAGGTTTGTCCGCTGCCCACATGAATAAGCCGAATGCCGACCGGCGCGCCGGCATCCAATTGACTTACATCAACGGCGAGGTATCGACTGAATGGAAAGTAGCACCGACCGACCACGCACTTGCGACCCGCCGCACAATCGGCATCCACATCGCAGGGCCCCAAACCATCCACCCGCAGCATTTCCTGTGGCGGGCAATCGCACTCATCGGGCACGTTGTTCAAGTTGTAATCCATTGACATTTCACTGGCGATGTCGCATTCATCGGGGATAAGATTCGGCTGGCAATCGGCGCTGGTCTGTGCGGTGAGGTCGCAGTCATCCGGAATGCCATTGGGCTGACAGTCGGCCTCGCACTCGTCCGGTATTCCATTCGAATTGCAATCCGGTGCTTGCGCATCGATCGGCGGAACCTGACAGGCATCGGGCACTCCATCGGGTTGACAATCCGCCGCGCCATTCGCAATGTCGCAGACATCCGGCACCGCGTTGCCGTTGCAATCCGCGCCCAGCGGATCAAGCGGCGGCACCTCGCATTCGTCAGGAATGGCGTTGGCATTACAGTCCGGACTCGTCCCGGCCGCTACGTCGCAACCATCCGGCACGCTGTTGCCGTTGCAATCTCCACCCGCCGGCGTGGTGAAGCTCCACACCGGACCCGGTGTCGATGCACCGTCGACCGTCGTCACCACCTGCCAATAGTAGGTTTCCTGACAATCGAGCAGGTCCGTCACGCAAGCGCTCTCAGCGATATCCGTGCACGACGGAGCCAGGGGCGGATTCGCCGCTTCGACGAAGACGTCGTACGTCGCGGCGCAGGCATCTTCCAGCCATCCGGCCAGCCCCAGCTCGGTCCAACAGTACATCCGGCCCATCTGCTGCGGAGTGAAATGATTGCGACACGCCGAAGGCGAATAGGTCATGTAGTTGCTGAAGTCCACCACGCCCCAGGGCTGCCCGTTACAGTTGTCGGAAGTTCCCGGAGATGCGCAACTGAAATTCAAAGGGACCGGCGGCGTGTCCGCGCACCGATCGCCCGCCTCGTCACTCATCGAACCCGCGGACTCGTAGCATGCACTGCAGGGTGCCACTTCACTGACGCCGTGAAACGTGTGCCATAATCCCAGGGCATGACCAACTTCGTGCGCCAGTGTCGTGTTTCCGGTGGCGAACTGCGGCGCATCCATGATGATGCCACCGAGACTGGTCAATGCATCCGGATCCCAGGGCAGCACGGCTTCGGAATAATTGTCGAGATTGTCCACTACATAAATGTTCAGCTTCGTTCCGGGAGCGTCGGCGTACAACGACTTCATCGCCACCTCTTCGTCCGGAGTGAATTGGCGATATGTGGACGATGCCACGAAGTCCAGTTCATAACTGAACTGCAGCCGTGAATCCGCAAACTG
>CAZKIN010000457.1:0-2752 GCA_964552515.1 uncultured Phycisphaeraceae bacterium
GAATCGACTCATTGACACTCGGCATATGGTGCGACCCGTGGGCGGCCAGTACCAGCGCGGACTTGCTCACGCCGCCGCCTCGCATTTGATTCCCATGATTTTCCGGTGCAATCGCCGCGCCGCCTGCTTCTCGGCGTGTGGCGCGGGTTGCGCCTGCCGCGAGAGTTCGGCGATGCGCGGCGCGACCCGGCGCTCGCGCCGCCACTGTTCGAAGCGTTCGACTTCCTCCGCCACGATACTCTCCCCCGCCGCCAGACCCTCATGCCGGAATTGCTCACCCGCAAGTATCTCTTCCAAGTGTCGAAGTGTCACATGGTGGCACCTGCCCACCGCCGGATCCACGTTGCGCGGAACGGACAAGTCCAGAATTACCAGGTTTCCGCCGGATTCTGCCCGCCGCACCGCCGCGATGGTCTCAGCGGTGAGCACAAACTCTGTCGCCGACGAACAGGCAACCACCGCATCCGCGTCCACCAGCATCCGCGGCAGCGCGTCCAGCGCGCCGGCGGGGGCCTGATGGCGAAGTGCCAGTGACCTGGCACGTTCCAAGCTACGGCCGGCAAAACTCAGCTGCGCGCCGCGATAGGCGAGCATGGCGGCCAAGTCTCCCGCCAGCCGGCCCGAACCGACAATGAGCACTTTTGATTGCGAGAGTTCACCGAGCGATTCGCGCAGCGCTTCCAAGGTCAGCGTCACGATGGAGCGCGCCGAAGGATTGATGGTGGTTTCATGGCGAACGCGTTTTCCCGCGTGAATCGCGGCGCGACCGAGCGCGGCGAGAATCGGCCCAAGGGTTTTTTGTTCGAGGCCGGTGAGATAGGCCTGGCGGACCTGGCCTAAAACGTGCGGTTCTCCGATGATTCGCGACTCCAAGCCCGCCGCGACGCGAAGCAGATGCAGCGCCGCTCCGGCTCCGGAGAGGGCCCTGAAAAACTCGCCTGAAGGTGACTCTTGACGTACACTCTCTGCGCGACGGCCGAGCGCGCAAGTGTCGACGGTGCGCAAATGCGAAGAAAAGCCGCCGTTTTCAAGCATTTCCGGCGCGGCGCAATTTGGCACTGATTGTTGCGCTGCGCGCGTACCCCTTTCAGGGTCCAACCCCCCCTGAATAACGCGGCCGATCTGCGCCCGCAGTGCGGATTCGCTGTTTCGGGGGGCTACCGCGTAGATTTCCAGACGCTCGCAGGTACTGAGCAAAAGGTGCTCCTGCGCCATCTGCCGTAATAGTGTCCGCAGGGCGTCACCATCCTCCGCGGAGAGCTTGAACTTTTCGCGCACCTCCAGCGGCGCGGTCCGGTGATTGATTGTGATCCCGATCAGCTCCGCGCTCACGGCAGGATCTCCAGGGGGATGGACTTGCCGGTGGGGTCTTCCTTGCCGGTGATGTACTCCCGCGCGGCAGTGCGCTTGAACAACCGCTGATAAAAATCGCTGAGACTTTCACCGGCCCTGCGTTTGGCCGCCCAGTTGGAGAGCAGCGGACGCAGGGTGGATGCGATATCCTTCACATCGACATCCGCCGCGTACAGGTCGGCCATGCGATCGCCAGGAAGTCCGCCGCCGACATAAACGTGATAGACCTCCGGCTTGCGCCCGACGAAGGCAATGTCCGCTGTGTAGGGTCGTGCGCAGCCGTTGGGGCAACCGGTCATGCGGAGGGTGAGGGGAACATCGCGCATGCCGAGCGCGGTCAGTTCTCCTTCGAGGACATCGAGTACTCCGGGCATCGCGCGCTCGGAGTCGGACATCGCCAGACCGCAGGTGGGCAGCGCGGGACAGGCCATCGAGTGGCGACGCGCCTGAGTCAGTTGGTCGGCCGGCGTCATCCCATGATCGACGAGCATCTGTTCGATGGTGCGCATCGTCTTTTCATCGAGATCGGTGAAGAGCAGATTCTGGTGCGGCGTGAAGGTGATGCCGGGTCGGAACTTCTCGACGATTGTGCGCAGCGCCGTTTTGATCTTGACCTGGTCACGATCGATGATGCGTCCGTTTTCGATGTACACGCCGTAGAACCATTTGCCGTTGTCCTGACGATTGGCACCGAGATGATCGTGATGCACGATCGGCGGCGTTTCGCGCCAAGGATGCAGGGTGAAGCTCGCGCGCTCCTTGTACGCCTCGACAAATTTGTCCATGCCCCATTCCGCGAGCAGGTACTTGATGCGCGAATGCCTGCGGTCCACACGATTACCGTAATCGCGGAAGATGGAGCAAATCGTCCGCACCGCTTCGACGGCGTGCGGCGGATCGATGAAACCCAAGCGCTTCGCCAGCGCGGCCATCGTGTCCGCCTTGTTGTGGGTCATGCCCATGCCGCCGCCGACCAAGACGTTGTAACCGATCAGCCGCCCGCCTTCGGTGATGGCGATGAGTCCCGCGTCGTACGAGTAGATGTCCACGCAGTTATCGTCCGCCAGCGCGATGCCGGTTTTGAACTTGCGCGGAAGGTAGGTTTCGCCGTAGAAAGGTTCTTTTTCTTCGGTGGTGACAACTTTCTCTTCGTCGAGCCAGATTTCGTAATAAGCGCGGGAGGCCGGTCGCAGCTGCACGGCGATTTCCTTCGCGATGCGCCGGATGGTCACGTGGGCTTCATCGTTGAGCGGCGCGGGACAGGCCATCACGTTGCGCTCGACATCTCCGCAGGCGGAAATCGTCGTGAGCAAGGTGTGGTTGATGGTAGCGATGGTCTCCTTCAGTTTGTCTTTGACCACGCCGTGAAACTGAATGCCCTGACGGGTGGTGACGCGCA
>CAZKIN010000458.1:0-2744 GCA_964552515.1 uncultured Phycisphaeraceae bacterium
GGAAAGCGGATAACTCCGCACGAGATTTCCGTTGACGCGTACTTCAACGCTCCACTGGCCGGGAGTATTGGGAATCGTCGCACCGCCGGACCAGTAGCTGTGTTGATAAAGCTGCGTTAAGTTGAAAGTTGCCGTGTGAAAAGCAGTGCCATTGGGCTGTCGCACAACGACGCTTGCGGAATCGCCCGGTCCTCCGCCGGCCAGCGACAAGCCAAAACCCAGCATCTGACCAACTTGGATCGAAGCGATGTTCGCGGGCGGATCCTTGAGCGCCGGTCGGGTCGGTGGCGCGCCGACGAGCAGTACAGTATCCATCAATCCGAGAGGCGAATCGTACGGCGGCGAAGAGTACCACAGGCCAGCGAGATATGGATCAACCACATCATCTTCACAGTTGCGCACTTCAAAATGCAACTGCGCCGCGTTGGAACAGCCGGAGCTTCCGATGACGGCCAGCTTCTGTCCCGGCACCACGAAGTCTCCGGTAAGGACCACCGCGGAATTCTGCTTGATATGCCCGTAAATCGTGCGAAATCCATTGCCGTGACGCAGCGTGATGACATTCCACAGTCCCACGCAAGTGGTGTTGCGATCGAACTCACTGTCGCGCACGAATTCCACCCAGCCCGGCGCGGCCGCGCGTACCGGAGTGTCGTCATCCATCGCCCGGAATGTCGGCACCTCGATGTCCGTCCCGCGGTGACCGTCATAATTCCGTGCAAGAGACCCGGAATTTCCGGTGTAGTCAAGAAATCCAAACAGTGTCGGATCGAGGTCCACATGGCGTGTCACGATCCAGTCACGGGCATTCATTCCGGCAAGCGGCCAGCAGAGACGCGGCGAAGTGGGTATGCAGGCTTCGAGGGGCCCGGTGAAGGCGAGTTGCAGCCGGGAAAAATCATAGAGGTCCACGGTCCCATTGTCCTCAAAATCACCGGTTGAACACGGAGCCGGAACAGTTGTTGTCGCGGGTCCATTCATGCAAGCCGCCAGGCCGGCGTGGTCGATCAGCGTGTGCATGAGATCCGAATTGAAATCCAATCCGGGCCGACGGGGACGAAACATGATTTCGAGCGAGTCATTTTCGGTGGTGAATTCCGAGAAGGCGCCCGGTGAGCGACTGAGTGTCACACGGATGACATCGCCCGGTGTCAGCGCGATATCGGCAGCCAGTGATGTGACTATCGTGTCGCCGCATCGGCAATCGCAGCCCGATGGATAATCGAAGCAAGAGATGGACTCCCGGCAGAACAAATTGCGCGCGGCGAGTCCGTCGCTGGCGGTTCCGCAGACCTGCCCGGCGCAAGGGGTCAGATCGCAGAAGTGACCGGAATCCGGCAGTATGAAGGCAGCCTGTGTAAACACTCCCTGCACCTGTCCATTAATCTCGAATGTGATGTCGGTGGTGAGATTGCGCGTTTCGCCGGCCAGGAAGGGGAGTTCGAATCCTTCGAAATCCCAGTGCACTTCCACGTCGAACAGCGCGGGGGTTGATCCGGGTTGAATCACGATCTCGCGCACGCCGCGGTCAATATACGGCGGTATCGGAACCTGCAGCGGCGGATCGACCTGCGCCATGCCGTGCGTCACGGGAAGGATGGTCAACGCCAAAAACCGGCAAATCCATTTTCGCGTCATGTGGTTTATTCTCCCCCTGCTCCGAACCCTTGCTGCGCCTTTTACTATAACCGATTGGGGCAAGCGTGGGCACTACCGCTCAGGGCTTTTCGCAACGGAGTGCGGGACGACTCACGCGCAGGAAATCAATCGGCAGGTCGCTCCGCCCGTAAAAGGCCAGATCCACCAGCGCCTGGCCGATCACCGGTGCGAATTTGAATCCGTGGCCGCTGAATCCGGCGGCGAAGGAGACGTTGGGATGCTCGGGGTGGCGGTCGACGATGAAATGTTCGTCCGGTGTCATGGTATAGAGGCAAATGGAGTGTTCGTGGATCGTACCGGACAGCCTGGGCATGTATTCCCGCACAAATTGCAGGATGCGATTCGGATCTCCGGAATTGAGATTTCGTTCGACATTGTCGGCGGAAGGCACGACATCTCCGCCGGAGTGATCTCCGACCTTTACTCCGCGTGCGTCGATGCGAGGAAAGCCGTAGAAGAATCCTTGCGGCGTGTCGAAGCCGAAGATGGGGCAACCGCGCTGCGGGTCGTAGGTGTCGTCGTGGGCGCGCAACCAAAGGACTATCTTACGCCGCACTTCGAGCGGGAGGTTCAAGTCGCCAGAAATATGCTGTGTCCAGGGGCCGGCACAAATGATGAGGCGGTCCGCATGAAAGTCACCGGCGCTGGTGCGAACGGTGATTCCGGATTGATCAGCGCCCCATTGGATGACCGGTGTGTTGAATAGGACTTCCGCGCCGCGTGCCTGCGCCTGCTCGATGTAGGTGCGCACGCATTCCTCGACGTGCAGGTATCCCGCATCTGTTTCGAGAAGCGCTACCATATCCGACGTGGGACGAAAGCCGGGAAAGCGTCGCGCGGCATCCGCAGATGTTACATTTTCGATGGCCATTCGGTGCATGGCCGCCGCGCGGCGCACACCGGAAATAATTGGTCCAATCTCCGGTCCAAAGAGCAGCAGTCCGCAGCGCGTGAGCAACCGTCGTCCGGATTCCTGCTCAAGCTGCTCCCAATATTCGTATGATCGGTCCACGAGTGGCACATAGTCGGGATGTTCAAAGTAGGCGCGGCGGATGATGCGCGTGGCTCCGTGTGAGCTGCCGCGA
>CAZKIN010000459.1:0-2742 GCA_964552515.1 uncultured Phycisphaeraceae bacterium
GAGTCGATTCATCAGTTGATCGTGGGACGGGAGCTGTCGGGGGTGGCGGCGTTTTAGTGATGATGCGACATGCTGTAGTCACCTGCCATCACTTAGCAACTGGAGCAAGACCGCCGTTTTCTCTTGTATTTAATGCACAATTCCGGTAGAATCCATGCGTTCGCATTGGTAACAGAGTGCGATCAGCATCCTTTCCGGCGTTAAAGAGAAGCGAACATGTGCGTCCGCGTTGCACCATTCATGCTCTTTATCATTGCGAACCTAAGCGTCCCAAATTCGGCAGTTCGTGCCGAGGGCGGATGCACGACTTCGGCCGATTGTCAGGATGGGTTCTTCTGCACTGGAGCGGAAGTATGCACGGCGGGTGCGTGCGGGCAGGGCACTACACCATGCAGCGCACTGCAAACCTGCGATGAAGGCAACGACACGTGCATCGATTTGAATGCGTGCATGACCTTCCGCAATTCGGATTTTACACTACCCGGAAACTTTTACCCGCAATGCCCTGAACAAAACCCTTGTATCACCTACACGTCACCCCATTATTCTTTTGCTGACGACATCGAACTGGCGAAACATTCTTCGCGTTGGGTGACGAGCTACTCGTTTTATACGCAGGCACGAGACCCGGTCCAAACTCTCCATTGCTGCAACATCGACGAACATTGCATGGACTTTGTTGGAACGCCGTATCTAGTCAAGTCCGCCCTGATGACCGTTGCACCGGGAACATGTTTTCCCGATCAGGTTATTCCAGGATCGACCTGTGATTTCAGTCCCGGAGTTATTGCGCCGAACGGCGCGCCCGCCGATGTATTTACCTGCCAACTTTCTGCACCGGTGCTGGTTCCCGATGGAACAGACATCCAAGAATGCGTCGGAAAATGTTCTGATACCCTGGCTCCCTGTACCGACGACTCCCATTGCCATATCGAGGCCGCCTGCGAGGGGACGAATTTGGGAGCTAGTTGCCTTTCGGATGCGGACTGCGGCGACTTTACCACCGAGTGTCTCGACACCGGCGTCAGCCAGTGTGGGATCGATTTTTTCATCTCGGTTTCGGCGGACAGCAAAGGGGCGGGCGTGTCTATTGGCTGTACCAACTCGATTGGTGGGCCCGGAATCGCGGATGAAGTAGCCACCGACGCGATGGTCTTTGCGACTTGCACGAACTCTGCGGACCCCTTTCCGGGACAATGGGAAGGTTGGAGGTTCGCGCTGGCAGGACCGGGCGGCGGCTGCCCGGTCAATCGCGGCAATTTCCGCGGCCTCTATGTGTGTACCGAGCCTACCGGCGCCTGCTGTGACCCGGTAGGAGGCACCTGCAGTCCTCAAACGCCTGACGAGTGCGCTAACATCGGCGGTACTTATTTAAGCGAAATTCAGGTCGATGGAACGGGAAGTTGTGCCGATGGCTCGGACCAGGACGCCGACGGAACACGCGACGAGTGTGACCTTTGCGACGACGACGCCCACAAGACAGCGCCGGGGCATTGCGGCTGCGGAATCGCAGACACGGATTCCGATGGCGATGGAACGGCCAATTGCCTCGATCAATGCATGAATGATCCGCATAAGACGGAACCGGGTTCCTGCGGATGCGGCATTCCCGACACGGACTCCGACAACGACGGCTGGTCGGATTGTGACGATCAATGTCCGAATGACCCGAACAAGATCGCTCCCGGCTCCTGCGGATGTGGCACCCCGGAAACCGGGGACAGCGATGGTGATGCGGTGAGCGACTGCGTGGATATCTGCCCGGGTGCGGACGACGCAGTCTTCGCGCCCGGTTGTACTGCAGCCATACCGGCCGTTAACGAGTGGGGGTTCGTTATCGCGGTACTTGCGATTCTGGTGGTGAGCAAAACAAATCACCGGAGGCAAGTTCAGGCGGTCATTCAATGCGGCCGCGACGTAGTTTGCTGAAGATCATCAACGCTACGATTACTCCGAACACCATTATGACAGAGATGGCGTATTTCCCTCCTCCCGACGGCAGCAGGCCGAGCATGAAGCGGTTGGGGAATTCTTCGGCGCGAGTGCCTGCGCGGGAGTCGGCATTCGGTTCGGTGCCCTCCGGCCAGAGGTTGTCGTCCTGCTGCTGCAAGGGTTCCAGCGCGGCGCGGCGGGCGTCGGGGAAGCGCGTGTAGATGGCGCGGCCGGTGGCGAGCCAGACGACGAGGGAAGCAAGCAGCAGCGCGAATGCGGTGCGGTTGATGCGGCGACGCCATTTCATTTGAACATCGTAACGCGCGGGCCCATTCGACACATCCGCTTCGTCGGCAAATAGCGGGACAACGCCGGATGGGTTGTCGCGCACGCATCAAGCCGGTAGTGTGCGAAAGTCGACAGACACTCGGCGGAGGAAACCGGCGTTGGACATCCTGCAACTGCGTAGCATCCCCTATCTTTCCCGGGTCAGCTATTACCAGGAATTCAAGCACATCCTGCCGTGGAGCGTCGTCGCGGGACTCGTCGAGGGGCAGTTTTCCGGCGTGGTGGTGGCACGCACGTTCGAGGGGACGGCGTTTCATATCGCGATTGCGACGCTGACGCCGTATGCGTCGTACATGTTCAGCCTGGTGTGGGGCATGCTGTGCGTGGGGCGGCCGAAGGTGCGGCTGCTGCGGATTTTCGCCACGGGAACCACGCTGGCGGCGGCGCTGATCGGACTGATTCCCGCGACGCCGGGCGGGACGTGGTGGTTCATGGGGCAGATTGCGCTGGCGCAGATTCTGA
>CAZKIN010000460.1:0-2737 GCA_964552515.1 uncultured Phycisphaeraceae bacterium
GCGTCTGCGCTGTGCTGGGGGTACTTGTTTCGATGCTGCTGGGCGACACGGAACCAATGGTGCTGATGATTGCGGGAATCAGTTCTTCGATCACCGGTCTGATCGGCGGCGTCATTGGTTACAGAACATCCGGTCGGGCGAAGTAATTGCAAGTGGTCAAAGTCAACAAACGTGGCAGGGCACGAAGTCTGATGGTCGCGGCCGTCAATAGTGACAAAACGAAGACAGCATGTCCCCAGGAAGACGCAACCGGTATCGGAATCGGTGGAATGCGGGCCAGCCACGGTTCGGTCTGCCCGGAGGGATTTTGACCGTAACCGACAATAGTGTGGCCATCGGCGGAGACGCCGTGGGCATTGGAAAGCAACCAATTGGACACGGACGTCACACCCAAGGATAGCAAATGATCCTTGAGATTGCGCATGCCGGTTTCGGGTGTCCAGATGAAGGCCTGTGTTCCGAGAGGGGTTTCGCCGCCGCCGACCACCACCCGTCCGTCGGCAGACACACTGTTGGCAAAGCTGTTGAAAATGCCGCCCGGCAGATCGCCCAGGCCGACCATGCCTCCTGCGGCGGACCATCGAAAGGCTTCCCCGTCGCCAGGTGCCGCATTGGGCGAATCGCTTGAACCGACGACAAAGCTGCCCCCGTTTGAGGCACCGTGCGCACTGCTGTGCAGCGAACCACCGGGCAGGTGGCCGAGACCGACCATTCCCGCCTGCTCGGTCCACAGGAAAGCCATGGTGCCACTCGCTACGCTGCTGATCCCGAAAATGGCCACGCCATCCGCCGAGACGCCCCATGCCGCGCTATGAACGGTCCCGCCGGGCAATTCTCCCAAGCCGACCATTCCATCGGCGGATGTCCAGCGAAATGCCTCGGTACCCGACAGTGAGGTACTTTGGCCGCAAATGACACTTCCGTCCGCGGACATTCCGGCGGCAAACCCGTTGGCACCGCCGCCGGGCAGATCGCCCAGTTCGGTCATGCCAACGCCACGCATCCAAAGAAAGGGTCGGTAACCGCCACTTACCGAGGCGTAACCCACCGCGATGTTTCCGCCATCCGCGGCCATCGTGGCGAAACTGTTAAATGGGGCGCCGGGCAGGTCGCTGATGCCGACCAATCCGGTATCGCTGCGCCAGACAAACGCTTCGTCACCGGCTGCGGAGAAACTGTGACCGGCGACGGTGGTTCCATCAGGTGACACACCGATGGCATAACCATTTATTGTTCCACCGGGCAGGTCGCCCAGTCCTTGAAAGGTCGGGGATTGGCCTCGTGCAGCGGTGGCAGTGCAAGTAACTTCCGCAGCGAAAAACCCCAGTAAGGCGGCCAATGTGCGATTGCACATGAGATTCCCCTTTTTCCATGCCATCATGAAACCAGAAGGTGGAGGATAGAGACGCGCATTCGACTTGTATTGCACGCGCGTAGCGCTTGAACAGGATTAGCGCGACCGTTGACGTCGCCGGTACTCTGCAGGAGGCACGCCGAGGCGGCGTTTGAAAGCCCGCGTGAAATGTGCCTGGTCGGAAAAACCTGCGGTCTGTGCGATCTGCGCAATGGGCATGCCTTGTAATAGCATCGCCAGAGAGTGGTCGATCTTCATGTTGCGAACATACTCGCCCACGGTCACGCCCAGAATACGACGAAAGGTCCGGGCAAGGTGAGTGGGGTGAACCTGGGCCTCGCGCGCTACCGCATCGAGCGAAAAATCCTCTAAAAATCGCGCATGCAGATAATCCTGGACCGCCGGCAGCCAGCGCGGTTTCGAATGGACGTTGTACGCTTCGTCGGTTCGCGCGAGTGTCGCCAGGAGTTCCAGACCCAGACCGTGCAGCGCGAGCGCGGAAGCTTCATCCGCCGTGCGCAGCTCGCGATAGATTCTCGCGGCAATGTGACTGGCAACTCCTCCGCGCAGTTGGAAGTGATGATCAAAAACCCGCGTTGCTATCGCCGCATAATCTTCGCGAACGCTGGGAAGTTCGATGCCGCACCATCGAACCTCGCGCGTGCCGAAACGCTCGACATGACGCACGCCGGCGGGAACGATGTTCAAACATCCCGGTCGCAGAGACCATTGCTCGCGGCCGAACTGCGCCTCACCCAAACCCGCCACCAGAAATCCGATGCACTGGTACTCGTGCTCGTGCGCAGGATTTGAATCCCACCCGATTACTTGATGTTCACGAAAATGAAATCCGCCGACTGCGACGGCGCGCAGCGTGTTCGAATAGCTAGAGCGAGACGGGTGGCCAACGCCGGGTGCTTGACCGTTAGATGCAGGGGTTGAATACGAGAGTTTCGGGCGCTGACGCAAACACATACCCATTCGTTCCACGTGGGTTGAGATTCGCACACGAGGTAAAGTGCCACGGCCCCCTAAAACACGAAGCCAATACTACAGCGTTTTCGATACCGAAATTATTTCCACATTTCGGTCACGTGATGCGGGTCTGAGGAGCTGAAGGGGTCGATAATCGAGTCCTGGAAGACAATAGAGGCGAAGGTTTGAGTGTTCGCATTCGACGCCATGGCAAGGCGCGGCTTTTCCGCACCTTTGTGGTTATGATGGCTATGCGCACCCCATCGCGCCCGGTCATTAAACCGTATTAACTTACCGGTTCCTTACCGAAACCGGGCGGCGTCGGCCAATCATCAATGACCCGGCGGTGAGGACGAGCATGGCAAGAATCGCCAGACCCCACTGCGAAACGGTGGGCACCATTTCCAT
>CAZKIN010000461.1:0-2731 GCA_964552515.1 uncultured Phycisphaeraceae bacterium
TTAAGATTGGCTTGGGTAGCATGCCTCTCGATGCGGGATTATCGCACCCGGAATGTCCGAATGCAAGTGAAATCGGCGGATTTGATCTGCGCCGAGCCAATTGATCGGCCCGGCGGACTACCAAGTTTGAGGGCTATCTTCGCGTGACGCGCTTACGGCACCGCGAGCAGATTCTCGAATGCGATCTCCTCCTGCTTGTCGCCGCGGCGGAGGGAAAGCTTGATGCTGCCCGCTTTCTCGAACAGCCCGCGCCATTGTGTCATGTCAAAGTCACTCTGCGGTCTGCCGTTGACTGCGGTGATGACATCGCCTTCCTTCAGCCCGGCCTTCGCGGCGGGCAGGCCGTCCAGCACGAACCACACTTCACGCCCGGCGTCCGTGGGCTTGGCGCCGAAGCCGGCCGTGTAGCGCGGCTCGATGGTGATCGGCGACTGACTGGCCCGGGTCAGCCGCACGAGTTTCGCCTGCTGGTCAAAGGTGATCGCGAAGTGCTTGAATATGGTGTAGCCAAGCGCCGAGCGTTCGCCCATGAAGTGGAAAATCGGCTCGACAATTTCGTGGCGACCGAGCATGACACTGCCGTCGATCCGGGCCTCGCGGATGGTGGCGGTGGTGTTCATCCGCCGCGCCTTGCCGACCACCGCCGGCGCGGCCTTGGTCTTCACCTTGCCCTCCAGGTTGGCGGCCAGCACGCCCACCAGCGCCGCGCCGGTATCCAGCGTGACCGGCGTCTCGAAGCCCGCGATGTTGAGCTTCAGGGTAGGCAGACGATGATCCTCGGTATAGGCCAGAATGTCCTGACCGTCGACCGGCGGCAGCGAACCTTTTTCAATGACCAGTTTTCCGTTGGGATAGTCAAAGGTCACCAGGCAGTCCGCGAAGGTGTTGAATGCCAGCACGCCGTCGGCACCGTCCTTCTGATCGTGCCACACGGCGTCCAGGTCACCAACCACGGCCACGCCGTCCAGAAACAGCGCACTGCCGATGCCGATGCGCTCCACCGCCACCAGCGGCATCTCCCTGGGCGCATGACCCGACGCGTCGCCCGTGCGCGCCATGCCAATGGTTTCCAGGCCCAGTTTCTTCGCCAGGTCATCGTCGATCAGCGTTCCACCCGCCCCACTGTCCACCACAAACCTGTACGGACCCTGATCGTTGATGGTCAGTTCGACCACGGGATGGCGCGTGGAGGTGTCGATGGGGACTTTCACGCGCGGCTCCTTCAACTTCAAGCGCGGCGCGTGCGGACCGTGCCGCACTTCTTCCTCCTCCTGGGCAAGGATTGCCGCCGGCGAAAGGGCCAGCGTCATCAGGATGAGCATGAGCGATCGAGGCAGCAGCGATGTATTCATGTGAAGATTCCCTGGGCTTTAGTTTCGTTTCGTTCCGCAGGCTAAGACGTGCCTGTGGCCGCGCACCGGTCAAACAAATTGCGTGAAGTTGTCAGCGCGTGATTGCACCGCGTGCGGCGCGACGGGAACTACGCCTGAAAATAAGCCTGAAGCGGCTGCGCATCCAGCGGCGAGGGGGCGACACCGTCTTCGGATTTGCTCATGGCGCGGATGGCTTCCAGCGCCGCGCGGGCACCGGCCAGCGTCGTGATGAGCGGGACGCGCCGGGCGGTTGCGGCGGAGCGCCAGCGGCCTTCGCCGGAAGCGGGGCCGGTGTGGATGGGTGTGTTGATGAGCAGGTGCAGCGTGCCATCGGCAATGAGATCGCCGAGGAACGGCGCATCGCCCGCGTCAGTGGATTTAGAAACGAGCACTGCGGGGATACCGGCGGCGCAGAGCATGTTGCGCGTACCCACGGTGGAGTAGATGGCGAAGCCCAGGTCGTGAAACTCGCGGGCGAGCGAGGCGACGCGCGGTTTGTCCGGATCGTTGACGCTGATGAGCACATTGCCGCGCGTGGGCAGTGACAGGCCGGTGGCAATCTGCGCCTTGGCGAAGGCGCGGCCGAAGGTGCGACCGATGGCCATCACTTCGCCGGTGCTGCGCATTTCCGGGCCGAGGATGACATCAACGCCGGGAAACTTGTTGAACGGGAAGACCGGCGCCTTCACCGATACGTGGCGCGGCCAGGGGGTTTCGGTGATGTGGTATGCGGCGAGCACATTGGTCAGCGGTTCGCCGAGCATGACGCGCGTGGCGATAGCCGCCCAGGGTACGCCGGTCGCTTTGGCCACGAAGGGAAGCGTTCGCGAGGCACGCGGGTTGACCTCGAGCACATAGACCGTGCGGTTGAGAATGGCGTATTGCACGTTCATCGCACCGCAGACATTGAGCCGCCGCGCGAGGCGCTTGGTGGAGCGGAAGAGTTCTTCGATCACCAGACGTCCGAGTGAAAACGGAGGAAGCACGCAGGTGCTGTCGCCGCTGTGGATGCCGGCTTCTTCAATATGTTCCATAATGCCCGCGACCATGCAGGTGGGCGGCGGCGCGTCGGCCGCGCGGTCCAACTGGCCGAAATCAGCAATGGCATCGACATCGACCTCGATGGCATCGATGAGAAATTTGTCGATAAGCAGCGGATTTTCGCTGCGTCCGCCCGCGCGATCGGTGGCGCCGAAGGCGGTGGCCAAGTAATCGTCCAGGTCCTTGCGGTTGTTGCACACGCGCATGCCGCGCCCGCCGAGGACGTAACTGGGGCGCACGAGGACCGGGTAGCCGAGTTTGTCGGCGATGGTGAAGGCCTCCTTGCGGTCGCGCGCGATGCCGTTGGGCGGCTGCTG
>CAZKIN010000462.1:0-2731 GCA_964552515.1 uncultured Phycisphaeraceae bacterium
TTCGCTGCTGCCATCCGCGCGACCTTATCCTGCAGATTGTGAATCAGTCCAAGTTTCGCAGCGACAAGCCGGTGATGACGGTGGAGACACTAGATTTTGCGTGTGGAAGTTATTTTGCGATTATGTAAGTTAGTCGGCGAACCGCAGCAAGAGAAATCATCCATGACTCCGGCCAAAGAGCAGCGGATTCGGAATCAGGAAACGGGCACGAGTAACCCGCAATGGGGAACTCTCATGTCGCGAAGGATCAGACGGATCTGCCTGATGTTGTTGGGGGTTTGTGGTCCCATTGCGGCCGTTCTCTTCCTGATGGGTGAGCGCGGTTCGGCGTTGAACAACCTGTTTTACGCGACAGTCCTGATTGTGCTGGCCGCAGCATTTGGTGTGGGTTATGCCGGTATGTGGATGCGCGTATCGTGGCGCTGGGTTGCGATCATCGGCAGCGTGTCACTCGCCATTGCGCTCGGTCTCACCCTGGCGCAAATGGGACTTTCCGAATTTGCTCCCTTTTCCTATCTTGGGACTTTCAGATGTCAGCGACTCGTGATGTACGCCTGGATTGTGGCCGCTACGGCGGCGCACATCTGCTTTCTGGGGCACGCACGGCTTAAGGTGAAGTGGATCCCGTTCCGCCGATGGACTTGCATTTGCCTGGTTGGCCTTGCCGCTGTGCTGATCCATGAGGCGAGCCAATTCATGATCGTCAGGCCCAAAGACCCGCTTATTCCATCATTGTCTCCCGGGCTGCTGGTCGTCATCTGTACGGGCACGGTCCTTGTTGCGATCCTGCACGCTTTTTCCGGTTTGAACCGCAGGGAATTCGTCGCGCCGGACCTGCTGGTGTCGATCACTTGTCCGCGTTGCCTGCTCACGCAAGGGCTACCGATGGGTCGAACGGCCTGTGCGAATTGCGAACTGGGACTGTCCATCAACATCGAGGTGGGAAAACCGCCTAGTGTTGGCGCACGCTTCCTGTCACCCCTAGCCAGTTGACCGTACATCACTTCGCATTGAACTTCAGCCATTGGCGTTGTACAACGGTGGTCATGCCACTCGATTCGCAGAGCCAACGACGGTTGTTGCTCACGTTCATCATTTCCATTGCGGCGTGCGGGCTGCTGGGTGTGTATGTGCTGCTCAGCGGGCAGTCGGGCCGGCTGGAAGAGTCAATACTTCTTTCGATCGCCATTGTGGGTGCGTCGTCCATACTCGGATTGTGCTGCGCCATTGCGTGGGAACGGCGGCGATGGCATCCGCTGGGACCGGTTGCGGCATTGGCGGTGGGACTCGCGACTACCCTCGCCATTTATTCCGTCTGGCAACACTATGATAGATGGAATGCCAACCTCGCCCTTCCGGAGATTCCGTGGGAAATCACTTTCTCGGCGTGGGTTCTGGCTATCGCGGGACCGATCGCATCGTTGCTGTCGCTGGCTAATCTCGACCAACGATACAAATGGATACGCAAAAGCACCGTACTGTGTCTCGCGCTGCTCGCATTGCTTTTCTTTGTTGTCATCTGGATGAAGCCGTACCGTTGGGATTCGGAATTGCTGTCGCGCGGCATGGGGGTGCTGGGCATCGGCGTGGCGTGCGGGACACTCGCCATTCCGATTTTTCATCGCATATCGGCCATCCAGCGGCGCGAGGCAGTGCGTACGACTGAGCTCTCGCTGACCGTCACCTGTCCGCGGTGCAACCTGGCGCAGACGTTGCCGGTCGGGCGGTCGGCATGCGCGAAGTGTAAGCTGCGGTTCACCATTGACATTGAGGAAGACAATTGCCCGCAGTGCGGGTATGCGCTGTACAAGTTGGAATCGGCAAGTTGTCCGGAGTGCGGGACGCGGGTTACTTCGGCGTAAACACTGGTCTGGTGCGTCGGGGACGAACCCTGCACCTTCAGGCACGATCGCGGAAACAATTACACGGCACCGGTCGCTTACACTTGCGGTTCGGATAGTGGAGGGATTCGCGCGAACGGAAACGCAGCGTATAATGCATGCGGCGCGAACTGACATGGTCGTTGAGACGGTCGGCAGGATGCCGATTGCCGCAATGTATCGGCGCAAGAGGTGATTTATGAAGAAGATGCGATTGTTCACTCCGGGTCCGACGATGGTGCCTGAGGAAATTCTGCTGGAGATGGCGCGGCCGATGGAGCACCATCGTACGGCGCTGTACAAGGACTGGGTCAAGCAGTCGCACGAGCTGCTTCAGTACCTGTTTCAGACCAAGTCGATGGTGATCACGCTGACGGGCAGCGGTACGGCAGCGGCGGAGGCGGCGATCGTCGGGTGCTGTCCGCCCGGACACAAGGCGCTGGTTATTCATAACGGTAAGTTTGCGGAGCGGTGGGCGAAAGTCTGCGCGACGTTCGGCATTGCGCACACCGCGCTGAAGTTTGAAAATGGACGCGGGGCGAAGGGGCCGGACGTGTCCAAAGCGATGGATGCGGACAAGGAAATCGACACAGTGATTGTGGTGCACAGTGAAACGTCGACGACGGCGCTGTCGGATATTCCGGCGATTGGGAAGATCACACGGGAGCGCGGGGCGCTGCTGATCGTGGACGGCATCACGGCGGTTGGAGCGATTCCATGCAAGATGGATGAATGGGGCGTGGATTGCTATATCACGGGATCGCAAAAGGCACTGATGCTGCCGCCGGGGCTGGGGTTCATCGCGGTGAGCGATCGGGCGTGGGAGCGGATTGAGTCGGGCAAGATGCCGA
>CAZKIN010000463.1:0-2726 GCA_964552515.1 uncultured Phycisphaeraceae bacterium
AGTACCTGACCACCCATCCCAATAAGGATGTCGCCGGCGACCTGAAATGGAATTTTGAGAAATACCTCGTGGGTCGCGATGGCCAGGTGATCGCGCGATTTGGAACCAAGACACTGCCGGAAGATCCCAAGGTGATTGAAGCGGTAGAAAAGGCGCTGGCCGCACCGAAGCCGTAACCTCTTGCAGCGAATCTAGCCAACAGAAATCTATGTTGGGTTGATTGGGGCGATAGGTTTAAGGTACAGGGGAAGCCCCTTGCATCTTAAACCTATCACTCTTTTGTTTCCCTGTCATTAAGGCCGGTAACCTCGATAGGATGCAAGAGCACGCACGCGTCGACAAATCCCCACCGACGACGCTCTAAATAACCTAAGAGCATAGGTTTCCAGTGCAGGTCACGATGCCGTCCGCGATGGGCATCATAAAAAAGATTTCGTGTCGGCGAACCATGAAGAGTCCATGACAATCGTTCGCGCAAAGTCCGTGCCTGCAAATGCTCAAACTCCAGACGCGCGGGAACAAAGGCTCCCTCTGATGGCTGGGCAAGCACCAATTGTGGCAATGTCTCATGCCATTCGTTGAGTGTCCGGTCATCGATCCGTGGATAGGTGTCGGGAGGTCGCCTTTCCAATCGCAGTACGACTATACCACGCCAGCCCCCCCCTAATCGCACGTGTGCAAAATACTTACCATCACCGCGCAACCGGCGGTCCCACTGTTGCGCCAAACGCTGTGCATGGCACCATTGACTCTTTCGTTTCTCTTCCAGAAGAGCGCGAAGTTCCCCACGAGCAATAACTTCACGAGGGCGGCGCAAGTTGAGATATTCACGCAGAAGCGCACGACGCTCCACGCGCGTCGCGACGCGCCGCATCCGCTGATCAAACTGCGCCAGCGACTGCATGGACTCTTTCCAATCTAAAGCGCCGCGCCGGAATTTGGCGCCTAACAAATCTGTGAAGTATGCGCGGCACTCCGCGCCGATCGCACCAACCAGGATGTTTCCCGCGTGCGCGTCGCGATGCCACACGCCGCGCTCATGCGCCGTCGCAAATAACGTCGCCGCCGCGTGCATCAACGGAATCGTCCGCGTGCGCCGATCCGCGGGTGACTTCGTCGCCGTCATCCACGCATCCAGTAAAGTCTGCGCCGGTTCAATCGCCTGGGTAATCAGCACACGGCTGCGACTTCCGGACTGCGATCCCCAACCGATCGCCTCCGGTACCGGCACCCCCCGCGCGGCGCATGCTTTCAGTGCATCCCATTCCCGGCGGGCCGGATCGCCTAGCACCAACGCCTTCACACGCTGCAAACCGGAACCCGGTTGCACCACTTTGGCAAATACCACAGTCTCGCCTAGCTCCACCCGCCAGACACTCCGCCCGCGACCTTGCTTAACCAGCGCGGCCCGTCGATCATCATGCAGGCGAAACCAATCGGGTACCCCGGCCGCAAGGAGCCGCCCGCGCCAATCGGCGCGCAAGCGCCAAGCACCGGACACATGGTGAACCGTCACGATTTCCGGACTGGCGGCGACGGTGGACGGAGAATCGTCTCGCGGAGGCGTCATGCGTTCAGCATAACACAACGCACGCCCGCGCGTCGAAACTTGTCGAATGGTTGCGGAAAGGTTGCGCTGGCTCCACCCATCGGGTACATAACAGCCCCAACCGGCGCAGGCGAGTGGACGAACATGAGCGAGATAGAAAAAGCTTCCGGCACCAGGCCGGTGCCTTCGTACGGCACCCGACGACCATCTTCGCATGGTTACCGCCTACTTCGCTTGATTTCCCTGCTCATACTGCTTCCCCTTGGTTGCATCGATGCCCTGAACAAGCGTACGGATCGCCAGATCTACGACCTCATTGCCGAGCGCCAACAGGCGGCCCTGGGCGAAACCACCGATGCCCGAATCGAAGAACCGTCCGATGGCGAAAGCAACGAGCGAATGTATCGCTTCAATCCCCGTCCGCTGGAACCTGGTGTACCTGCCGCCTTTACACAATCGCCGGATGCCGCGCGCAATTCCGCCGGCGAAACACCGGGGGCGCAGGCCGCTGATGCAACTCCTGTAACCACCTCCGATTCTCAGGACCGCTCCGGCCTGGCAGACATTGCCGAACCACAGGATACGGTACCAGCCCCAGAACCGATTGTGGCCGAGTTGTCGCCGCAGTTATTCCCGGATGGCGTCGATGTAACCGTTTTTTCCCTGCACGATGCCATTGGTTACGCCATGCGCCATTCACGCACCTTCCAGGATGCCAAAGAGGATCTCTATCTTGCCGCACTGTCCCTGACACTGGAGCGTCACCTTTGGACGCCGCAATTCGTGGCCGCGGTTCGGGCCGACTATCTGAATGCCGGACAGGATGAGAGTTTCGATCAAGCCCTTAACGCCGTCAGTGAGGCGTCGGTTACGCAGCGCCTCCCCTGGGGTGGCGAAGTCAGCGCCCGCGTACTGGGAAACCTCATGCGGGATCTCTCCGACCATGTCACCACAGGCGAAACCGGACAGACCATACTCGCGGCCAACCTGCCGCTGCTCCGTGGGGCCGGTCCCAGCGCTTACGAATCACGTTATCAGGCCGAGCGCGAACTGGTGTATGCCGTGCGCCGCTTCGAACAATTCCGCCGCGCCTTCGTGGTGGATGTGGCCTCCGCCTACTTTGCCTTGCAGGGCCAGAAGACCGCCGTTTACAACACCTATGTCAGTTATGAAAGCC
>CAZKIN010000464.1:0-2690 GCA_964552515.1 uncultured Phycisphaeraceae bacterium
CCGCGCTGTGCGCGCGGTCGGCGGTGATTGGTGCGCATCTCAACGTGAAGATCAATGCGAAGGGGTTGGAAGATAAGGAGTATGTCGCGAAGGTGCTGGCGCACGGCGTGGAGATGGAACGACGGACAGTGGAGATGGAGGGGGAGATATTGAAGGTGGTGGAGGAGAAATTGTAGGCGTGCAGGTACAAGGACGGTGTTTTTTTCCACCACCGCCAGCGCCGCTGTGCGGTACCCAAACGATACCTGTGCGTACCCCGTGGCGTGCATGGATCGGGAGTGTCATCATTGTGGCATTTGGCGGCAATCGGGAAAGATTTCACAGGTAATCCATAGCTGGCGGATTGCGGTATTATCGGACGTTGTCGCGACGGAGTTGCAGGTCGGGAACAGGTGGGTGCCAGATATGTGGCACTTTGTAGTGTATGGAATGGCGGACGAGGAAGAAAGCACTGTTCACAGAGCAGTGGCACACGGATAAACAGGGAGGCGACAGGGACACTGCCGAAAGTGACCGATATTTGGCACCCTACATGGCTACGCCTGGGCATGGGCGGCGTTGAGGAAGTTTCATAAGTAGGCAATGTTGTGCCACTGTCCAGACGCACGTGCGTGGGCCATGCCACACGAGAAACGCCACCAACTCGTTGGACAACATCATACATGGCAGGACGCGCGGATGGTTTGCGCTGTAGGGTAACAGGCCGTTGCGG
The DNA here is from genome assembly GCA_964552515.1 of uncultured Phycisphaeraceae bacterium. GTDB lineage: Bacteria > Planctomycetota > Phycisphaerae > UBA1845 > UBA1845 > JACQXM01. The sequence continues at coordinate 713 of CAZKIN010000464.1, forward strand.
GTCGGATGAACAACGATTGAGTGGTTGCGGATTTGGTGACAGAGGTGGTCGGAGAGAAGCGTCCCTTGGGTATGATGATTAGACCGTACAACTTGAGAGCGCGTGGAATGCCGGTGATGGCGGGGTTACTTATTTCGTTGTGGGTGCCGATGGATGTAGCGGCGGGGCAACTCGCCGCGTTGCGTGCGGAAGTGGAACAGGCCGTCACAGATGGAAAGCTGGTCGATCGATGGGACGAGCTGGCAGCGAGCGCTAAGAAATTGATCGAGGACGAAGGCAACGTCAGCGACCGGCTGAGTGCCATCAAGGTGGCAGGGCGGTTGTGCTGGGACGGACCGGTGGAGAAGGCGAATGCCTTGCGTGAATTTGCGCTGCGAGAACTGGTGCAACTGGCGGCAAAATCGCAGCGGGCGCGGGTGATGCTGGTGGATCAGTTTCTGCCGCCGCTGCACCAGGTGGCCGCCGACAAGCGTGCCGCCATGCTGGACATTGATGATGGGTTGACTGAGAAGCTGCGCGCCAGTGTCTCTGATGTGACAACGAACAACGATTTACGGCTGCGGCAGTGCATGGCGCGGATCGAGGCGGATCGGGCGTGGAACTGTCCGTGGCTGGATTCGGCGGAGCGACAGCGCGTGGACACCTGGCTGGCGGCGCTGGCGGAATCGGACGGCGACGCGCCGGCGGGGGGAACATTTCGTGCCACCACTGCGGCACTACGAGAGGAATGGAGAACGTCCCCGTATGGTCTTGATCTTTCGGAAGTTGAAGCACCCGACCTGCACGGCGGGATTACGTGGCTGGGAGATTTTCGCGGGAAAGTGGTGATCCTCAGTTTCTGGTCGTCATGGTGCGTGCCCTGTCTGGAGCTTGCACCGGAGGAAGCCAAACTCGTGGAGCGGCTTGGAGACAAGGCGGTCCTGATTGGTGTGAATGCCGATGCGACGACGGCGCAGGCCCGGCGCACGGCGGCGGCGCATCACATGACGTGGCCGCAAGTCTGGTCGCCACCGGATACTGATGACAGTTTGGTGGCACGACTGCGGATTCAGCAGTGGCCGAGCGCAGTGGTGCTGGATCGGAACGGCGCTATTCAAGCACGATTCGTGGGATCGGCGTATCAAGGGCGCTTGACGATGGCGGAGGTTGAGCAGGCCGTGCGGGAGATTCTCGCACGGGGATCAGAAGGGAATTAATCAAAGTGACCGGTTCTTGGGATTGGATGCGTTTCCTGGTGGTTCTAACGCCATTTTCGCACCAAGATATGCGATCAAATCATTGATCGAACTGCGGACTGAGCACGATGGCTTCATCAGTTACGAAAGACTTTCGAGTCAGTGAAGAGGCTGCAACCCATTCAGGGTTGGGATTGACGGGGGACGCGAACCCAAGGTAGCCCGGCGTCGCTTAGGCTCCACCGTGCAACCTTGGGCTGGAGGCCGTAACGCCGTTGGCGTAAGGAAAAGCTACGGGCAATGGAGGATTGGCCCGTCGAGACTCGGTCACTTTGAGGAATTAGATATGGAAATTGTTCGCTGCATTTCGATAAGTGCGATACTGGTGCTCGGAAGTTTCGCTGTGGCGTCGCCACCGGATGAAAAGCCGAAAGAGAATGTGCCGACGGGGCAAGAACGTCCGGAGGCTGATCCGGAGCCGCGACCTATGGGGGCGGGTGCTGCGGGTAAGCAGGGCGGTTCATTTGTGGCCAAGGAGGACGCTGCTGCAGCTCCCGCACCATTGCCGCCGCTAACGAAAGAAGAGCAGGTGCGCTACGACGCGGTGGCGGCGGCGCTGGTTACAGCGATCAATGCGGAAGACCGGAAGGCGTATCGAGCGCTGCATACCGACGAGGCATGGGAATCGGCGATTGACTGGTGGCGCGACATGTTTGCCGTGCAGCGCGCGAAGTTCGGACCGATGGTAAAGGCATATCCCTGCACGCGGGAGACGCTGCGGTTCGGGAAAATGGGTTTTCGCG
>CAZKIN010000465.1:0-2677 GCA_964552515.1 uncultured Phycisphaeraceae bacterium
GCGTCAGTTGGTGATGGAGCGGCGTGCCTTCGGGAACTGAAACACTGACCGAGCGTTCAACCACGGGGAACTCATCGTTAAGCCGCACCAGGCCATCAAGCCACGGCGACGTTTCCGCCGGTGACACCACCTCGTAATCCAGCTTGAGCACCACGCCCGCCTCGATACCGCTGAAGGAAATGATCAGGTCCTGCCACCCCGCGTACAACGGCCAGCCGGCCAGCGCATCGCTGGCCGCGTAGTTCCGCCCGTAATCCGGAACCTCCAGCGTCGATCCATCGGGCAAAACGGTCTGCGCCTCATGCAGAATCACCTTGTCGTCGTCGCGCAGATGGCTGATCCGCGGATCCGCAAACCGATCGAGCGGCCGGTTGTTCCGCAGCTTCACCGCCCATTGCTCGCGGTAGCGCGTGCTGCCGTCCCGCTCCAGCGTCCAATGCTGCGCGAGTCGCAAGTAGACGGCATCATCTTGTGGGAACGGCTCCGCACCATCCCGCTGGTCGGCATTCACACGAGGCGCACTGATTGCCGTCGTGAGCGCAATGACCGCAAGCAAAGTGCCCGCGCGTAATCTCGAACTTCGAAGCTGTGAGATCAATGTCTGTGGCATATTCGTAAACTTCTCTCGATGAAATACTGTTGAAGGCACCGACGCACGTCCCTGACATCTGATGCGCTGCAATCGACCTTGCGCTTACCGCCCGCCGTTAGGCGCTTCTGTCCCCGATTTCCCCAGTGCCTGCGCGGATGTCGGCTTGACCTCGCCCGATTCGCACACCACCCAGTCATCCGCAATTTCGTACATGGCATCCACCGCGCTCTTGAATCCCGCATAATCTTCAACCGGAACCGTGGCCTTCTTCAGTGCGAACTCAAACCGATAGGTCAACTGGCCGGTACTCATGGTCGTCTCGAAATTCAGCGTCCCCGACGGCGTATCGATCTTCCGGGCCTCCGGAACATGCGTCACCCGCCAGCCTTCGGGAAGTTTGATCGTTTCTTCATACCGGTCCATCCGCGTGGCCCCATAGCGCAGTGCATACTTGCGTTCTTTCAGCTTGAGCCGTTCCAGATAGTTCGCGCGCAGAAATCCGTTGAGCGGGTGCGCCAGCAGCGGCAACCGAAACATCGCCCCCTCGCTGTCACCCGCCGCAAAACCCGGCGTGGTCGTCTCCAGAATGACCCGGCTGTCCTGCGCATAGTCAAACGGATCAGTGTATTCGAATTTCACCAGTTGCGTATTCGCCGCCAGGTTCAGCGCCTGCTCAAACGCACCCCGCCTTTCCGACTCCGGCCGTCCGTTGAGGGACCGCCGGATTCGGTTGCATGCTGCGCCATCCAGGAGAAACGAAAGCTTCGAACGCAGCGTGCCGTCCGCATGCAATGTACTTTCCGCTTTGATTTCGCGCCGATTCGATTCCGGTTCAAAGTACGGCGAGAGCGTCAGCGACTCCCCTTCCGGAGTGCCATAGACCAGACCCTGCAAATGTTCAAACGGGGACCACAGGTCGCGACTCAGCGGCACCCAGGTCGGATCAAAAATGCGAAACTTGCCATCGCGCTCGCGCAGTACGGTCACCGTGTGGTTGAACTGATCGGCGGGAATTTCCTCCACCCGCGACCCCGCCATGGTCAGCGCCGGATAGGCCTGCAGGCCGAGCACCCGCAGCATCGTAACCAGAATGCCCGCCTTATCCTTACACACGCCGCCGCGATCCCGGAATGTCTTTCTACTGTCATGCAGGGTATACCCTTCGCAGGACCCGCCCTGCTTCGTGCCGTAATAGCGCACATGATCGGCGACCCAATGCGTTACTGCCGCGATCTTCTCCTCTTCGCTGTTCAAACCCGCCACCAGCTCCGCGACCTTGCTGCGAATCGCATCGTCGGCATCGAACTGCGGCTCGTTGACCTGATGGAACCAGCGCGATTTTTCCTCCCACGTCGGCAGCGTCGCAATCACCAGCTTCGCGACGCAATCGTCGGGGGCGACCATGCCCGGCTCTCTTTTCAAACCCGGAACTTTCTGCGCCGTCCACGTATACACCAGCGTGCCGTCGCCAAACCACTGCGACGACTGCAGGGGTCCGTTGTACACCTCATACTGCACCGGCATCTCCTTGGGCATGTGCACGGTGTATCGTTTGCTGATGATCGGTTGGGCATCCTGAAAAAGTGTGACCTCGTACCAATGGCCGGGCATGGGGGGCACCAGTTCCGAGTTTCCATCCCCGCCACCCTTTGCCCCGCCGCCGCTGGAAAGATACGCGATATTGAACCCAATCTTGCTGGTGCGCACCTCCACCGCGTCGCCGATGTCCAGTCGCGGAAGCGAAAGCAGGCTCTGGCGACCACCCCAGAAAATCAGGTGCTGGACCGCCGGCTGTGTCATCAGCTTGGCAACGTCCACGTCCTCGATTTTTCCGTCCGCGCGATGAATACGCACGCCCCGGATGGTCACGCGATACGTGTCGGGGTCAAAATCCCAGCGCAATACCGACTTGTCGCGCACACCCTTGTTGGTGAGAATTTTGAAGATCTGGCAGGCCTCGGTCGTGGCAAGTCCGCTCGCTTGCACGTACACGTCGGCCTCGTCCAGCACATAGACCAAGTCCGCGCCTTCATAGTCCTTCGCGCCGCCTGCCGCCTTGAGCATCGCGCCAATCTCCTCGGGCGT
>CAZKIN010000466.1:0-2675 GCA_964552515.1 uncultured Phycisphaeraceae bacterium
CAAGACGGCGGCCTTCGCGCTGCCCATCCTGCAACGATTTGTGGCCAGCGCAACCAATCCGCCGAAGCGATCGAAAGTCATTCGAGCGCTGACGCTGTGTCCGACACGGGAACTGGCCCAACAGATCATGAACAGTTTCCGTACGTACGGAAAACACACCAGTCTGAAATACGGCGTGGTATTCGGCGGGGTCAACCAAGGTCCGCAGGCGCGCTTCCTGCGCGACGGCGTGGACGTGCTGGTGGCCACTCCGGGACGACTGCTCGATCTGCTCAATCAGGGATTGGTCAATCTCGACGGTGTCGAGATTCTGGTGCTTGATGAGGCCGACCGCATGTTTGATATGGGGTTCCTTCCGGATTTGCGGAAGATTCTGGCGCGATTGCCGCGTGAGCGGCAGACGCTGCTTTTCTCCGCAACGATGCCGCCGGCGATTCGTGAACTGGCGAACAAGATTCTGCGGAATCCGGTTCCTGTGCAGGTGTCGCGCGTGTCGTCAGTCACTCCGACGGTGGACCACTGGGTGCATCACGTGGAGAAGCCGGCCAAGCCCGCGTTGCTGCTGAAACTGCTCGGTCAGTCGCCGCGTACGCGGACGCTGGTCTTCACGCGCACGAAACATGGCGCGGACAAGGTGGCCAGCCAACTGCTGCACGTGGGCGTGCGCGCGGCCGCCATTCATGGTAACAAGAGCCAGGGCGCGCGAACGCGGGCGCTGGCGGATTTCAAGTCGGCGGAGTCCGGTGTGCTGGTAGCTACGGATTTGGCGGCGCGCGGGTTGGATGTGCATGATATTTCGCACGTGATCAATTATGACCTGACGTCGGACCCGGAAACGTATATCCACCGCGTGGGACGGGCCGGTCGAGCGGGTGCCAAGGGCATTGCGATCTCGTTCTGCACTGCGGAGGATCGCGATGATCTGCGGTCCATCGAGCGTTTGCTGCAGAAACCGCTCCAACGCGCGGCGGCGATTGCCGGTAGTGACAACGTGAAGTCAGTTGAAAATCGTGGACCGAAGCAAGGTCCGGCGAAGAGGCCGGTGGAACGGCCGCGAACTACTTCGCGGTCGCATGTGCAGGCGGCGCGGCGGTAAACGAACGCTTACTTGGCTTTGGCTTCGAGTTCCGCCCAGCGTGCATATAGCGTTTCGACTTGGCGGCGCGCGGATTCCAGTTCCAGCCAGCGGCGCTGCAGTTCCACGTGGTCAGTCGCAACGGTCGGGTCATCGATCGCGAGGCGACATTTCTGCACGTATTCATCCGCGTCTTGAATGGCGGACTCCATCTTTTTGAGTTCTTTCTTCTCCAGGGTGCTGAGGCCTGAAGTGGGCGGCGGAGGAACCGCTTTCTTCGGTTTGGCCTTGGGAGAAGGTGCGCTCTTCTCTTTTTCGCGCTGCTCCTGTGCGGCCATCCATTGCGCGCAGTCGCCGTAGTTGGAGACGCAGCCGTCGCCGCCGAGGCCTAGGATTTCCGTGCAGACGCGATCGAGCATGAAGCGGTCGTGCGTCACCAGCACAATGGCGCCGGGGAATTCGGTGAGACTTTCTTCGAGCACATCGAGCGAGTTGATATCCAGGTCGTTGGTGGGTTCGTCGAGAATGAGCAGATCGGCCGGTCGGAGCATGAGGCGGGCGATGAGGATGCGCGCCTGTTCGCCGCCCGAGAGTTCGCCGACCGGCATGTCGAGCTGATCGACACGAAACAGGAAGCGCTTCGCCCAGGCAGTGACGTGAATGCTGCGTCCGCCGAAATCGACTGATTCGCCCTTACCCGGCGCTAGGGCCTTGCGCAAGGGAACATCCTTCGGGAGGTTCTCGCGCATCTGATCAAAGACGACGACGCGCAAATTGTCCGCGCGTTCGACCATACCTTCATCGGGCGAGAGATCGCCGGTGAGCACGCGAATCAATGTGGTCTTGCCGCTGCCGTTGCAACCGAGAAGGCCCAGCCGGGTACCGGGTGATAAGAGCAGATTGACATCCTTGAACAAGCGCTTGCCGCCGAGCGCTTTAGAAATGTCCGTTGCTTTCAATAACTTCTGAGAGCGCCGGCCGGTGCTCTCGAAATCAATGCCGGCGCGCGTGGCTTGTGAATTGCGGTTTTTCAGTTCCTTCAAATCGCCGATCAGTTCGTGCGCATCTTCGATGCGGGCCTTGGATTTTCTGCGCCGCGCTTTGGCTTTGGATTTGAGGAAGGCGGCTTCCCGGCGAACGATGCTGGACAGCGCCACTTGCTGGGCCTGCTGCGCTTCGAGAAAATCCGCACGTTTTTCGAGGAACAGGCTGTAGTTGCCGCTGACGCTGAAATAGCCTTCGGGGTAAATCGGGTTTAGTTCCACGACGCGCTGCGCAACACCTTCCAGGAAATAGCGATCGTGACTGACCACGACGAACGCAAACGGAACATCCGCCAGCATGTCCTCCAGCCAGGCAATCCCCTCGAGGTCGAGGTGATTGGTGGGTTCGTCCATGAGCAGCAGGTCGGGTTGTTGGATGACTTCGCGGGCAATGGCCAGGCGTTTGCGCCAGCCGCCGGAAAGACCGGTGACGAGCTGCGCGGGCTGGGAGAAACCGAACTTGCTGAGCATGATGGCGACTTGCGTGTCGCGGTCATGCTGCTCCAGGTGCGCGCTGTTCAGGGCGTCGGCGAGCGCAGATTCAACCGTGGCACCTT
>CAZKIN010000467.1:0-2660 GCA_964552515.1 uncultured Phycisphaeraceae bacterium
AATCCTTCATCGCATCGAAGCCGTCGAACGGTTCATCATCGCCAGTATCAATGCCGAACTCGTCGAGCCAGGCGTCGGTATCGGTGGAAATTCCCGCGACGGGTTTGTCGTCGGAGGCGGATTCGCCGGGGGCCGGCGGCGGAGGGGCCTTGCCGAAAAGTTCCGCCACGAACGCCACGGAATCCGTGCAGGTGCTGCGGCGCAGGTGCGCCTCGTGGCGGATGGCGGTGTCGCTGCTGACGGCGCGGACCTGGCCGGGGTCGCGGGCGCGATGGATGAGTGCCACGATGATGTCATCAGCGCTTTTGGGCGCGCTGAAGCGGACGGTGATGCGGCTGGAGGCCATCTGCCTGGACAATCCGCCCATGGGTTCGGGGCCGTCAAAGACGAGGGTGACTTCGTCGGTCCCGCGGCGCGCCCAGCGCTCGATCACCTTGACCATGGTCTCGCGCCCGACCGACGGGATCGGCGCGTGCGCGTGCATGGCATAGAGCAGGTTGTTGCCGTCAATGATGACATGCCTGGGCATGGCGCGACGTCTCCCCAAAGGATCGACCCACCCGCATTGTCGAGGGACAAGGGGTGGTTGTCGATCGGGAGACGTTGCACCGCCTGCCTTTCGCCGGGACGGGCCAAGGCCGCGTCAGCGCAAAGCTGGGTCAGCACATAGCCGCGCTTGCGCAAGGCCGCTGCTAGGCCGTGATCAGGCGCGCGACGTTTTTGTCCACCTGGTACTTGCCGTCGGCGAGCGTAATGCCCACGCCGGCCTGCTCCAGGCTGTTGAGGTATCTGAACACCGTGCGCCGTGATGAGTGAATGCGCTTGGCCAGATCGTCGATGGTCGCGCCTTTTTCGAGCATGCCGATCATTTTGAGCTGCATGCCGAAGACGGACTTTTCGCTCGAGAGATCCTTGGCCACTTTTTCCGCGGCGCTGCGCACCTCGGCCTGCTTGCCATAGCGTCCCGCCTTGAGAGCGGACTTGACGCCCAGGTAAATGGCCAGCGTTTCCGCGAATTCGGATCGTGCGGTCAATTGTCCTGCCATAATCGTTCCCCACAACAGTAGAACGCCGAACCACCAAACAGGGTTCGGCTTGTCAATCCGCTTCTCGTCGGTGACGATTCACGGCCACGGGGAGTGTATCGCGATGTCCCATGAATGACAATGCGTGTCACTACCCGCCGGCGAAGCGGCTTTCGTGGCCGCACCGGAGAACTGATGCCTGGAGCCTGACACCATGACTTACATGCGCTGGGCCAAGACGCACACCCGCGTGCGCTATGAATTAACGGACAGCGGGGTGCCCGGCGTCGAACGACACGAGTTTGACACTCTGGGGGCTCCGGTGAACCTGCGAAACATCGGCCCGTACGGCGATCCCAAGCTGATTTCCGCCCTTGCACGCCGCTACCGCGTTGCCGAACCGGGCATCGTTCCCGTTCCTGGCGCGAGTAGTGGAATTTTCATTGCGCTCGCCGTGGCCGCCAACGCGGGAGCGAAAGTGTTGCTTGAACAGCCGACGTATGAGCCCATTCGACTGGCGGCGGAATTTCTGCACTTGAGCATTGAATGGTTGCGGCGCGACCCGTTGCATTCGTTTGACGTAAACCCTGATGATATTGAAATGGGACTGGACGAAGGAGCGACGACGGTCATCCTATGCAACCTGCACAACCCCAGCGGACGGGCGATCAAACCGGAAGCGATGCGTGCGATCGTCAAGCGTTGTGAACGCGCCAATGCCACGCTGATCGTCGATGAAGCTTATCTTGATGCATGGAGTCTCAATGCGGAACAGCCGTGCTGGACGGCGGCGAGCCTGGGTGACAACGTCATCGCGATTAATTCGCTCACCAAGATTTACGGTTTGTCCGGATTGCGCGCGGGATGGCTGGCGACGAGTCCGCGACTGGCCGATCGGGCGCGGGACATGATGGACCTCCTCAGCGTGAACAATGCCGCGCCGGCGATGACCCTCGCGGTCTCGGCGCTGCACGGCATTGGTCGGATGGAGGAGCGGTTTCGCCGGTTGTATTCCGCCGGGCAACCGATTTTTCGTGACTGGCTGGCGCGGGAACCGCGCGTGCAGGGCTATACCAACGATGGGGCGATCTTTGAATGTATCCGTCTGACGCAGGGGTTAAGCGGCGGGCGGCTGAATGAACTGCTGGTCGCTGAATATGACACGCAGGTGACACCAGGGGCATTCTTCGACCTGGATGACCACATCCGGCTGAGTCTCACGCTGGCGCCCGACGATCTGGCCGCGGCACTTACGAACATCAGCAGCGCCCTCGACCGTCTGACGCAGGCGACATGAGTTTGCGGAAACGCCGCGCTGGCGAGGGGGTCTTTTATCTATTTCGGGCCGAAGACCGACAGCAGGTGTCCGTCGGGGTCTTTGAAGTTGGCCGCCCAATCCGATGGCGTGACCTGGCGGGGTTCACGGAGGAACACGACATTCCGTGCCAGGAGCGCGTCATAAGCCACTTGCACACTTTCCACCGCGAAGACGACTTCGGTAGCGCCGGCTATGCCCGGTGCGGCCTTGGCGAGTTCCGTGCTGAGCATCAGCGTAACACCTCCGCCGTTAAAGAACGCCAGTCCGCCGTGCACACCGAGCAGCGGCAGGCCGAGCTGGTCGCGGTAGAAGGCGGT
>CAZKIN010000468.1:0-2653 GCA_964552515.1 uncultured Phycisphaeraceae bacterium
ACAGCTTCCGCTTCGAACCGCGCCTCACCACCCTGCTCGACGTCCTGCAATCCACCCTCGCATCCTTCCGCGCCGCGTGAAATGACTGCTCAAATAGAAACTTCCTGATTGCCTGTTGATTGACTTTATTCCGTTATTCCATCAGCAAAACAGAACGTGTAGCCGGACTGATAGACCACATATCGATTGTCAGACGTCCATGCTCCGCCAGGCCAAATGAAGCGCTCGCCATCTCCCAGTCCGAGTCGCACCGCATGGCTCACGGCCCGGCCGGTCTCGTCCGAAAAAATTTGATGATAGTACTGGCCGTTCGCACCTCCGCTGCTGAACAATCCCGGCCGCCGACGTCCACTGAAAGAGATAATGGCCACATAGGGACTGTCGCTATTGGAATCAAGAACCGACAGTACGCCTCCTCCAGCTACAGCCACCGGCTGCCCCATGAAGGACAAGCCCGAAAGACTTCCCGTCGCAATAGGATTAAAATTTTCAGTTCCCCCGCTGGTTGTGGGCACTATTACAGGTCCCTCTGCCAAGTCCCAGGCACTATCATCAACCAACTCAAGGGTCCTCGTTTCAATGTCGTAGGCATACACGCCTTCCCGTGGCGAATAGTCATGCCGTCCGTTTTCTCGGAGATCATCTTCAAATTGCGAACTTGTTTGTCCAGTAAAGAGAAAGCGACCACCGTCTGCGCGTTCATTGCGAAAGCCGCGAACCGAAACATAGTCTTCGCTTTCCCATTCCAGTGTGACGCAAGGTACATCACTCGCGACATTAACTGGAAAGAAACCGCAGCCGCAGACCAGCGCAACCGCCGCCACGCTTGGAACTGCCAGTACCCAACCTCGTCGAAGCATACCTGTTCTCCCAAATGGGCCCCCATGCATTATCGACCATGGGCATTCGACGCGAAAGCGGCGCGATAAGTCCGGGCTTGATTCGCATGGTGTCTGTTGTCTGACATAGTGCGCAAATCCTGATCGGCCGTCGCGCAGAGAGTGTGCGTTAACAGTCACCAAGAATCTATTCATCGGACCTTGTGATATCTTGAATTCAGGACCGTCGCGCCGTCCAGCGGTGCCAATTGGCTGGCGCTTGCGCTTGGGGTGTGCCCGGGCGGCGTATGGCTGTCGGCCGGTGGCGCTGGGGGTGGTGGAATTTAGCATGCCCTGACGTGCCGCAACTTGGCTCGATCGTCACTTTTTCCCTGCAAAATCAGGGAATTTGCCGGGTCAGCGCCTGGTAATCTACTTTGTCGGTGGAGGTGCGCGGCAGAGCGTCCAGAAAGACAAATCGATCCGGAATCATGTAGGCCGGCAGGTTCGCCGCGGAAAAAACTTTCATCGCGACCATCGAAAGTTTCTCACCCGCCCCGACCACAAATGCCACAATACTGACACCCTCGTCATTTTCCCTCGCCACCACCGCCGCTTCCTTCACCTGCGCATTGCGATACAGCGCGGCCTCGATTTCGCCTAATTCTATGCGATATCCGCGGCGTTTCACCATGCGGTCGCGGCGGCCAAGGAAAATGTAATCGCCGTTGTTTTCTTTGCGCACTACATCGCCGGTGCGATACCAGCGTTGACCCTGCGCATCCGTGTGGAATACTTTCGCATTCATTTCCGGTTGCTGCCAGTAACCCGGCATCACCGGACCCGACGCATGAATATAGAGCACGCCCTCGGCGCCGTCGGGAACCGGTTGCATGTTTTCGTCGATGACAAGGTCGCGACAGTTGCTGCACACGGCACCGATGGGAAACGGCTCGGTGCGCGCATCGTCGATGTTCTCGGGAATGCGATGAAAGGTGCAGACATTGGTTTCGGTCGGGCCATAGAGATTGTAGAAGCCCTTGCCCGGCCAGAGGCGGCGAAGCGTGCGCAGGTGCTTGACCGGAAACACTTCACCGGCAAAAAGCACGTAGCGCAGTGCGGAAAAATCCAGCGTTTCCAGTTTTCCGTATTGCGACATCAGCGCGAGAATCGACGGTGCCGAGTACCAGACACTGAGTTTCTTTTCCGCGATAAACGACGCGAGCCGCACGGGGTCTTTGCCGAATTCTTCACCGACCAGCACCAGCGTAGCCCCGGCGCTGAAGGGGACATAAATGTCGAGAATCGAAAGGTCAAAATGAAATGGCGCGTGGCTGCTGAAGCGGTCGGTGCTGGTCGGTTGAAAAGTCTCGATGGCCCAATCCACGAAACTCATCGCGCTGGCCTGCGTGTGCATGACGCCCTTGGGGACGCCGGTCGAACCGGAGGTGTAAAGGATGTATGCGAGATCGTCGGCTCTTGCGGGTTCCTTGACCAGTGCCGGAGTTGTGGCACTCAGCCAGGAAGCGCCGACTCCGTCGGTCGCGGTCCCCGGAAAAGTCCGCAGGGGAGCGGGCGCGGCTCCTGCCGTATTGAGTGCCGCGGCGCGCGGCTCGTCGGTGATGATGACGCGTGTCTGGCAGTTGGAGAAAATGAATCGATTGCGGTCGGCAGGGGCGGAATAGTCGACGGGCACATAGGCCGCGCGGGCTTTCAAAATGCCGAGCACTGAAATGAGCGAGTTGATGCTCTTGGGCAGGCAGATGCCGACGCGGTCACCGGAGGTTGCGCCCATGTCACGCAGGCGATCGGCCATGCTATTAGCGAAGTCGTTC
>CAZKIN010000469.1:0-2625 GCA_964552515.1 uncultured Phycisphaeraceae bacterium
CGGAATCGACCGGTTCGTCGGTTGCGCGGGGTGCGGCGGAGATGATGCGGTCGCGAGTCATTGATCATCAGCCAAGGGCGAAGGAGCGAATAGTTTCAGCCGTCCCTCCGGGACTATGTTAACCGAAATTGCGGCAAACCCCGCACTCAAGTGCGGGGCTACATTCGGATGTCCCTCCGGGACACGCGTACAAGAGTATCGTCGGTGTCCGATTAGGATCAAGTTCGGGACCGGCCATTTTTTGTGGGCGAAGTACACGTCGCGAATTGAATGGAATTGTTACGCCCTTTCAGGGCTGGATTGTTATGGGGGCCGTATCCGTGGGCGGCGCTCCGCTTGCCCACGGCTATGGTCTGTCAGCCTTTCAGGCTGAAAATGTTAAGGCCTTTCGGGCCTGAATCCGTTTTGGTTCACGGCGTTACGCTTTACGGAGGATTCTGTCTAATTGTGATTTTCGGTCGTGGTCAGTTTGAATCACGGTTAGCTAGCAACCAAGACAAGGGCTGAACGCAAAGCTGCCGTACCACAGTGCCCCTATCCAACCCGTCGCTACAACAAACACAGCCAACAATGCATAGACGACATCGAGGATCATTCATTTTCTCGCCTAAGTGAATTCTCTTCTCGCATTGCCATTTCACACCATCGCTCGGCTCGCCTTATCCCTCCACACCGCTTTTGACGCGATAGGCGGACCGGACCCATTCGTCGGCGGAGTCGATGGCGGGGTTCAGTTGGATGGCGCGCTGGAGCCAGCGTTCGGCGTCGTGGCGCGGGTCGCCCCAGGCGACGAGGACTTCGAGTGCGTCACGCTGGGCCTGTGAGAGTTTGATCACTTCGGCCGAGGTGGTGGACGCGGGGAAGGCGAGGTCGCGCAGTTTTCCCTTAAGCGAGGCAACGATGAGTTCCGCCCCGCGCGCTCCGATGCCGGGAAGTTTGCTGAGCGGCTTGGCGTCGCCGGCTTCGATCCAGGTGGCGATCTGGCGCACGGGCTCCGAAAGAGCTTTGAGGGCTTTGCGCGGGCCGATGCCTTTGACGCTGACGAAGCGGGTGAAGAAAACTTTGTCTTCCAGGTGCATGAAGCCGAGCATGCGCGGGACGAGGTGGCCGGAGGAGTGGCTTTCTTCGAACAGTTCGATGGTGTGCAGGGTGACGGTCTTGCCGCGGTGGGCGGCGAGTTCTCCGATGGCGTAGCGCGGGACGAGGACTTCGCGCGCGAGGCCGTCATGTTCGACGACGATCGAATCTTCAGCGATGTCGGTTAAGTTTCCAGTGATGCGAACGATCATGCAGTCGCCTCCGTGCGGGTGCGATCATACGACGCGGCGCAGCATAAAGCGATGGCGAGTGCGTCGGCGACGTCGGGCGGGTCAGGGAGGGTGGGCAGGCCGAGTGCGACCTGTACGGCACGCTGGACCTGCGACTTGTCGGCGCGGCCGCGACCGGTGAGGTAGCGTTTGACCTGCGTGGCAGCATAGCTTTGGACTTCGATGTTGCGCTGGGCGGCGGTGAGGAGGATGACGCCGCGTGCGTGGCCCATGAGGATGGCGGTGCGCGGGTGTTTGTAGTGGGCGTAGAGCTGTTCGACGGCGAGTACGCGCGGGTGGTGTTCGTCGAGGATGGCGGCGATGTCGGACTCGATGGCGCGGAGGCGCGCGGCGAGGGGCTCTTTGCGGTCGAAGCGGCAGACTCCGGCGTCGAGGATGGTGATACCGGAGTGGCCGGGGGAGGCGGAGTTGCCGGTGCGGATGACGGCGTAACCGGTGGTGCCGAGGCCAGGATCAATACCGCAGATGACAGCGTCCATGCTGGGGGATTGTATCAGTACCACGAGCGTGAGCGAGTGGAGCCGTTAGGACCTTTCATGTTTTCCGGTGATATTACTCTATTGATTCCTGGCTATCAGTGACGTATCCACAAGCTGCAACAAGTTGTTGCTCATTCCAAATGTATTTTGTGCTACCGTGGCGCGACCAGATTTTTTCGGATGACTTGCGTAATCCGGCTTCGCGAAGTCGGCGCGTGGCCCAAGCCTTCAAGTCGTTCATGGCTTTTTCGGGTGTGTCCGGACAGGACAGTACAACATGGACGTGGTTGGTGCGAACATTCAGGACTACGAGGCTCCAGCCGCGAGTTGAACAGACCTCAACCAAAGTCGTGTTTACGAGTTTACGTTCGCTGGTTGACAAGGTGACAGCCGGTCCAGTCATCAAGTTTGACATGATCTCCTGTCTTCCTGCGCTGGGATCGACAAACTCTGATCCATAGAGATTCTTAATGCCATCAACTGATCCGCGCGAGTCGCCATGGAGCCAAGTACCATAGGTTCGGAATGTAATAAAATAGGCGAGCGGCGTTTGCATAATACTTCTCTTTGTGAAGATGATCATATTGGGCGCCCCGTTATTTTTCGCAAGAGGCCGATCCTATCGTTTTATGCCGGGTACGAACTGCTCCGGTCGCTTACGCTCGCGGTACTGATGGTGTGGCGATGCGGAAGCGTATGCTGATGCCCTGCGTCAGAGGGTGTGCGAACTGCACCGGTCGCTTACGCTTGCGGTACTGATGGGGGCAGCGTCGATAGTTTGCGGCCGACGATGGGGGCGAGGTCGCGGATCTGGTTCA
>CAZKIN010000470.1:0-2624 GCA_964552515.1 uncultured Phycisphaeraceae bacterium
GGTGACGACGGCAACGACAACGGCGGCCAGGACAATGGTGGCGGAGGCGGTGGCGGCAGTGACGGCGGCGACGCAGCGCAGCCGGACACCGAGCCGTTCCCGGATTCGGAAGGTGTAGCAGCCATTTTTCAGAGTCCGCAAGTTGTATTTGGTGTCATCGAACTGCCCGATGCGTTCGATACATCCGCAGCCGATTTGAAAGTCGTTTCGCTCAACGCCGACATGCCGGTCAGGCCCAACGGCATGTATGACGGGGAATTAAGTATCCCATCGGGAACGCTCTCGCTGGCCGCCGTAGTGGATTCACAAGATCGCACCGTCCTGCTCGGCTTCATTCATCTTTATGATAACTCGAGCAACCCGATCAACACCGAATCAACCGCTATTGTTCTGCTCTACTTCGCACTGGGCGGCTGGACCACGGCTCACGACACCACGTACGATGTATATGATCTGATTCGATATACATATTCAGATGCAGTCGGTGTGGTACGGACGGCCCTCGACGCGGCTCTCGCCGACAATCCGGCAGCACTGGCGGATGGCGATGAACGCATCACTAGTGCCATCCAAGAGGCACAAGACATGCTGCTCGCGCAGGCGGAAGCGACAACCGCCAAAAGTGCAGACCGTCATGCGAAAATACCTCCGGCCAATCAACAGTCGGCGGGTAGTGGTGCCTTTATCACCGCGTCACCGGGTCCGACCACTTCGCAAAACGGCCTCTTCCTGCGCAACGATACCGCGACCAGCGGACTCATCGGCCTGAATACTGTCCCGCGCCGCGGGCGTGTAATGGCCTACAAAACAGGCTTCGAATCCGGCGGAATCCGCACTGACTTGTCGCCGGTCGAACTGGTGGGCACGCCGGTTACCATCCCATCCGCCTATACAACGGGTGCCCCCGGTGGGTTTTTCGCCAACGTCATTACGCAATTGGACGGTGGATATTCTTGGAAAAACATCTACAGCGCGCCATTTTCGCTGGCCATGCATGCCGGTGCAACGGTCACTTACTATGACCTGCTCCTGCTCAGTTCCACGCTCGATCATGTTGGCATGTCGTCACTTTTTCAGGAGCCCAAATATGCCTTGGAAGACGACCGCTGGATGATGGAACTGGCCGCCCTGCAGAATGAAACGTTTTATCTCGATTACTTGATCCCCGTTGCTGAAATCTGGGCAATCGGCGCCAGCCTGCTGCCCGAGGACGCTCCCGACATCCCGTTTGTCGACGAACCGCAGATGCCCAATACTGAGGAAACGGTGACCGTGCTCGCTTTGCCCGACGCAACCCGCACCGCCATGCTTGCGGCAGCCCAATCCCTTTGCGATCCGGTAATCAACGGGATCAACCTCGCCACCGCTCAGGGATATTCCGATGCGCTCGGCGCCATCCTCTCGCGCGTCGGCTCGGACAGCACATTCCGCGCCGCATTGGCCGACATCCTGTATCGGGCGTACGGACCGAACAACAACTCTCTGCTGAACTTCTCGCGCATGCAGCAAAGTCTGCTTAACATGGCCTCGACGTTTTCATTGGTGGCTTCGGTGCAATACGCCATCGGAAAAGTCTCCCTGGGCAGCGTGACTGAAAACTTGCAGGCCAGCAACGACATTTCGCTCTGGTCGGCCACGGTGTCCGCAGTTCAATTACTTCCCGCCAAGCCTGTCGTGACGGAAAAGTATCCGGTTGAAGCACTTCACGCGCAAGTCAGCGGCGCGGCCGCCGGGCAATATTGCTATCGCTGGAGCACATCGGGAAGTATTGGAACGCTGATTGGCGGAGGCTCCGGCGAAGAAGGAACCATTTTCAGTTCCGCGTCCAGCCAGGTAAGTTACGTGGCCGATCCGGGCGGAATTTCCAAGACCACCAACCTCGACACCGTCACCGTTGAAATCTATGACATGACCAACGTATCCGGCGGCAACGCGGATTGTGACAACAACGCGGCATCAGGCCTCTTCGTCGGGTCAGCCACGGTAACCATCGCGGGCGATGATCGCGATGACGCCTGCGTGGCCACGAATTTCGATCCATCTATGTACAACGTACCCGGACCGCTCACCATGAGCGTGTCGCCGCGCACGGTCCTGCCCGGCGATACGGTGACTGTGACCATCAGTTACGATTTCGCTGCCGCGGGCACGGACCCGTCCGGCTATGCGAGTGTTTCCGTCTACTTGCCGCTCGGGTGCAGCTATTGCTGGAGTCCGGAGCTGCGCTGCATTTGCAATCAGGAGGATCGTGCGACGCTTAGGGTGGATGGTCAGGACAATCCCGGCAACGTCAGCACGACGGAGTTCGTCACCGGAATCGGTGGAGACGAGAACGACCCCAACTTCCGTCCGTTGCGCGCTACCTGCCTGAGCGGTTTCTCTCCGCTCTATTTTACACTGCCGGACCCGGAGGTTAGAGAAGTCATTACCCACGTGATCGAGTACCGCATCAGTCCAGATTTCACCCCCTGTGCGCTCGACAGTCCTGATTGCTACTGCCCGCAGTTGATACAGGAACCGGATTATCTCTCCATCGGCCTGGTCTGGTCCGGCCCTTTTGTTATCGCCCAGGCGGGACTTTTTTCCGGCGGACTCGCCGTCGAGCTGCTCAACATGGGCACCGA
>CAZKIN010000471.1:0-2618 GCA_964552515.1 uncultured Phycisphaeraceae bacterium
GTGATCTTCGTGGTGAACCATGACGGTTCAGTCACGTTTGGAACCAACGTGCTTTGCCGCCCAAACGGCAAGCGCTTCTCGGTTGATCTTGGCATTGTGTCGGACGTCGACGGGAAGAGATGGGTGGAAGAGGACGCCTGCGATGACTTGATCCAGACCCGTGTACGGTAAGAAGAACTCGATTTCTTCGCGCAGCCTTCGCCGTTCCCGGAAGTTCCACGGGCGGCCGGCGTTCGTTTCGAGTATCAGGTACGCATGCTGTCGTCCCTTCCGTCCAACGCCAACCAGAGCCGAGCGCACATCAAATCCGCTCCAGAGCAGTTCGCATTGATCCGCGAGCAGCGTCCCTTTTTCGGTAGATACGCGCTGCGATTTGCGACCACAGAACCACAGCCTTCCGTTGACATCCATGTATCCAATATCACCCAGGCGATGCCAAATTCTTTCGCCATCTCTGATTTTCGAAGTCGCTATCGCCAATGGCAACCCGTAGTATTCCTTCGTCACCACAGGTCCGGCGACCACAACTTCGCCGTACTCAGGCGGTGCCACCAGTAATTCATCCGACCACTCTGAAATCTCGTCATCAGTGATGCGAATCAAGCGCAGATCTATTCCCGAAAGGGGTTTGCCCACGCATACGCCAAATCCGCGGCTTGCAAGGTTCTGATGATCCGGAAAGTCATCGCCTCCGATGTCGCGAAGATCGATGATTGCCTCGACGCCTTTTTTTTGAATAGCGGCCAGTCGCTGCGGCAACACTTGCGAGATGTGTTCCTCCTTATGCCATTTTTCGCCAACTGGAGAGTGATATTGAAATTGTTTCTTGTACAGCTCCTTCCCCGATATCGAACAAATCGGCAGCGCTTCGGTCGCGCCGTAGGGCGTATGCACATCGGCGTCATCGGAGAGTAACTCGCGCAACTGGGCAATCAGCTTCGGCGGCACGGCGCAACCGGCCACCAGCACGCGCATCAGGGACGTAAGTTTGATGCCATGCTGCTGACAGTATGGCACCACGCGCTTCCAGATGGCGGGCGAGCCGAAGGTATTGGTCACGTGCTGATCGACAATGGCTTCGACGATGTGCGCCGGATTGACCCGCGCGGGGCGCGAGGGGTCCATGTCGGGAATCACGCAGGTCATGCCCATGGCGGTACTGAACAGCGCGAACACCGGCAGCGCGGGCAGGTCCACCTCGCCGGGCAGGATGCCGTAATGCGATTGGATCATCCGCACCTGCGCGTCGAACATGCCGTGTTCGTAGACCACGCCCTTGGCCGGACCGGTGCTGCCGGATGTAAAGAGAATCGCGGCCATTTCGTCCGCGCGGGTATCGACCAGATCAAATTGCTGCGACCCGCGCTCGCCGATTTCCTTCAGCGTCGGACCGCTCCAGCCGAAGCGTCGGCCCACGGTGACACAGTGGGTCACTTTGCCAAACGAGCCCGGCCGCAGCACGCGCATCAACTGGGCGAGCGGAATCCCGATGAAGCCCTGCACGTCCACGCTGCGGATGCAGTCCAGCATGCGGGCGATGCCCATGCCGGGATCGATGAGCACGGGGACCGCGCCGAGTTTGAACAGTGCAAAGGTGATGGCGATGAAATCGAAACCTGGCCGGACCATCATGAGGACGCGCTGCCCGCGCGTGAAACCATAGGCGGCCAGCCCGGATGCATAGCGATTGGACAGGGCCTCCATTTGGGCAAAGTTGAGCGATTCATAAATCGCCTTTCCGGACTTATCCCGCCGGGCCGTAATGACGACGGCTTTCTGATCGGGAACCTGACTGGCCATACGCGGAAGGTGGTGGGCGATGTTGCAGACAGACGAAGCGAGGGGTGATGGCGAATTCGGCGCAGCAAACGACTGGGGCGGTGCTGGCGCTGAATTGGGTCCGGACAAAGTCATGCAAAGCAATCCTTGTTCGGACAGTATAGATCGTGAGAGAGCTGAACGCGATGCGATTCCTGCGGCGGTTCAGCGTCTACTACGCACAAGACACCCATTGATTGAGGTGTCAGGATGTGTCCACAACACGTCGCCTTTCATATCCGCGGCAAGACCGGAGATACCTTCGATTACGAGCTTGTGTTTCAGCCCCACGCGCGGCGAGTTGAAGGAAAATAAGGCATAACCCATTTCACGAAGCAGCAACTCCAAATCATGCGGAGTTCCGCCACAGCGCGCCAGCCAGCGTGCGTCCACTTCGGTGATGATGGCCGGATGGTCTCGATCGATAAGCCCGCGAAGTCCGCGCAGCGCGGAACATTCGTAGCCTTCCACGTCCATTTTCAGCAGGCGCACGGGTCGGGTGTCCGGCAGCAGTATGGAATCTCCGGTGGCCACGCGCACAGAGAATTCGCAGTGAATGCCATCCTTCTCGCTTTCGGGCAATGCGCCTAAAGTAGACGTTCCGGTATGCGCGGACGTCTGACGAAGAGTGGCCGTACCTTCCGCGTCGCCAACGGCGCAGACATGCAAACGCACGTGCGAGAGCTTGTTCAGTTCCATGGATCGGCGGATGCGCGCGACACACACAGGGTTGGGTTCGAGCGCATCGACAATGCCTTCCGCACCCACCAGACGGGCCATGAGCAGGGTGAGCATGCCGT
>CAZKIN010000472.1:0-2612 GCA_964552515.1 uncultured Phycisphaeraceae bacterium
AGTACCTGACCACCCATCCCAATAAGGATGTCGCCGGCGACCTGAAATGGAATTTCGAGAAATACCTCGTCGGTCGCGATGGCCAGGTGATCGCGCGATTTGGAACCAAAACACTGCCGGAAGATCCCAAGGTAATTGAAGCGTTAGAAAAGGCGCTGGCCGCTCCGAAGCCGTAGCAATTAGCCCTCTATGATGAACCGGAATAATCCAAGAGCTGACATTCTACGATGAACCCATGACGCCGCCGCTCCATGTACCCAAGGAGCGGCGGCGCTTTCTTATCCCGGTGCAAACTAAGATGCGCTTGCATGAACGCGAGTCGTGCCGGCGATCCGAATACCGTCCACGCAATCTTCTCGCTTGAACTTTTTGCCGTCTGCCGTGTGGAATCGACAGCCCGTGCGGCTTTCTTCGCGCCAAACGAATGGGTCTCTACCAACTCCTGCAACACCGGTTTCCATTGCGCCACGGTCCAGTCCGCGATTGCGCGATCTCCGTGCATATGAGGCCTTTCCGTGCGAAGAGCGACCACTCCACTCCATCCGCCTGCCACTTGTAATCTCGCGAAATACTTACCATCCCCGCGCAACCGGCGGTCCCATGTGCGGGCAAATCGTTCTCCGTGTTCGTGCTGCACTCTGGCTTTTTCGCGTAAGAATTGCCGCAAATCCACACGGGACGCCGGCTTCGCTGATTCGCGCAGGGCAAAGTACTCTCGCAAAAAGCGCAGGCGCTCGGCGCGCGTCGCGACGCGCCGCATCCGCTGATCAAACTGTGCCAGCGATTGCATGGACTCTTTCCAATCTAAAGCGCCGCGCCGGAATTTGGCGCCTAACAAATCTGTGAAGTATGCGCGGCACTCCGCGCCGATCGCACCAACCAGGATGTTTCCCGCGTGCGCGTCGCGATGCCACACGCCGCGCTCATGCGCCGTCGCAAATAACGTCGCCGCCGCGTGCATCAACGGAATCGTCCGCGTGCGCCGATCCGCGGGTGACTTCGTCGCCGTCATCCACGCATCCAGTAAAGTCTGCGCCGGTTCAATCGCCTGGGTAATCAGCACACGGCTGCGACTTCCGGACTGCGATCCCCAACCGATCGCCTCCGGTACCGGCACCCCCCGCGCGGCGCATGCTTTCAGTGCATCCCATTCCCGGCGGGCCGGATCGCCTAGCACCAACGCCTTCACACGCTGCAAACCGGAACCCGGTTGCACCACTTTGGCAAATACCACAGTCTCGCCTAGCTCCACCCGCCAGACACTCCGCCCGCGACCTTGCTTAACCAGCGCGGCCCGTCGATCATCATGCAGGCGAAACCAATCGGGTACCCCGGCCGCAAGGAGCCGCCCGCGCCAATCGGCGCGCAAGCGCCAAGCACCGGACACATGGTGAACCGTCACGATTTCCGGACTGGCGGCGACGGTGGACGGAGAATCGTCTCGCGGAGGCGTCATGCGTTCAGCATAACACAACGCACGCCCGCGCGTCGAAACTTGTCGAATGGTTGCGGAAAGGTTGCGCTGGCTCCACCCATCGGGTACATAACAGCCCCAACCGGCGCAGGCGAGTGGACGAACATGAGCGAGATAGAAAAAGCTTCCGGCACCAGGCCGGTGCCTTCGTACGGCACCCGACGACCATCTTCGCATGGTTACCGCCTACTTCGCTTGATTTCCCTGCTCATACTGCTTCCCCTTGGTTGCATCGATGCCCTGAACAAGCGTACGGATCGCCAGATCTACGACCTCATTGCCGAGCGCCAACAGGCGGCCCTGGGCGAAACCACCGATGCCCGAATCGAAGAACCGTCCGATGGCGAAAGCAACGAGCGAATGTATCGCTTCAATCCCCGTCCGCTGGAACCTGGTGTACCTGCCGCCTTTACACAATCGCCGGATGCCGCGCGCAATTCCGCCGGCGAAACACCGGGGGCGCAGGCCGCTGATGCAACTCCTGTAACCACCTCCGATTCTCAGGACCGCTCCGGCCTGGCAGACATTGCCGAACCACAGGATACGGTACCAGCCCCAGAACCGATTGTGGCCGAGTTGTCGCCGCAGTTATTCCCGGATGGCGTCGATGTAACCGTTTTTTCCCTGCACGATGCCATTGGTTACGCCATGCGCCATTCACGCACCTTCCAGGATGCCAAAGAGGATCTCTATCTTGCCGCACTGTCCCTGACACTGGAGCGTCACCTTTGGACGCCGCAATTCGTGGCCGCGGTTCGGGCCGACTATCTGAATGCCGGACAGGATGAGAGTTTCGATCAAGCCCTTAACGCCGTCAGTGAGGCGTCAGTTACCCAGCGCCTCCCCTGGGGTGGCGAAGTCAGCGCCCGCGTACTGGGGAACCTCATGCGGGATCTCTCTGACCATGTCACCACGGGCGAAACCGGACAGACCATACTCGCGGCCAACCTGCCGCTGCTCCGCGGGGCCGGTCCCAGCGCTTACGAATCACGTTATCAAGCCGAGCGCGAACTGGTCTATGCCGTGCGTCTCTTCGAACAATTCCGCCGCGCCTTCGTGGTGGATGTGGCCTCCGCTTATTTCGCCTTGCAGGGCCAGAAGACCGCCGTTTACAACACCTATGTCAGTTATGAAAGCC
>CAZKIN010000473.1:0-2609 GCA_964552515.1 uncultured Phycisphaeraceae bacterium
GCAGAAAATCGCGGCGGGAAAAATTCATGGGCATGACCAGTGAACTCCTCGGCGGCACTGATTGACACACCAGCACCGGTAGTGTCACCCGAACCACATTTATCTTGGACCAAACTCGGCCCAGGAGCAATCCGTCGGGGCAAGCACACATTATTATGGGGCGGAAAGTCGCTTCGGCGCTTGAGTTTGGGGCGTCCGGGCGGGTACACTAAGGAGACCAGCAAGTGGACGTGGTGAAGTGGACTTGAGGGTCGAGAAGCACTTCCCCAACACTCCGGAATGGCAACATGCGGGCATCGCCCGGTTGAAAGGAAATTGAATCATGGCGGGGTCAGGTAACCGGGTATGGGGCGGCACGTGCGCGCGAATGCTTTTGTTGGCTATGGTGCTTACGGGCTCAATGCAAGCTGCCGCGGCACCGATCCCGGCGGCAGGAAAGATCCACGCCTCCATCGATCAACGCCTTTCGGAATCGAAGGACGGCACCGCTCGTGCGTGGGTGTTTTTTACGGACAAGGGATTCGTGTCGAAAGCCGCGGAAGCGACCGCCATCGCACGCCTCGACATGGCGTACGACTCGCGAGCGCTCACACGCCGGTTGCATCGCCGGACCGACCCGGGCTTGACCGACGCGCGGGACCTTCCGGTGTCGCAGGCTTATGTCGACGCGGTGGCCGGAACCGGCGCCACCGTCCGCCATCCCAGCCGCTGGCTCAATGCGCTCAGCGTGGTAGGCACGCGCGAACAGTTGACGAGTATCGCCGCCCTGCCATTTGTTACGAAGGTACAGGCCGTTCGCCAGGCGCAGCGGGTGGAAGTCGAATCGGTCGGGCCGTCCGCTGCGGCGGCGCCCAGCCAAACCGCACTCGCCGGCGTTCCATTTTATGGCGAGTCCGAAGAGCAGATCATGCAGATTGAGCTCGATCAACTGCACAACCTGGGCTTCACCGGTGACGGCATAGTCGTCGGCGTTCTAGACACTGGCTTCCTGCGCTCGCACAACGCGTTCAACGATCCAGGCAATGTGTTGCAAGTGGTCGCCGAATTTGACTTTGTCAATAACGACCCCACCACCTCCAACCAGCCCGGCGACCCATTCGGTCAGCACAACCACGGCACATGGATTCTCGGCACGCTCGGTGCCTACAAACCGACGGAACTCGTCGGCGCGGCCTACGACGCCTCGTTCATTTTGTGCAAGACCGAAGACCTCGCCAGCGAAACACCGGTCGAAGAAGATAATTACGTCGCCGGATTGGAATTCATCGAACTCAACGGCGGCGACATGGCCACCGCTTCGCTGTCCTATCTCGATTGGTACACGCAAGCCGATCTCGACGGCATGACCGCCGTGACTACCATTGCCGTGAACACCGCCACGGCCAACGGCATGTATTGCCTGAATTCCGCGGCCAACAACGGCCACGACGCTAATCCGACGACATCCAGCCTCGGCGCTCCGGCCGATGCGTTGCAAGTGCTGAGTGTGGGTGCGGCGGATAACACCGGCGCTATTGCAGGCTTCAGTTCCGATGGACCCTCGGCGGATGGCCGCATCAAGCCGGAAATCCTGGCCCGCGGCGTCAACACACGCACCGTCGATGTAAACAGCAACAACTTGTACGTCGGCGTCGGTGGAACCTCGCTTTCATGTCCACTGGCCGCGGGGGCGGTGGCGTGCCTCATCGAAGCGCACCCGACCTGGACGGTGCAGCAGATGCGCACCTATCTCATGCTCACCGCCGATGATTACCTGCTTAACGGAACGTATGACCCGCTCTATGTGCGCGGTTTCGGGGTAATCAACGCTTTCGCCGCATCGCAGCAGGATTGCGACGGCAACGCGGTCAACGATCTGACCGATATCGCCAACCTCACTCATCCCGACTGCAACGCGAACAGCATTCCCGACGTGTGCGATCTGGAAACCGAGCACAGCCGCGACGCGAACAGCAACAACATTCCGGATGAATGCGAACCGCCGGCGAATGACAATTGCGCCAACGCCATTGTGCCGCTCGAGTGCCAGAACATGACACCGAATCTGAACCTGGGTGTGTGCAGCGTTTCGGCGGGTCCGCCGAACATTTCCGAGGTCTGCAACATGACCATCGGCGCACCGCCTCGGCGCGACTGCGTCAATCCGGAGGCCACTTGTCAACCCCGACCTGCAAACACAGACGCGTATCGTTGCCAATTTTCTGCGAACAATCAGTTGGCCACGACCGATGGTCCCGACACCTCCGGAACGGCCTGCTTTTCGTCGGGACTTAGCGCGTTTCAATCAGATGTGTGGTTTCAGTTTGAATCCCCGTGCGACGGAGCGTTGACCATCCAGAACTGCGCGGACAGCGATTACGACTCGGCCGTGCAGGTGTTCGGCAATGACACGGGCACCTGCCCCAGTTGTCCGATCGGCACCAATGCGCTCAATAAGGAGTGCAATGACGATCATTGCGGTGTCGGCGGAGGTGGGTCTGCTTTGAGTATGAATGTGGGGGACGGCCACTGTTACACCGTACGCGTTGGTGGAATCGGAGCAGGACCGGGCGGTCAAGGCCAAAGTACCATAGACGTCGGAATTGTCTGCTTACCCCTGTGCAGTGTTT
>CAZKIN010000474.1:0-2609 GCA_964552515.1 uncultured Phycisphaeraceae bacterium
CGGCGCGGGCCGGTGAATTTGAGGTCATGGCGATCAACGATCTGAGCACTCCGGCGACGCTCAAACAACTGCTCAAGTACGACTCAGTGCACGGCAGGTTCAATGGAACGGTAGAAGCGAAAGACGGCGCACTGGTCGTCAACGGTAAGGAAATCAAAATCTTGAGCGAAAAGGTTCCCGCGAATCTGCCGTGGGGAAAAATGGGCGTCGACGTCGTGCTGGAATCGACCGGCGTGTTCACCAATCGCAGCAGTGAAAAAGGCGGCTATGGCGATCACCTCAAGGCGGGCGCTCGGAAGGTAATTCTGTCCGCCCCCGCCAGCGACGAACCGGACCTCACCGTGGTGCTCGGCGTGAATGACAAACTTTTGTCAGCCAGTCAGACCTGCCTGTCCAACGCGAGTTGCACCACCAACTGCCTCGCTCCGGTGGCCAAGGTGCTCAACGATGCTTTCGGCGTGGTTGAAGGACTCATGACCACGGTGCACGCCTACACCAACGATCAGCAGGTCGCCGACATGGTGCATAAGGACCCGCGGCGCGCCCGCGCGGCCGGTGTCAACATCATCCCGACGACCACCGGCGCGGCGAAGGCTGTCGGCAAGGTCATTCCGGAACTGAACGGCAAACTTAATGGATTCTCCGTGCGCGTACCGGTGCCGGATGGCTCAATGATCGACCTGGTGGCGACGCTGAAAAAGTCGGTCACCGTGGAGGAAGTCAACGCGGCGCTCAAGGCGGCGGCAATGGGTCCGATGAAGGGCATCATGGAATACAGCGAAGACCCGCTGGTCAGTTCGGATATCGTGGGCAATCCGCACAGCGCAATCATCGACGGACTGAGCACGATGACCATGCCCGCCAAGGGCGGAAACATGGTCAAAGTGGTCGCGTGGTACGACAACGAATGGGGCTATGCGAGCCGCGCGGTGGATTTGATCGGGCGGGTTGCGAAGTTGTAACCCGGGATCGGCAAGACATGAAAGTGACTTATTTTGTCGACACGGACACGCTGTACATCAAGCTTAATGATCGCGTGTCCGCCGAAACCACAGAATTGAATGAAAATGTGCTTGTTGATATTGATCAGGACGGCAAGGTCGTGGGTCTGACGATTGAGCATGCCATGGAGAATTCGGGAAAGCTCGATTTTTCGTATGAGACAAGCTCTATCTAGGACCCCGGATTTATGAAAAGAACCGTTGAACAGATCGATGTCCGGGGCAAGCGCGTGCTGGTGCGCGTGGACTTCAACGTGCCTCTGGACAAGCAGCGCCAGATCACCGACGACCGGCGCATCCGCGAGGCCCTGCCGACGATCAAAAGATTGCGCGACGGCGGCGGGCGGCTGATCCTGATGAGTCACCTCGGTCGGCCCGAAGGAGACCCGGACGCGCGGACGAAGTATTCGCTGGCCCCCGCGGCGAAACGGCTGGGCGAGTTGCTGGATACGAAGGTCGTGCTCGCGCCGGATTGCGTCGGCGAAGATGTCCGTAAATTGGCACTCGCCCTGCGCGATGGCGAAGTTCTGCTGCTCGAGAATCTGCGGTTCCACGAAGAGGAGCAGATCAAGGACAAGAACGCCGCAAAGGATGCCAAGCTGCGCACCGCCAAGGATGCGTTCGCGCGGCAGATCGCGGAGTTGGGCGACGCTTACGTCAACGACGCCTTCGGCACCTGCCACCGCGACAACGCGAGCATGTTCACCGTGCCGCAGATGATGACGGGCAAGCCCAAGGTCGTCGGCTACCTGGTGCAAAAAGAACTGAAATTCCTTGGCGAGGCCGTACGGAACCCCGCACGACCATTCTTGTGTATTCTCGGCGGGGCCAAAGTCTCGGATAAGCTCGGCGTCATCAAGTCACTGCTCGGCAAGTGCGACACGATCCTGATCGGCGGCGCGATGGCCAACACGTTCCTGGCCGCCGATGGCATGGAAGTGGGCAAGAGCCTGACGGAGCCCGATCTGTTTCCGACGGCGCGCGGCCTGAAAAGTGAAGCCGGCAAGCGACTGATGATACCTATGGACAGCATCGCTGCGACAGAAATCAAGACCGGCGCGCAGACGAAAGTCTGTACGGAGTCCATCCCCGACGGCTGGATGGCACTGGACATTGGACCGAAGTCCATCGAAGAATTTCGCAAGGTCATAGCGGCCGCAAAGACCGTGGTCTGGAATGGCCCCATGGGCGTGTTTGAAACACCGCCGTTTGATGTCGGCACGCTGGCAATTGCGAAGGCAGTGGCCGAAGCGACGAGTCGCGGTGCGATTTCAATCATCGGCGGCGGAGACAGCGCGGCCGCTGTCGATAAGGCGGGCCTGGCCGATCGCATGACGCATATCTCCACGGGTGGCGGTGCGTCGTTGGAATACCTGGAAGGAAAACCCTTCGGGCCGCTGGATTTATTGGATGACGTGTAGCCGTACCGGCAACACTTGTGCAGTTTGGCGATCTACTAAGGGAAATGACCTTTGCTAACGAGTACGACCACTCCGAATCAACCCCGTTCCCTGCAACCCGCCAAAGTCCGCATGGCCCCTTCCCTGCTGTCCGCGGACTTTGCGCGGCTGGAAGAGCATGTCGCGCTGATCGAACGCGCCGGCGCGG